>JBDTSF010000412.1:0-3282 GCA_039931295.1 Nitrospirota bacterium | reverse complement strand
GGGGTTCGATCCGAAGAAAGTAGCGCGATTCACGGCGAAAAAGAAAGCCCAGCTATTGAAGAATCCCGGCATCATCCGCAACCGGCTCAAAATCGACTCGGCGGTGACCAATGCGCAGGCGTTTCTCACGGTCCAAGAAGAGTTCGGTTCGTTTGATCGCTACGTCTGGCAGTGTGTCGGTGGGAAGCCGCAAGTGAATCGTTGGGCGCGTATGTCGCAAGTTCCCGCCACGAGCCCTGAAAGCGACGCATTGTCGAAAGATCTCAAGAAGCGGGGTTTTCGTTTTGTCGGCAGCACGATCGTCTATGCCTATTTGCAAGCTGCTGGGCTGGTGAACGATCATCTGAAGGATTGCTTCGTGCGCGGTCGTCGTTAGAGGTTATGCATGAGCTGGGCGGTTTCGAGCGCCTTCTTGCCCTGCCCCATCGGAACGTGACGCAGATCAAGGTTCAGTTCGGCAATCTACCCCTGGCGGTGGCAGATTTTGCCTATCTACGGACCCGCGGTCAAAACTCTTGCCTTCATTCCACAATGAGAATTCATGAGTGAATCGTGTAACCAAGGCGAGGAGTATTGTCGCAATAACCCATGGTTCAGCAGCGACGTGAGCCTAGGTGACCGATCTTCTCCCTCGTGACCTGTTTCGAACAACATATTCGGATTGTCCTCTACCCTCCCGGTCCTGCTCCATCTCTTCCCGTTCCGTTCAGTTTTTCCCTAATCTAGCCGATATGACAGGTGAGTCATGGACTCCGAAGTCAGGGGCTCGATCTCCGCCTTACGGATGATACGCATTCATCTTACTGGTCTGGAATGTGACGACGATGATGGTCCAACGCGTAGCGGTCGCGATGGGGACTCTGCTGATGCTCACCGGGTGCATGGTCAAGCCGTACGTGTTGACCATGCAAGACGTACAAACACGAGCGACGAAGGATCTTCAGACTGTGACGACCATTCAGGAGCCGGTTTCAGGCCCGATTAATCTCTACGAAGCCATCGCTCGGGCGTTGAAATACAACCTGGATGCCAAGGTGAAGGCTATGCAGGCGCAATTGGCTCACCAACAGCTTAATGTCGCGCACTATTCCTTGCTGCCGCAGCTGTCGGCCAATGCCGGGTTCGATGGACGTAATAACTTTACCGGCGGTGTGGGGCAATCGCTTGTGACAGGCCGCCAAGCGGTGGAGGCGTTTACCTCTTCCGAGAAGAACGTCACGTCCGGAAATTTGGCGTTGAGTTGGGATGTGTTGGATTTTGGGTTGTCGTTCGTGCGTGCGCAGCAGGCCGCAGACAACGTCATGATCGCGGAGGAAGAAAAGCGTCGAATTGCCGTGCGGCTGGCCCAGGATGTTCGGAGTGCGTATTGGCGGGCAGTCAGTGCCGAGCGTGTGCTTCATCGGGTAGAGTTTCTCAACGAATCTGTGCCAAAGGCATTAGAGAGCGCTCAGCAGATCGTCGACATGAAGCTCCAGTCTCCGCTCACCCCGCTCAACTACCGCCGTGATTTACTCAATATCCAGCGAGAGGTTCAGCGGCTCTATCGTGAACTCAGTACTGCGAGAACTCAACTGGCCTCGATGATGGGATTGCCGCCGGGGGCGCTCTACGAACTCGCGGTACCGATGAGGACAAGTATGCTACCGACCGTCAATCTGGATACCGAGAGCATGGAACAACAGGCGTTGCTGTTCCGGGCAGAGTTGCGCTCGATCGATTATCAAAAGCGGATCAACGCCAAGGAGGCCCGGGCGGTGTTCCTCGAGTTGTTTCCCAGCCTGAGGCTCAGCGCAGGCGGGTACTACAACAGCAACAGCTTTTTGTTCAACCAAAACTGGCTGGGCTATGCCTCTCAGGCGAGTTACAACTTACTCTCGGCATTTCGTACTCCCGCCAAGTTGAAAGCAGTGGACGCTCAGCGTGAAGTCCTGGATGCCCAAAGCATGGCGTTGACCATGGCCATCCTGACCGAAGTGCATGTGGGGGCCGTCCAGTTTGCCCAAACAAAACAAGAGTACGAGAACGCGAAGAATTACCACGATACGCAAACAGCCATCACGGACTATACGAAGAATTTGTGGCTCACGCGCAGCACGAGCGACCTCACGCTCATCCGCGAACGGGTCAACGATGTGCTCGCCGAAGTGCGAATGGATAGCGCACAATCCGGCGTAGAAACAGCGTATGCCACGTTGATGGCATCGCTGGGACAAGACGTCGTGCCGAATGGCATCGGAGGCCAGACGGTCCCACAGCTGACCGAGACCCTTCGGAATATCTGGGAGTTCATCCCTGTAAGGGCGTCCGACGAAGAAGGGAGGGCGGACAATCATGCGGCATCTTTGGCGCGCTAGAGGGGTGTTCGGATTGTTATTGGTTGCCATGGTGGTCGTGGGTCCTCAAGCGGGTTGGCCGAAAGGTGAGCGACCGTCGCACGTCATGCGATTGGAAAATGGGGTCATGCGCGGCGTGGTCAAAGCCGCGACACAGGCCGTGCTCTATGCTCAAATTCAAGGCCGTGTGAGTCAGGTGCCATTTAAAGAAGGACAGCGATTTGAAATGGGGAGCACGCTGGTGCAAATCGATTGTGACAAGTATCGCGCGGAGTTAGCTGTGGCGGCGGCGGAACATGAGGCGAAAGACAAAACATTTCAGAACAACAAAGAACTCACCAAACTCAAGGCGGTCAGTACGTTGGATTTGGAAATCTCCGAAGCCGAAGCGAAGAAGGCCTATGCTGCGATTCGGATTGCCGAGATCAGCGTGCAGGGCTGCCACATCGCAGCCCCCTTTTCAGGCCGCATTGTCGGGGTCATGGTCAACGAGCATGAAAATGTCTTTCCAAACGACAAGCTCCTGAGCCTACTCGACGACACGAGTCTCGAAATCGAGCTGGTGCTGCCCTCATCGTCGTTAGCGTGGCTGAAACGGAAATCCCCCTTCACATTCACCGTCGATGAAACGCACCATGAGTATGCGGCCAAGGTCAAGGAGATCGGTGCGAACGTGGATTCGGCGAGTCAGACGATCAAGGTCATCGGCACCTTCGGTAAGCTGCCGGACGATGTGCTGGCCGGGATGAGCGGCACGGCGCAATTTACATCGAGGCAACCGTAACGTCATGGCCGCGACCACCGAACCGACCACGCAGCAACTGACCACCCTGATCCACCTCGCGGCCCTCACGCATCTCGAAGGGCAGGTCCGCGCGGCAAAAACCGTTCAGGAACTGCAGTTTCTCTCCGTGAACGAGACGCGACGGCTCGTGCCGTACCAGCAGGC
>JBDTSF010000411.1:0-3673 GCA_039931295.1 Nitrospirota bacterium | reverse complement strand
AGCCATCGACGATATCCACATAGACATCGAAGAAGGAATGTCCGCCCGGGTAGCTATAGAGGGGATGTTTGATGAGACGCTTGGCCGTCGGTACATCCACGCCGAATGCCTTTGCGGCCTCCTCGGCCTCCACCTTCTTCTCCAGACCTGTGACCCATCCGAAATCCTGGGAGTCTAAGGCGGGATCGCAGGCGGGTGGGAGTGCCTCAGCATGGTGCGCCTGCGCCTGCATCATCGCCGCGGTCACCCGCTCATACAATTGCCGCGTATTGGGGCTCTGACTTACCAGATGGACGAAGGTGCCCGGATCGAGATAGTTGTGAATGTGCAGGAAGTCCAATTGTTGTCCGACCACGCCTAGCATCCGGGCCAAGGCTGCACCGACTGCGTCGGCTTTGGGAACGCCTCGCTCAGGATCCAGCACGTTCGCGAAGCGGCGCCCGACTCGATAGGTGCTGCTCTCCATGCGTGAGATACCATGACGCATCGTGAACAGAAGCGTGCGACCGGTTAAATCGCGCGGCAAGAGCCAAAACCGATCCTCGCCCAAGTCCAGCACGATACGATCCTCGACCAACTGCGGCGTCAGTTGCGCGCGCGGTACGATTGCCACCGGCCGACGATGCGCCGGCTTCTGCACTGACATGATTGGCATACGGAGGAGCGGAGCCAACTCGCCTGCTGCGAGGAGAACATTCCAGGCGGCAAAAAACACCAGTTCGTCCCCCCGGCAACCGTCTTCGATCAGCGCGCGACGAGCAGTCCGATACTCCTCTGCCCCAGGAAAGCCCCCTTGCGCTCCGTGCGCAAACGACATGATCTTCTCCATAGCGTCACGGGTTCGCTGTGGTCGATCGACTGAGGAAGTTGGGATGGGTGGGAACGCAATTCCCTCACCGGCAGTGCGGCGCGCCAGCATCTCTCCATAGGCCAGGAGCCCTTCGACTGTCACAAACTCAAGCCGGTCTGCGGCGGATTCCAATCTGCACCTCGTTGGCTCGTCCTGGCGTACGCGACCATCATACCGGACTGAAACACATCCTCAACCCAAAGAATACGCTGGATGCTACGCTGACAAATGAATGATAGCAACAAGGCACGGCTCAAGTGCCCACGCCTCTCCTGTTCGTTGATCCTTCGAGATCATGCGTGCTAGGATTCGTACTGTGCGCTCTCTCGCCTCGTGACTCGAACGGGATACTATGGATCGAGCCTGGAAGATCTATGGAATACTCGTTGTTCTTTGCGGGCTGTTGCTGGGCAGCCTCACAGCGTGCTTCGATGGAGGATCGTCTCCTGAACCAGCCGTCCAACCGTCCTCTGTCCCGACTGTTCAATCCGCAGGGCCGGTACTTCGCGATACCACAACCACGCCGCCACCTGATCGACGATCGCATCGAGACGCGAAGGAGCCCCTACAAAAAGCCAAAGACCTGCTGGAGGCAATTCAGAAGCATGGGGGCAAAGCCCTCCCTGGATATATCGGCGGCAGGGAGTTTCAAAATCGCGAGCGTCGGCTTCCCCAAGGCCACTATCGCGAGTACGATGTGAATCCCAAGGTACGTGGACGTTCGCGGGACGCAGAGCGAATCGTCATCGAACAAGATACGGGAAAGGCCTACTATACCGGCAACCACTACCGAACGTTCATCCCATTGAATGAGCCGCCATGACTCCGAAATCCACACCGATGTTGACCGCCTATCTCCAATCGACGAAGGCCCCCTGGACCTCCTTGCTTACGGTCACAGACGGACAGCCCGTCAAATCGCTCATCCGCGCACCAGCTGGGTTGGCGCTGAAGGTCATCAACGGCCGTCACTGCAAGACACGGGCAGCTCTGTTTACGGAATTCGCACAGGCGTTGGAATTCCCTGACTACTTCGGTCATAACTGGGACGCTTTCGAGGAATGCCTGGCTGATTTGGAATGGCTGCCGGCCAAGGGCTATATCCTGCTCATCACCGATGCAATCCATGTATTAGCCAACGACGATGCAGAGTACGAAACCTTTCTTGAGATCTTGCGCGATGCGGGGGAAGCCTGGGGAAGCGGACAGGCGGGAATGGGCGCGAGACGAGCGATTCCATTTCACGTGTTGTTTGCCGTATCCGAGCGTGAAAAAGCGAAGCGGACTCACTGGGGGATGGAAGAAATCAAGGAAGAACCAAATCGGAAGCCGAATGCGCGACAGCCGCAGCCTAAACGGAAACCTTCGCGAGGCTAGCATCGATTGATAACGGACCTGCCATTCGATTACGGTAGAGGCTCTGGTCGAATCATAGGTCAACGCTCGTAGGGCAGTTTAACAGGCCGCCGATAAGATCGCAGCACATGGACAATACGGCGGTATTTTTCAACATCAGGTGAGGAAAGGAATCACCAATGGGACTCATGGATCAATTGGGGCAAGCAGTCGGTGGGGCGATGGGCGGCCAGGCAGGACAGAACCCTCTCTTACAGGCTCTCACGGGTTTGCTCGGTCAGAATAGCAGTGTGGGGGGATTGGCCGGCATTGTCCAAGCATTTCAGAAGAACGGACTCGGCGACGTTGTGAACTCCTGGGTGAGCACAGGACAAAATCTGCCCATCACACCGGATCAGATCAAGCAGGGCCTGGGGAGCGATTTTTTGAGCCAATTTGCAAGCAAGGCCGGTGTCTCACCCGAGGCCGCAAGTACACAACTGTCTAGCTTGTTACCCAACGTGATCGATAAGGTGACGCCGAACGGCAAGATTGAATCCGGCGGGATCGATCAGTTGCTCAAAATGTTTCAGGGATAAACACGAGCGCGTCTTCCAACAGATCGGCAAGAAGATGCGCCTATCCTACGGGCGTATCTTCTTCGCTACGTTCAGTGCACCTCTCCATTTGCGGAAAAGCGCGAAAGACCATCTCGTCGAAACTCCAGAGCAGGAATCCGTATGAAGCGATGTCCGCAACCGGGTTTCAATATGGTGGCGATGAACCACGCAAATCCCATGTGTTTCCCTTGCATCGTCAAGCGGGGCTTTCTCGCCCACGAGCGCGGCTTTCCCCTCCTGCCGGCACCATGAACAGATAATCTTCATCGATGAATCCCTAGGTGGCTGTCTAGAATTTCGACTTGTACCCCCATGATCCGAGCAAGAGTCAGGCCGCAATCGACTCGTCACTTAAATCGGCATGTCTACAAGGGATTACGAAAAGTCCCTGCCTCGCAGCCACACCACCTGTATCAAAAAATGCTGTTATGTGTATCTCTTCTGACGTTTTTGAACCCTGCTCGCTGTATCACCCGCATGCGCCTTCTCGTTCTTGACCAAGACTCGACTGCATGGTACTGTGCGCACCCATCATGAAAACTACTCATTCCGCCAAACTGTTTGCCGACGCGCAGCACGTGATTCCCGGAGGCGTGAATAGTCCAGTGCGTGCGTTTCGTTCCGTCGGAGGCCAACCCAGGTTTATTGCACGGGCCAAAGGCGCCCGCCTCTACGACGTCGATCAGAACAGCTACCTCGACTATGTGCTCTCATGGGGCCCGATGATTTTGGGCCATGCCGCTCCCTCGGTCATCAACGCGATTAAAAAGGCTGCCGCACGCGGAACCAGTTACGGCGCGCCGACCGAACTGGAGGTCACGCTCGCCCGTATGATTCGCGACGCCTTCCCATCGATGGAAAAGGTCCG
>JBDTSF010000410.1:0-2612 GCA_039931295.1 Nitrospirota bacterium | reverse complement strand
TTTCTCGATCAAGTGGTTGACACGTATCCTTCCATAGCCTAGCCTATCGTCGTTTCATGCCACTTCCTGAACGCCCAGTCCGTCGGTCGATAGAAGGGGAGGGATCGAAATGGACATCAGACTGTACCCTCGACCGGTTCCGGCTATGGCGGCGAATCAGACTGCGGGGGATCGCTTACAGATCTGGATTGGCGTGTTTGGAGTGGCTACTCCGCCACCGATCCAGTGGTTTTTGAACGGTACGCCTATCACGCCCACGACCATTGCCGACCTTCATTCCGTGCGCTCAGCAGAACTCGTACCGGTAACTTCACCGCGAGCCTTCGCGGGCGTATATGAATTCACAGGCTTACAGCCTGAGAGCGTGTACACGGTGAAGGCACAGTCGGGGGTGCAACAGGCTTCAATTGAGGTGCAGACCTTACCCAATCAGCTCCCAACCGATTCGAGCAAGCCGTTTCACGTGCTGCTCGTGTCTTGTTACTATCAGCCGGAAGATCGCAGTGAGCTCGTCAGTGCGGTCATTGGCCAGCTGAAAGGTACGCTTCGTCCGAATCTGACATTGTTGCTCGGAGACCAAGTGTACTTAGACCTCCCCACACTCACTGATTACAAAGATGATACGACGTGGTTGGCCGATTGGTTCGAACGGTACTACGTGAAAAACTGGCGAGGGCCTGGCGGCTTAGAGGCAATTTTGTCCTCAGCTCCCTGCATCAGCATTCCAGATGATCATGAGTACTGGAATAACGCACCACATGATAGCCTCGTGGTCGGGAACACGCAGTCTGCTGCGGGCCGGGAGCGCTGGCGTACCGCTGCTGAAATGCTGTATCGGGGATTCCAGCTTCCTGCTCCTCTGCAGCTCGGTGACCCATTCATACTGGACATTCCCCCGCTTTCTTTTTTCTTGGCCGATTCGCGGAGTCAACGATCGGAGAATCGCAGTCGATCGAT
Organism: Nitrospirota bacterium; assembly: GCA_039931295.1. GTDB lineage: Bacteria > Nitrospirota > Nitrospiria > Nitrospirales > Nitrospiraceae > Palsa-1315. The sequence continues at coordinate 1,655 of JBDTSF010000410.1, read as the reverse complement.
GACGCCACAGGCGGTGCAAGCCATGCAAGCTTGGTGCAATCGCGTGTCTCAGGAAGGTTTGTTCGGTGTCTTTGCCACAGGCCAGTCGCTCTACGATGAACCCGTGGGAAGCCTGAAAGGCAGCGTGGTGGATTATTCTCTTTCCAACTATGCAGACTATCCGGAAGTTATTCGCATGCTCATGTCGATTCCGGATCGTGGACGACCGATACTCTGTCTGACAGGAGATGTTCATTGGGGACGAGTCGCGAAAAGTGTTGACGTCAAGACAGGGCGCGACGCCCTCTATGAGGTCATCTCGTCACCCAGCGCGTTGGTGAGTTCGGTTGGGTTTGATCAGCTGAAGATGGTTGGAGGGTTTTTCGGAGGTCTGTTTGGCAAATCAGATCCATGGCCTCGTCACTCCAATCCGGACACACCGCCGGACTTTCTCGCCATGCAGGTGTTCGATAAACGGTATCAATCAAATGAATTGTATGGCCAACCGGGCGATCAAGTGGTGCTGTTATCGTTCACGCGTGCAGGACATGGCGTCGACGTAGGCGTGACATATTATCCGATCCATGAAGAGGCTCACGTGCGTCAACCGATCACAGTGGGACCGTTGCGCTTGCGTCCTTTTTGAGAGGAGGAATCTATGCTTCCGATAGCTCCGGCACGGACCAATCGAGAATGGGAAGGTGTGCAGTCCCTTCCAGGGCTAGGTGGCGAAGACAATCTGGACTGGTTTGGGCGCGCCACTCAGACTTTGATCTCTCAATTTGGTGACGCGCTCAAATCTCAGGAGTTGGTACGGCTTGTGCTGTTCGGGGGCACGGATCCCGTATCGTTCCGGCTTCGAGTCGCACAAGCTCACATCCGGCATGATATGACGCCCAGTAGTTGGTCACATGTCGTCCTGATCCATCCAAAACAGTTGTCTCGAGTGTACGAAATCTCTTTGGAGCCTCAAGGTGGATTTCACTATCCGGTTTCGACCAATGGGCTGCAGTATGGTTCTATTCAACACTATCGTGATCGTGCACGGTATCCGAACATTGCGCTGCTCGGCATTCCGAGCAGCGACAAGCTGACATGGGAGGAGATCAACCGGACATTCATTCAGTTCCAAAAGCAGCGGACCTCGCTCGACGCAATGGAATTGATCGTCCGTTGGTTGGCCTTTGTGTGGGGAGCTGGACGCGCAGGCAATCCCCTGTTGGAAGGATATGGGGTTCCATCGTCAGCGATGCTGGAAATCATCTTCAGCGCTCTCGGCCACGACCTGACTCCCGGATTGGAAAGCCGGTCGAGTTGCCCCGAGGCAATTTGGCAGGCAGTCAAGTGGTGGCATCATTATTATGATCAAGAGGGTCGGAACCAACCACGCTGTGTCCATCGGGTGGACAATCAGCTTATTCCATCGTCGATACGAGAAGGAAGAAAGATGGGCAGTCCTCCCACCCAACCCACGCCCCCCGTTTCGATTTCGATCACCCGACAGGCAACACAGAAAAAGGCAGATACTCGGGGAAAGAGGCCACGGACTTCCTCGTCACGCAGGCGAGGGAGAAAATAGGGGGCGGGTGCGTCGGCGGCGAGTCGGAGGACGGCCGCTAATGAAAAAGTCGGACCAAGGGTGACGTATCCCGCAGCAGTAAAGTGAGCGAGACAGA
>JBDTSF010000409.1:0-5660 GCA_039931295.1 Nitrospirota bacterium | reverse complement strand
TCTGTCCTAGATCCGTTTTGAGTTTCCCGGTCATCTTCGACATATCAAGCGCTTCGAGCGTCCCAGCGATGACATGCGTACCCTGTTCCGAAGCCTCCGGCGATGCTGCCATTGTTATTGCCATGGAGGGGGCACTGAGTAGTATGAGCAGAACAACAATTTTCACGGTCATAAGTCTCCTTGATAGGTCAGAGGCAGAACCTGATTCGGCAGCTTCGGTTCAGGAGGGTTTGGTGACGGTGTCGGCGGAGGGGCGGGAACAGGTTTTGGCGGTAGAGGATCTGTCGGACCTGATACAGTTACGATGTTGACGAGAGAGATCTGGAGAGCAAGCACCGCGACCATCAACTCACGTATTCCGCATTTCATGATTGCTCCTTTCCCGAGTAATACCCCCGCCGTAAATACTATTTGTCCAGGCAGATTCTGCACCAGCAGGTGCGCTAGTCGGTTTCATAGCGATTATGCAGGGGGCTCCAGCGGCCTTGCCCATTGGCCTTTCAATTCGCTAATGGTGAATGAGTATTCGCTCGTGATAATCCAACCCTGAAATTAGGGCCTTCTCCGACAAGTTCAACGATTGTAGGCCCAAAGACCTCACGCTTAAAGATTGTCCCCGATACGCGACCCTTGAACCAATAGATGCCAAGCTGGTTTGGCTGCTCTGTTCTCCACTTTATTCTTCTATCTCCGACATGCAGACACACAACCCCGCTCAACGAGTAAGGGGTTTTCTAGGTTGTTCCTGAGAGTCACTTGTCTCCGGTTTCTCCATGGCAGGAGGAGACGTTTCAGGATCAATCGTCATTTTAGGATCGACATTAGGAGGCACGACTGCTGACTGCGGGTCAGGAATGGTCTGGGGGCGCCGTTCAATACCGGAATCTATGTGTGATGGGGGGGGAGTGCCGGGTTCTTGAAGAGGGTGCGGGCCTGATTTTTCTAGGGGCACAGGCTTTCCTGGGGACTTTGGCTCAGGCATGATGTCAGCCGACCAGGCCGAGGACAGCCAAAAGATTATTAATAACGGACCTAGAATGAACAACATAATAGTGATCCTCCGGGCGGTGGCCTCAACTGCAGTTATCCAAGAGGCCTTGTGACTATCCCGCAGAGACGTCCACTCAAATCCCTAATGGGGAGGGCGTTCAATCTACGAACGCGCATGATCACTTGGGCGTCTATAAATAGGTGCTTTTCGAAGCAATAGGACTGATCGAGAGTCATGATCATCTTATCAACGGCTTCCGAGGGTGATGCATTTGCCAGTATTATGTCTCGATCGCACAGCGTCCCGACAAGATCACTTCCATCACAGACTACGAAACCGCCGACGTCATATGCCCTCATACGCCGCAGAGCCTCCCCAATTTGAGTCTGCGGGGTAATAATAGAGAAGCAACAGCGCAAACCTCTTTAATGTGGATGCATTCATGTGGGAGAACCCCCAACGGTTCGTCTTCAGTAGATTCGAGTAAAATACCATACTGCTTGTGTTCTGCAGTGATCATTGGCCTACGAGCGGTAAAGTTTGTCGCCATTGTTTTCCCTGACAGATATCTTTCTGAATTTCATCCTCGCCCATTTTCCCAAACCAGATGTGTTCATTTATTTGCAGCATACTGCGGAAGCCGACCTCTTCATACTGGTGAGGTCCCTAGCGAACCCGCTTGCAATATAGTTTCACGTAAATCGGTAGGGTCAGCAACCAACTATCTGTAGCAGGACATCATTGTGGTTGGAGGTGGCTCGTCGTCCTTACTCTACCCAATCAGATGGGACCTAGGTAGACACCTAGTGGCATTACTGTGTCAGCGTACTACACTCACGTTCAGAGACGGTTGGTCCTTGTGACCCCTCAAATACCCCTGGATGAAAGGATTAGTTATGAGAATAGCCCAAGTTGCACCGTTTTGGGAGAGCGTTCCGCCAAAACTTTATGGAGGAACGGAGCGGGTCGTATCCTACTCTGACCGAAGAACTGGTTCGGCTCGGTCATAAGGTGACTCTGTTCGCGAGTGGTGATTCTGTCACGACGGCGCACCTGGAACCGACTTGCACTCGCGCCCTGCGGTTGCATACAGGGAACTTCAACCGAGACACATCCATGACGATGCTGATGGAACGTGCCCTGGGCAACTACGCCGACTTCGACATTATTCACTCCCATCTCGATTACCTTGGCTTTCCTCTCGGACGGCGGAATCCCACCCCGACGGTGGCCACGTTTCACGGTCGACTCGATCTGCCCAAACTGATGCCGGTGTTTCGTGAGTATAGGGAAATCCCTATCGTGTCGATTTCGGATGCCCAACGGAAACCTGTCTCATGGGGCAATTGGCAAGCCACGGTCTATCATGGTCTGCCAAGGGATCTGTACAGCTTGCATTCGAACCCCGGAGGCTACCTTGCATTTCTGGGGCGAATCTCTCCTGAGAAACGACCGGATCATGCGATTGAGATCGCAAAGCGAGTCGGAATTCCCCTGCGGATTGCGGCGAAGATTGATCCGGCGGATCAGAACTACTTTCAGACCGAAATTGAGCCGCTGCTTTCTCATCCCTTAATCGAGTATCTCGGTGAGATCACGGACACTGAAAAGAACGACTTTTTGGGTCAGGCCATGGCGCTCGTGTGTCCCTATGATTGGCCGGAACCGTTTGGTGTCGTGTTGATTGAAGCACTTACCTGCGGTACCCCAGTGCTGGCGTATCGACGTGGATCCATTCCTGAAATCATTGAGGACCGCGTCACGGGATTCGTCTGTGAAGGGCTCGCGGAGATGACGGCGGCTATTCAACATATTCCAGAAATCGACCGGCGACGATGTCGCGAGGTGTTTGAGCAGCGGTTCAGCGTGGAACGAATGGCGCAAGATTATCTCCGGGTGTACGAGCAGGCGCGATATACCGCCTACGAAAGGGAGGCAGCGACCGCGGGTTTCGCCTCCCGGCCTATTGTTCCGGCCAGTGCACAAACGTAAATCAGTCTCTGGACGGGAGAAGGATTGGGTTTCAACAGCACAACGACAGTGAGCAGTATTGCTCAGACCGGACTTCCGAGCTAGGGCATGATTACAGAAGTTGGTGATCCATTAACTCACCTGCAAATTAGGAGCACACCATGGAACGAAAACCATGTGCGAACCCGCGCTGTACCTGTCCAGTGGAGCCCGGCAAAGAATTTTGTTCGGACGATTGCCGAGAGGCACAAACAGGGGACCCTTGTCGCTGCGACCATATGGGGTGCAGCGGCAAGCGGTAGTCGGCTTGTAACAAACACCCTGCATCATCGTGGATAACGAGGTGACTATGGCTTGGTCAAATTGTCGATGTGACGGGGTTTCCCAACTATTTTCTCTAAGAAAGCGGTCTGAGAAGGTTGCTCGGATTGTGGCCGCCACGATTCTGACCTTCTTTCCGACAGTCGCCTTCGCTCTCGACGTTTCTCCGCTAACCCCACAGTCTGAGAGCGGCGCCCCAACTCCTGACATGATTCCGAAGAGGCCGTCAGAATCTCGCACCCCGCCCCCTCCCCCGCCTCCTATTGATCCGGGTATTCTACACGTGCCGGAGAAGCGCGGAGATCCACGGGGCTCCATACAGCCGCCTAACGTCGATCCAAACATGCCGACGAATCCCGATATGATGCCTGGCCCACGCGAAGGGATTCATCCCCCGGATGGAGCGAACCCTCAAAAGAAACCAGGTGCTCGGGAATGAATGCACAACGTAACCCCTAATAAGCACCGAAACGGAGTTGCGGGCGATGTTTCGATGGTCGTCTTTAATTCCGGCAAATGGTCATGCGGGTTCTTGACCTATCCGGACAACGATCCGTGTGGCCCCGGGTGGTCGTAGCACTTCGACCGGCGAAATCCGCTACTGATGAAAGGAGCAGTCCGATGAACATTTCCCAGGTTGTACCCTTGTCGGAGAAGGGTTCGCCGAAACTCTATGGGGGAACAGCGCAGCTCGTGTCCTCCTTGAACGGCTGGCATTGGAACCCCGAAGGTGAGCTCGCATTTCTTGGGCGTATTGCCCCCGTGAAACGACCGGATCATGCGATTGAGATTGCAAAAGGAGTTGGAATATCCTTGCAGATTACGGCGAAACCCATAGATTGGCTATCGTTGCCTGATCCGAATCCTACACCCGACCCTCCGTTACCACCTGATCCATCCCCATTTCCTGGCCCTCCATTTCCTGAACCTGTACCGCCGAGACCGCCCAATCCGTCGCCGGTTCCTGGCCCTCCGATCACAATACGGGAAGCCACCGAGGAGCTACCCTTTGAGCAAACGATCAGCTAGAAAAAGGGGCGGCACGATGATGATCAACACTGGACGACGCGTCCCGCTCTAAATGACGACCGCGGGAGTCATGGACCATTCAAACCTCCTCGATATCCTCTTTGTCGATATCTGTACGGTTGGGGCGGGTATGTCAGGAATGACCACTGCCTACCTGATACCAATTCCAGCCGCTTCATCGTGATACGGATACGCACCTACGCGAGGTCGTAAAGAGGCTTGTCACCCCCGCTCAGTCCGTAGAGCCGACGCCGCACACGGGTCACACTGGGACGCGACTCAGCCTCTCACCCATGACAGAGGGAACGTAGTCTGCACTGTCCCCTCGTTACCTCCAACAGGGGACAGACGGAGTGCGCGGTCCACGTGACCGAAGCCTTCGAGATGGGCGACGCCTGGGTCACGTCCCGCACGGAATGATCTATGCGCGGGCCTATTCCCGTTCTTGCGGTCGTCCCCTGTCTCTCTCCGAGGTGCGGCCTCGCTCACGAAGATACTGCACCAGATCAGCCGCTACCTGGCGGTCGTCTCCTCGGTCGGATGTGGCCAACGTCTTCATGACCTGCTGATAGTGCTGCATGACTTCGCGTTGCCTCCTCGGTGGGGGCGTCTGCTGGTGTGTACGCGCAAGATGCGTGGCCTTCGTGGTGGGATCGCGAAGATGCTGGACCCTCCATCGCTCGTGCGTCGTGCGATGAAGCCGGCTCGTGGTCGTCGCCTCAATCCCCTGTTCCCGTAACGCCTCGGCAAACTCCTCTCGCCAGCGATGGAGATCGACCTTTCTCGGATTCAAGCGGTGCCCGTCGAAGCCGGCGGCCTTCACCGTCAAATGCACATGCGGGTGGGGAGAGGGGTTCGGGTCGGGGTCGGTCTCGAAGGTGTGCAGGACCATCGCGTATTGATACGTCGCAAACTCCCGCGTGGCAAAGTCGCGGGCCGCCCGTTGGACGGCCAGTGGATCGGTCAACTTTGGCATCGACAGGACCAGATGAAACGCATCGCGTTTGGTCGAGTCAGCAGGCACCGGCACACCACCGTGCTGCCATTCGGCTTTGAGATCCGCCACCGCCTCCTTCCCCTGTATCACCTGGCCGTCTTGATCTTCGATCTCCAGTTGCCCATCCCGTGAAATGTAGGTGAGGTTGTTCGAAATCCCCCGCATGCCGCTCGGCGCTTTGGCGAGCTTGACCATGACTTGGGGAGCCCGGCGGACCATTTCATGTAACTTCTGCCGCACATAGTTGGCCCGAGCCTGCGGCGTGCGCAGACGCCCCCCGGTACTGACGGGTGTCGGTCTGCCAAGACGCACGCCCTGCCGGCTGGTGTGCGACGGTGGGGGAGTGACCGC
>JBDTSF010000408.1:0-2050 GCA_039931295.1 Nitrospirota bacterium | reverse complement strand
CCTGGATCAATCAGGACTATAAGATCTGGATCGGCCACCAGGAAGACAATCGAGGATGGGACCTGGTGGGCCAGACTCGAGACCGCCTTGCGGAGATTTCTTCCTCTCTCCCCTCAGATCGCGCGCAAGCTGCCTGGGACGAACTCTATGCCGCCGAAGGCAGCGATTGGTTCTGGTGGTATGGGGACGACTTCGATACCGACTACAAAGCAGAGTTCGACCGGCTCTTTCGAACCCACCTTCGGAACGTGTGGACGATTGCGGGCCTGACGCCACCGGAGCAGTTGAATCAGCCGATCTGTCATCTCCGCGCTGTGCCGGATGCAGACCTCGTGACCATGCCGCTTGCTTCGCTCACCCCCTCCATTGATGGACAAGTGACAGACTTTTTCGAATGGCGCGGAGCAGGCAGGATCAAGACTCAGCCGCCGCTCGGCGCAATGTGGAAGGCTGAAGGGATATGGACCGACATTCAGTTTGGCTGGAGTCTCGACCAGCTGTATCTCCGGCTCGATCCGGACGAGCAATCACGGCCACGCCAGGCAGGGCTTACGGTCGAGCTACAGATGCAGACGCCCGAGCACCTCTATCGCCTATCATTTTCACTCGAGCCGTCAGCACCAAACCAGTTTGTGCTTTCACAGAAACGAGCCAGCGGGTCCTGGCAAGAGATCGGCTCCTATCAATCGATGTGTCATCAGAATATTATCGAACTGGCTGTGCCATTCAAGGAGCTACAGCTCATAGCCGGACAGGAAGTTCACTTGACCATTCTGGTATTGGAACATCATTTGGAAATCGCACGTTATCCGCACCACAAGCCTGCGATCTTCATTGTTCCAGGTCCAGAGTTCGAAGCAAAACTTTGGCGAGTCTGATTATACGCGTGAAAGGTGAAACGTTAGACGTGAAACGATCCAGCACTGGGACAAGGACTGATATTTCACATCTGACGTTTTACGTTTTACCTTTTACCTTTCACGAGTTTGGAGGTGGAAATGCCCGATCTTAGACGTGATCCGATTGTCGGTCGATGGGTCATTATTTCGACGGAACGTAGCGCTCGACCTCACGACTTCGTTCCCGTGCAAACCGCTCGACCATTGGCCGCAACGCTCTGCCCATTTTGCCCGGGGCAGGAACGACTGACGCCGAAAGAGATTATGGCCTATCGGCCACAGCCAGTGGAACCCAATAACCCGAACTGGACCGTCCGTGTCGTACCGAATAAGTTCCCCGCGCTTCAGATCGAAGGCACACTCGACCGCCAAGGCCTCGGCCTCTATGATCGCATGAATGGGATCGGGGCCCATGAAGTCATCATCGAAACCCCCAACCACAAGGAAAGCCTGGCCGACATGCCGACCAAGCGGATTGAGGACGTGTTGTGGGCCTATCGCGACCGCATGATCGATCTCAAGAAAGATGTGCGGTTCCGTTACATTCTGATTTTCAAGAACCATGGAGCGTCAGCCGGCGCCACACTGGGACACAGTCACTCCCAACTCATCGCCTTGCCGATCATCCCGACCAGCGTATTGGAGGAAATCGACGGGTGCCGGGCCCATTATGAGCAGAAAGAACGCTGCATCTACTGCGATATTCTCAGGCAAGACCTCTCTGACGGCGATCGCATCGTGGCGGAAAATCCCGAGTTCCTCTGCGTCGCCCCCTATGCCCCGCGCTTTCCTTTTGAAATGTGGATTCTCCCGAAGCGCCACGCCGGCTACTTCGAAGAGTGCCAGACAATACAATTTGAGTTCCTGGCGCCGATTCTCTCCGAAGCGCTTCGACGGATGGACAAGGTCCTTGCCAAACCCTCCTATAACTTTATCCTCCATAGTTCTCCCCTCCACGAGAAGACCGGGGATTTTTACCACTGGCACATCGAAATCATCCCGAAGGTGACTCATGTGGCAGGCTTCGAATGGGGCACAGGGTTCTACATCAACCCTGTGGCGCCGGAAGAATCAGCGAAGTTTTTGCGAGAGGCGACGATCTGAGGAAGCGTGAATCGTTACACGTGAAAGGTTTTGGGAAAACGCCGATA
>JBDTSF010000407.1:0-5206 GCA_039931295.1 Nitrospirota bacterium | reverse complement strand
GCCGCAAACCGTTGCGTTGACAACGATAGGACCCGATGTTACCGTCCTCGCCCATGTTTATCGTTCGGTCCATCCTTCTCCTCTGGTGTCTTCTCGTCGGTATCGGCCTGATGGTCGCACCGTCTGTCCTTGCTGCTTCGCCGGCTGAGCCTCTCAACATCGTCGTCACGATTCCGGTCCTTAAAGATCTCGCACAACAAATTGGAGGGGACCATGTCAGAGTGACGTCTCTGCTGAACGGCTATGAAAACGAGCACACCTATTCACCGAGACCGAGCGACTTGGTCGCAGTCCGAAAGGCCCGTTTGTTGTTCGAGGTCGGGATCGGGCTTGAAGTGTGGGTGTCCTCGCTGGTGAAGAACGCCGGAAGCCCGTCGCTTCGCATCATCACGACCTCTCAAGGAATCGGCCTGATTCGTGACCATGGAGGTCATCGCGACGGGATACACCAAGGGGAAACAACGGCCGGCTCAGGCGGCAATCCTCACATATGGATGGATCCAGAAAACGTCGCCATCATGCTGCGCCATATTACCGAAGCCTTGATCGCGGCCGACCCCGCTCATGCGACTGATTTCCGAGACCGTCAAGCCGTCTATCTTCAGCAGTTAGACCGGATCCGGAAAGAGCTCTCCGATCGGGTTAAGCAGTTGCCAGATCGTCGGTTCGTCGCGCATCATCCTGCCTGGCCTTATCTAGCCAGGCGCTTTGGTTTCGATGTGGCTGCGACCATTCAGCTGCAGTCCGGCACAGAGCCCTCAGCCCTTCAGTTGCAAACCCTGATCAGTAAGATCAAACAAGATCGAATCAAGGTCATTGTGTCTGAAATTCAACTCAGCCAAAAGCTTCCCGAGCTCCTTGCCAAGGAAACCAAGGCGCGAGTTGTCGTCCTGACGACGTTACCGGGAGGCCTGCCCGGGACCGAGACCTACCTCGACATGCTCCGCTATAATGTGCTCCAATTGGCGAACGCCCTCGAGTTTCCCTGAGCGGCTTTGGGGGTTCTCAACTCAGCGCCGGAAGGAGTAGCGGGTTTCGTGCCAGACTCCCACGAGCCTATCATTCGGTTCGACCACGCGTCGTTTGGATTTCCCGGCGTCATCGCGCTTAAGGATATTTGTCTTTCCATCAACGCAGGTGAATTCGTCGGCGTCATCGGTCCGAACGGATCGGGGAAAACTACTCTCTGTAAAGCCGTACTGGGCCTCATGGCTCCCGTCGAGGGCCATCTCCATATTTTCGATTGTGCCTGCGATGCATTGCGCTGTCACCACCGGGCGAAGATCGGTTACCTCCCGCAAAAGGGTGTTGTGGACCGCAACTTTCCGGTCACGGTTCTTGAAACGGTTATGATGGGTCGTTATGGGGCATTGGGTTTATTCAAACGCCCGGGACTGAAAGATCAGGAGATCGCCATCGAGTCTCTCACCCATGTCGGGATGGAGAGCCATAAGGATACGGCTCTGGGCCATCTCTCCGGCGGTCAGCAACAGCGTGTGTTTATCGCGAGGGCGTTAGCCCAACAGCCGAAAGTACTCCTGCTCGATGAACCGACCACAGGGCTCGACATCACCGCTCAGCATAACGTGATTGAGCTCGTCGAGCATCTACACGACGAACTTGGCCTTACCGTGCTTTTGATCACCCATGACATCAACATGATCCGTTCACGGGTCGACCGGCTCGTGCTCCTCAAGACCCGCCTCTTCGCCGCAGGGGCCCCCGCTGATGTGCTCAAACCTGACATCCTCAGTGAGGTCTACGGGAAAGACCTGGTGATTACGGAGAAAGATTTCCTCATCGTTGAAGATTATCACCACCATCATTGACCGTACCGTCCCATGTTTGAACTGTTCACCTACGATTTTATGCAGCGTTCTCTCCTCGCAGCGGCGATGGTGGGGGGGCTCTGCTCCGTCATCGGCGTGTTCGTCGTGCTGCGAGGGTTGGCGTTTGTCGGGGCGGGGACGTCGCATGCGGCGTTTGCCGGCGTGGCGCTGGGCTATCTCATGGGCTGGCCGCCGTTGGGACTGGCGATCATCTTCGGTCTTGCCACCGTGTGGATCACAGGCTGGGTCGAAGAAAAAGGCCGGATGAAGCTGGATGTCTCGATCGGTATTCTCTACACCACCACGATGGCGTTGGCCATTCTCTTCATCGGCCTCATGAAAGGGTATAACGCGGAAGTGTACGGCTATTTATTCGGTAGTGTCCTGTCGGTGACGAATGAAGAGCTACGCATCATCGGCGGGTTGAGCATCCTGGTGCTCGGTCTCATTCTCTTGTTTTCGAAAGAACTGTACTTTATCGCGTTCGATCAAGAGATGGCCGAGGCCTCCGGCATCCCGGCGAGACGGATGTTCTTTCTTCTGCTCACACTGGTCGCGCTCACCGTGGTCGTCTCATTGAAAACTGTGGGCGCCATTCTCGTGTTTGCCATGATCCTGATCCCTGCCTCCACCGCCTATCAACTCACTTCCAGCCTCACGACACTTACTTTCTATTCCGTCATCATCGGCATCACGACGTCCGTAGCGGGAGTATTGATTTCTGCCACCTGGGACGTGCCTTCGGGACCGGCGATCGTCCTTCTCGCCACGACCGTCTTCTTTGTTTCGGTGTTGTTCTCCCCCAAAAGAATGAAATCTCCCACTCGTGCTCACGTGCATTAAGTACCTCATTTCAACCAGACTGTAGGGCTATGCGTACAACAAAGGTGAGGCCTGTCATCCGTGGTACTTTCCAGCGGAGGAAAGTTTTTCCAAAGCTTTTTTTATTAACGCAGCCATTCACTGTATCAAGGAGGAGTTTATCGATGCGTATGAAACATCTCATTTTTTGGGCTGGTGCGCTGCTCGCGGCTCTGGGGTGGTACTCGGTTGGTTCTGCCCAGGCCGAATGGGTGCATGAGGGGCAAGCCAATGAAGGCAAATGGACCCTCGGGGCTCGGACCGGCTTCAATATTCCGACGCAAAGTTGGGCCGCAGATACGAAGACCAGCGTTGGTCCAACACCGTTCAATCTTCAGGCCATGTACGGAATTAGTAAGTGGATTCGCTTCGGCTTCATGATGGAGTGGGAGCGTCGATCGATTGACAATCGCAATCCAAATGTCGACCTCGGTACGTTGAACACCATCTCGCTATTACCGACGATGGAGTTTCGCCCGGGGCATTTTTCAGGGGTCACGCCCTATCTCTCGACGAGCATCGGTGTGAATGTGAATTCATTCAGTGAAGACAATAATGCGGTGAATGTCAGTCCGTCCAACACCTTTGCCTATCGACTAGCGGGCGGGTTGGATTTCCCGCTGACACAGAACCTCATGCTGAATACGGAAGCAGCGTGGAAACGGAACCGGGGCGGGCTCGAACTCAATAATCAAGATGCCGGCTCGGTCGACGCCTCTTCAATCAGTCTCTTAGTCGGCGTTCGCTACACTTTCTAACTTCAGGATTCTGTCTGTATGCCGCATCGAGCGTCTGCTCGATGCGGTAACAGATTGCTTTGGTCTACCCACACCCTCGCCAAGACAGTCGCAGCGACGAAATTGAATGTCGTGGGTCTCATCAATGACAGAGCGTTGACACCCTTCTCCTGGCAGGACTGCCGATGTACATCTCGCGCTCAGCGAGCTTCACTGTCAGGCCGTGGGTAAGTTACCAGATGTTCCATGCATCCTTGTACGGAGAGAATATTAAACGATCGGATTATTCGAGGCGAGGTTGGTTGGTGCGTGACCAGACCATGCCGGTCTGTTCTTTGGAGCTGAACCCTAGTTTTTCGTAAAAACCCGGTCGGCTTGTGCAAAGCCAAAACAGTTCAATTTTTTTGAGGCGCGGGTGGTTCAAGATTCGCTGGACGATATTCGATCCGACGCCCTGACCCTGGTAGGCCTTATCGACGATTACGTCCCAGATGGTTGCCCTGTAGACATAGTCCGTTAATACCCTGCCAAATCCGATCAGCAGGTCACTATCCCATGCGGTCACAGCAATATCGGTGTGGCGCAGCATCTCGCGTGCATCGTGAAGCGTCCGCCCTTTGGCCCATGGTGCTTGCTGGTAGAGGCGAACGAGTTTGGCTGGGTCAAGGTCCTTTTTTTCAGCAAAGGTGATGACGGGCTTGAGGGTAGGGGGCATCTTGTACTAGATTATCTCCCAGCGACAGCGACTACGTGTTTCGAAGTGTACGAGGAACATCATGGCAACGCAAGTACGAACCTGCCCTAAGTGCGCACAGCTGATGTGGCTGAAAGAAGATCAGTACGAACAGCTGGATGAGGAAACTATCCGTGCAAAGTGCCCTCAATGCGGATCAACCGTTCGCTTCACGCTCATTTCGCAGGGAGACAACGCTGCCGGCCCCAAGATGGGCCATTGAGCGGGAAGTAGATAAGGCGTCCGACCGATCCATCGAATTGCGAATAGACGTCCCTCCGCGCTCCATCGCCTGTGACGAGCGTGAATCATTGCTCGAATTTCCGAATGGGCCAATACGGCCATTCGCTGAGCAACGTATTGGTCCTTCGTCGTATCACGTCTCAATCGTCAAGCCCCTCTCGTCGCAGACGGATTCCAGATAGTTCAAACCCTCTTTCTGCCCCGACGCTGGTAGCGGTCGGTTCGAACTCGATGCAGATTACGAGGTTTTCGTTCCATACATGATTGAATTGGTTATACTGCGAGCAGGATCCTCTTGACTTTTTTTCAGATTGCTCCTCGTGAGGAAAGTGGGCCGACAAATCGTTCGGTGCGAACATTTCACGGTCGATGTACTTCTTTTCTAGCTGATTGAGGGAAAGGATGTAGTCCGTGGCAGCGAAAGATCTCAGGTCCACCAGTGCTCCAAGCTCAGACCGCGAGGCCGCGATGGCGGAACGTCGGGGTCGCCGCCTCAGTCTGAGTTGCCGCCTATTCTTTTTTGGAGAGGATGACTTTGAGGGCGAGGCGACGGTCATCGACCTTTCCACGAACGGCTGTCAGGCAAAGTCCCTTATCCTGCTGCACGTCGGTACGACGCTCCGCCTATCCCTGTTTCTTCACGACCAGAAATGGCCTCTGCGCATCGACGAAGCCCTGGTGCGGTGGGTCAACGGCGGAATGTTCGGCCTCGAGTTTACAGGGATCAGACCGGCTCAACGTGAACGAGTCCGAGCCATTATTATGAATGCCAAGCTGTAGCAGGATGCTGAAAAAGTCCGCCA
>JBDTSF010000406.1:0-2172 GCA_039931295.1 Nitrospirota bacterium | reverse complement strand
CGGCACCGCCGCTTGAAGAATGATCGGTCCTTCATCCACACCTTCCGTCACAAAGTGGACCGTACATCCGGCAAGTTTGCAGCCCCACTCGATTGCTTTCTTCTGCACATCCAGCCCTGGAAACGAGGGCAGCAGGGACGGGTGAATATTCATCATGCGATCGGCAAACGCCTCCACGAGGACTTTGGTCACAATCTTCATATACCCCGCCAGCAATACCAATTCTACATTGTGCTGCCGAAGCACATCGAGGAGCTCGCGATCGTAAGCCTCGCGACTATCGGGTCTTCCTGCATAGGGTTTGGGATCGACGAAGAGGTCAGAAAGTCTGTGGCGGCGGGCGCACTCTAATGCCGGGGCGTCTTTTTTGTTGCTGATGACGGCGAGGATCTTCGCCTGCACCGTTCCTGCTTCGATCGCATCGATGATGGCCTGAAGATTCGACCCGCGTCCGGATGCCAAGACCGCGACTCGCAGTGCATCAGCCCGTTTAATCGGCATATTCCACCAACGGTTCCTCACCGGTCGATGGCACGATGGTTCCAATCTGGCAAGCCGGATCGCCCAACGATGTGGCGCGCGTGACGACAGCTTGGGCGGCTGACGCCGGCACCACGAGAATCAAGCCGATCCCCATGTTGAAGACACGATACATTTCCTCACGCTCGACTTGTCCAAGCCGGGCAATCGCTTGGAAAATAGGCGGTACAGACCAGGCACTTCGTTTCACCTGTGCCCGTACGCCGGATGGAAACACTCGAGGGAGATTTTCAGTAATGCCGCCGCCGGTGATATGGGCGATGCCGTTGATGGGAAATTCCTGGATCAATGTGAGTATCTGTTTGGCATAGATTCTGGTCGGCGTCAGCAACACGTCCCCAAGCGGCTGATCGAGCTCAGGCAGGCGACTGGTCACAGTGAGTTGCGCCTGATCCAACAAGACACGGCGCGCCAGCGAATAGCCGTTGCTATGAAGACCGGTCGAAGCCAGCCCAATCACGGCATCGCCCGGCGCGATGCTGCGGCCATCGACGATCTTCGGTCGATCCACCACTCCGACGGCGAACCCTGCCAGGTCGTATTCACCTTCCGCATAGAAAGAGGGCATCTCGGCGGTTTCTCCACCGATCAAGGCGCAGCCGGCCTGGCGGCAACCCTCTGCAATCCCCTTGAGTACGGATTCAGCCTTGGGGACGGCAAGCTTGCCCGTTGCGAAATAATCCAAGAAGAACAGCGGCTCGGCCCCGCTGACAACGATGTCATTGACACACATGGCTACCAGATCGATTCCGACGGTATCGTGGCGATCCGTGAGGAAGGCGATCTTCAGCTTCGTGCCGACTCCATCGGTGCCGGAAACCAGGACCGGTTCGGCATAGCGATGGGCCTGAAGTTTAAACAATCCGCCGAACCCGCCAAGGTCCGTGAGGACTTCCGGACGGAACGTGGATCGCACCAGCGGTGAAATACGGTCGACGAACTCGTCGCCCGCATCGATATCGACCCCGGCATCTCGATAGGTTGTCATTGGGAAGGCATCTTAGCGGAGCGCTGGCAGATCGGTCAACGAAGAGAAACAAAATAGCTTTTTCTTGCATACTCGCAGTTGTTCCGTATCATTCAGGAATGGCGCCCTACGGCGATTCCCTCCTTCATAGCAGACGACTCTAGAGGCAGGTGGTCCTGGCTACTTGGCAGGCACGTGAGCTGTACCGCACTGACCGACATCTCGTCATGGCAATCGCATGAACATCCTCCTGGTTGATGATTCCCCCGACGCACGACTGCTTCTCCATAAGATTTTGAGGGAAGCAGGGTATCGCGATACCGTTTCTGCGTCTACAGCCTACGACGTGTTCAAAAAGCTAGATGTGGAACATGGAGGAGCTGGCGCGAGCGAGATCGACTTGATCGTGATGGATGTCAGGATGCCGGAGATCGACGGAATCGAGGCGTGCCGTCGAATCAAGGAGGTGGAGGCCTTGCGGGATATCCCGGTCATTATGATGACCGCGCGCAGCCAACCGGAGGTCTTGCGTGCCGCGTTCGAAGCCGGCGCCATGGACTACATCAAGAAACCGTTTGAGGAAGTGGAACTACTCGCGCGGATTAAAGCGGCATTGAAGCTGAAACAAGAAATTGATGCGAGAAAGAATTGGGAGCAGGAGTTAA
>JBDTSF010000405.1:0-11036 GCA_039931295.1 Nitrospirota bacterium | reverse complement strand
CGGGTCTTGGTGGCGAAGGGAAAGGCGAATCTCGCGGTTGCGATGCCGGGCTATACGCATCTACAGCATGCCCAGCCGGTGCTGTTTGCGCATCATCTGTTGGCCTATGTGGAAATGATCGAGCGGGATAAGGGGCGATTTCGCGATGCATCGGTGCGTGTGAATGTGATGCCGCTAGGCGCCGGCGCGCTTGCAGGGACGAATTACCCGGTCGACCGCCGGTTTACCGCTGGATTATTGGGCTTTCCTTCTGTGACGCAAAACAGCCTCGATACGGTATCAGATCGGGATTTCATGATTGAGGTGGCCTCGGCGCTGTCGATCACCATGATGCACCTATCCCGGCTCAGTGAAGAATTAATCCTCTGGTCGTCCCAGGAGTTCCGATTCATCGAGCTTCCTGATGCGTTTTGTACCGGAAGCAGTATGATGCCGCAGAAGAAGAATCCTGATGTGCCCGAACTGGTGCGGGGCAAGACGGGACGGGTCTATGGCCATTTGATCAATCTGTTGACGATGCTCAAGGCTCTTCCCTTGAGTTATAACCGAGATCTTCAGGAAGATAAGCCGGCGCTGTTCGATGCGCTCGATACCGTCACGGCCTCGGTGAAAGTCTTGACGGAATTGATGCGCCGAGTCACCGTCAACCGTGACGTCCTCAAGCAGGCCGTTCAGGGTGGAGGGATGTTGGCGACGGAGGTAGCGGACTATCTTGTGACGAGAGGAATACCGTTTCGTGAAGCGCACGCGATTACAGGCCGACTGGTGCGGGCTGCATTGGATCAAGGCCGCGAACTCACGAGCTTCTCGCTCGATGAGCTGCGGACATTTTCCGAGCGAATTGAGAAGGGTCTGTTTGATCGGTTGACGATTACTGCCGCCATCGATCGGAAGTCTCAGATAGGTGGAACGGCTCGCACAAGAGTGGAACAGCGCATGAAAGAACTCGAGCGAATATTCTCATGAAGGTCTGTACGTCGAAGGTGATGTCTACTGTCACGTCTATTGTAGTGGTGGTGGTGATAGCAACGTTGGCGGCCTGTGGGGCTGTGGGGGCGCCGATTCCACCTGAAAGTGTCGGTGTGAGTCCGACCATTGAGCGGCAAAAGAAACTGGAGGCCCTTCAGGAGAAACAGCGTGAGGCTGCAATGGCAGACGATGGTATAGAGCCACAGCAGGATCCATTGTTGCAGGGGCAGGATGTCGATCTCCCCACGTTACAACCAGTGGGGGCTCGGTAATGATTGAGGTCACGGTCTGCTAGACCCCTGTAGCCTGATAACGCTATACTGAGGCCCGTTCATTATTGCAGCGTGCTTCCCTCCGTAGCATACGCCACGCGAGCAATAACGAAAGGCGCCACCGATAGAAAGCGGTATGACACGTTCGCTGCTCTGTTCGTGGATCTCGATGGTCCTCTTGATCGCCTGAATGCCTTGGAATTGATCAGCCGGATCAAGGAGGCGGTTAATCAGGCACGCAAGGACATCGTCGTCAACTTCGAGCACCTCAAGCTGGTGACACTAGATGCCCTCACGGCGTTGGTGGATTCAGATGCGATGGAAGAATGCATAATTTTGAATATCGACATGGCGAACTCTATTGCGAACAGGTACCGGTCAGCCGGATTGCGAAAGAGGTCGGCACGCCATGTTATATCTACAGCCACGCAACCCTCGTTCGTCATTTCCGGGCCTATGATGGAGCCTTCAAGAGCGTCCCTCATGTGATCGCCTTCGCCATGAAGGCGAATTCCAATATCGCGATCCTCCGTCTCATGGCAAAGGAGGGGAGCGGGGTGGATATTGTGTCAGGCGGGGAACTCTTTCGGGCACTCAAGGCAGGCGTTCCTCCCTCAAAGATCGTTTTTGCAGGCGTCGGAAAAAGTGCGGAAGAGATTCGTGAGGCCTTAAAGGCCGACGTCCTCATGTTCAACGTCGAATCTTCGGCTGAGTTGCAAGCGCTGAATGAGGTGGCGGCTTCCGTTGGGACTAAGGCGAGAGTTGCCCTACGCATCAATCCCGACATCGATCCGAAAACGCACCCCTATATTTCGACTGGTCTCAAGAAGAGTAAGTTCGGGATTGCCGCCGATCGGGCACTCGAAGAGTTTACAGTGGCTTCTTCGCTTGCCAACATTGATGTCGTCGGGGTGCATAAGCATATCGGGTCACAGTTGACGGAGGTCGCGCCATTTGTCGCGGCCGTGAAGAAGGTGGTGACGCTGGTCGGAGCCTTGAAGGTTCAGGGAATCAACATTCAGTATGTGAATATCGGCGGTGGTCTCGGCATCACCTACTCGGACGAAACACCGCCGCTGCCGCAAGATTTGGCGGATGCTGTGTCGCCGTTGCTGAAGGATTTGAATATCACCCTCATCATGGAACCGGGTCGTGTTATCGTCGGCAACGCCGGCATCCTCGTGACAAAGGTGTTGTATCGAAAGGACGGCGAAGCGAAGCGGTTTATTATCGTCGATGCGGCGATGAACGACCTGATCAGGCCAAGCCTCTATGGGGCCTATCACGAGATTCGTCCCTTGTCCGAGGCGGTGTTGCAGCGGCCCAAGCATCAGGTGGATGTTGTGGGTCCGGTCTGTGAGTCCGGCGATTTTCTGGCGAAGGACCGGTCACTGCCCGAGGTCAACCCGGGTGACATGCTTGCGGTGATGAGTGCGGGGGCCTATGGATTTGTGATGGCCTCCAATTACAATTCAAGACCACGGGTGCCGGAAGTTCTGATCAAAGATGGGGAGATCTACGTCATCAAGACCAGAGAGACGTACGACGACTTGGTGAAGGGCGAAACGATTCCGGCATTCCTCGATTGAGGAGTGAGTGCTGTAGCGAGGGAGTGAGCATGTTTACGGGTGCATTGATTGCCATTGTGACTCCGTTCAGGAACGGCAAAGTCGACGAGCGCGCTTTCGGCGACCTGATAGAATGGCAAATCGCCAACGGGACGAGCGGGATTGTACCCTGCGGGACGACCGGCGAATCCGCCACCCTCACACACCAGGAACATCATCGCGTGGTTGAGTTAACCGTTGAGGTGGTTAATCGGCGTGTGCCCGTGATCGCTGGGGCTGGTTCCAACAGCACGGCAGAAGCCATATCTCTCACAAAGCACGCCAAGCAGGCGGGGGCCGATGGGGCACTGCTCATTACCCCCTATTACAATAAGCCGACGCAAGAGGGTCTGTACCGGCATTACGAAGCGATCGCCGAGGCTGTGGACCTTCCGCAGATTCTGTATAACATTCCTGGGCGGACTGGTGTGAACATGTTGCCATCCACTGTGGCAAGGCTTTGTGGATTCCAGAACATTGTCGGGATCAAAGAGGGTAGCGGATCGGTCCAGCAGGCTTCAGAGATCGCGAGTACTTGTGGCGATCGGATGATAGTCCTTGCAGGTGATGATGCCCTGACATTGCCCATGATGGCAGTCGGAGGAAAGGGGGTCATCAGTGTCACGTCAAATATCGTTCCATTCGAGATGGCTCAATTGGTCAAGGCCTTTCTAGGCGGCCACATTGAAGAGGCGCGGCGGATTCATTTCGCATTGTCGCCGCTCTTTACCGCGCTTTTCTACGAGACCAATCCGATTCCGGTGAAAACCGCATTAGGTATGATGGGAAAAATCGATCCAGAGTTGCGGCTGCCGCTCTGTGCCATGGCGACCGAAACCAAAGACCAACTTGCAAAGGCTTTAAAGGACGCAGGCCTCGTATAGAGATTGGAAGGCCGAGCTTTGGTACTCATTCTATGATCAACGTCATTGTTGCAGGGGCTGCCGGTCGCATGGGCTGTCGGCTGGTTGCGCTTATTAGAGAGTCTTCCGTCCTGACGCTTGCCGGTGCGACCGAAGGGAAGGGCCATCAGGCTGTGGGCGACGATGCCGGAGAGACAGCGGGCTGCGGCCGTGCAGGTATTCCGATTACCGACGATCTCGGTGCACTCCTTGACCGCGGTGAAGTGGTCGTCGATTTCTCCGCCCCTGAAGCGACGCTGCACCACTTACGCACGGTGGCACAGCACAAACGGGCCATGGTGATCGGCACGACGGGATTTTCTGCTCCCCAGCTTGAAGAAGTGAAATTGCTGGCGTGCCAAGTTCCCTGTGTGCTATCCCCTAACATGAGTGTAGGTATCAACCTTATATACAAGGTTATCGGTGAGATGGCGAAAACGCTGGGAGAGGACTACGACATTGAAGTGATTGAAGCCCATCATCGTCTTAAAAAAGATGCGCCGAGCGGGACGGCCCTCAAGATTGCAGAAGTTTTGGCAAAAGCTGTGAACCGCGAGTTAGATCAGGTCGGCATCTATGCTAGAAAAGGTCTTATCGGGGAACGAAAGAAAGGTGAGATTGGAATACAAACCATCCGTGCCGGCGACATTGTCGGCGACCATACGATTCTCTTTGGTGGAATGGGTGAACGCATCGAAGTGACGCACCGAGCAAGTAGTCGAGATACCTTCGCAGGAGGTGCTTTGCGTGCCGCTCGTTGGGTGGTTCAGCAACCACCAGGCTTGTATGACATGCTTGATGTGCTGAGCCTTCGATAGTTTTCTGCTCCTAATCCAGCGACTACCCATGAACATTCCCATCAACTATCTGCCACCTTGGCGGAGCTTCCGCTCAAACGAAAGCGAAACGAGAAGCTAGCAAGATAGTTTCAAGGGCGTGAACAAACTTGTAGGCGTTGCAACACTTTGCAGCTAACTGCCGACTTCATCGAGGGTGTGCTTGCTTGTAGACTTGAGGGCAGAGGTTTGTCGTTCAGGGACTAGAGGACATAACCGGGCGTGACCTTCTCCTATGGAGTCCACCCAAATCGCCTTTGGGATGATTCCCTGATGGAGGGCTGCTGCACGCTCGTCGTACGTGAACCGCTTTGGTTTGATTGCCGTGCGGGTTAATGTCTTGCGGTAATGGGGCGAGGTTCTTGGTCCGCTGATTTCCGACGACCACAGTTCAAGCAGGCAAACACTGTGATCGCAAGCCCTGCGTTCAAATCCACTGCCCGTTCCGGTAACATTGCGCCGCGGCATTTATCACAAATTGTCATAGGGGTAATGTACCATGTTGGAAAATGGAAGCATATCCATCTGAAGTACTGGGTCCTCTGAGGAAATAGCCTATCCGCTCACCTCCGGCTAGGCCATCTGAGTCAATCGGTGCAGATGAGAATTCGGTAGAGGGTTAACTAGAGGAGAATAGGAGTCCTTGACAGCGATGATCCTGTCCCATAGGATTGTGGTATAAGGAAGCCTAGGCCCTATGTATAGAGTTGTTCTCATTCTCGGGCTACTTGTTGTCCTGTACTTTATCCTTCGGCGAGCCCTTCAAGGGTTCAAAGGTCTAGGGCAGCCAGAGCGTCTTGCTCCCAGCAAGGATCAAATGGTTCAAGATCCTGTCTGTCTTGTATTTATTCCCAGGGGAGTGGCAGTAACAGAAGATATTGGAGGACAGATTTACTATTTCTGTAGCCGATCATGTGCCCATAAATTTCAAGAAAAACTCGCGGGCTAGCATCCTGAGTAGCTAGAGTCGGAAAGTTTTTCTTCTTTGTCGAATTTGAGCGTGATCTGGCACTCATTAGGAGAGAAGTTAAAGAGGGGTGCGCCTGATTTGCCACCCGCGATGCGATAGTAGGTCCAAGTTTCACCGCCAAAAAATCTTGTGGCCTTGCCGCTCGGCCCTCCCCAGTTCTTCTCAAACCAGGCCTTGTCCTTGCCTTGAAGCTCAGCCGGTTTCAGGGACTGTTCGAGATAAGGATTGCTACCACCGCAGCCGGTCAGGGCTAGACTGAACAAGAGCATCAAAGCTGAGCGTTGCATCGCGACTTTCCTCGGTCCTGTCGGTGAGCGTAACGGCTAAGTTTCTGATACGTAGTTAAATTCTAACTTGGCTGTCCGGGGACTGTCAAACAGGCAAATGCCACCACACGATTGTAAGAAAGTTGAGTTTTTCATAGAATGACCGATAATGAATTTGATCGCAAGGATTTCTTACCTTGATATGAAAGGACACAATCATGAAATTTTTTCTTGATACCGCCAACGTCAAGGAAATCCAGGAGGCAGCCAGCCTTGGGCTTCTCGACGGAGTGACTACTAATCCGTCGCTCGTCGCGAAGGAAGGGCGCAGCTTTAAGGAAATGCTCATCGAAATTTGTAACATCGTAGATGGGCCGATCAGTGCAGAAGTCGTCAGTCTCGAGGCCGATGCCATGGTGAAAGAAGGGAAGGGGCTTGCAAAGATTCATAAGAACATTGTCGTGAAGGTGCCCTTGATTGCAGAGGGATTGAAGGCCACGAAGAGACTAGCCGCCGAAGGTATCAAGGTGAACGTGACGTTGTGCTTTTCTCCAACCCAGGCGCTTCTCGCCGCAAAAGCTGGTGCATGGTGCGTCTCCCCCTTTATCGGCCGGCTTGATGACATCAGCTCAAACGGGATGGAATTGATCCGCCAGATTTTGACTATCTACCGCAACTATGACTATAAGACCCAAGTGCTGGTTGCTAGCGTGCGCCATCCTCAGCATGTCGTCGAGGCTGCGCTTGCAGGTGGGCATATCTGTACGATGCCCTTCTCGATTTTTCAGCAGATGGTGAAGCACCCGTTGACGGACAGTGGGCTCAAGAAGTTTCTGGCGGATTGGGAAGCTCAGACTAAGAAGTAGGTCCTATTGGTTGTCTCTTGCGCCTGGCGGTTCGGCAAGTCGCTTTCGAGCAGCTTCGAAGATGTGGTGAAACATCGGCCTGGTCAATAGTCCGGTGAAGGTATTTTGTTGGCTTGGATGGTATGAGCCAACTAGTGTAATGCCCGATGGAAGGGCTCGGACGATTCCATGGGAAAATTTTGGGAGCGGTGAGGGAAGTGGCTGCCCCTCATCGCGGCAGGCTTTCAAGTAATGGTCGAACGCAATCTTTCCCAGCGTCACCACCACTCGAATCTTCCGTAACGACCGAATCTCTTCCCGCAGGTAGGGGCGGCAGGCCATGAATTCTTCAGGGGCCGGTTTGTTGTCGGGCGGCGCACAACGGACCGTAGCACCAATGTAACAATCCAATAACTTCAACCCATCATCCCTATGATGAGAGTTGGGTTGATTGGCGAAGCCAAATCGATGTAGGGCGTCAAAGAGCCAGTCCCCGCTGCGGTCCCCTGTAAATACCCGTCCGGTTCGGTTGCCGCCATGGGCTGCAGGTGCCAGTCCGAGCACATAGAGACGCGCATGCGGATCCCCAAATCCAGGGACCGGGCGCCCCCAATAGGTCCAGTTCTCAAACTGCTTCCGTTTCTCTGCGGCGATCGTCTCCCGATAGGTAACGAGACGTGAACAGGCAGTGCAGTGGGTGATGCGATCGTTCAGAAGGGTTAGCACACGCATAGTTGCGCAGTCTAGCACGAATCTGAAAGTCGATCATGCTTGCCGGGCCTTCGTCAGACTGTTAGCATACATACTTGAACTCGGATCGTTCACCGTACCTAGGAAATGGGGTTGGCATGACGTCATGGTTTTGGCGAGCATTGGTACTCAGTGGGCTATGGATAATGGTTGTGTTTCCGATTGCGACTGGAGCACAGCCGCAACCCGAACATTCCGAGGCGAAAGAGAGTACGCCTCGATCAGGAGGCAATGGAGAACCAGAGCGGGAGGTTGTTTTGCCCGATCTTCTTGAGGATCCCAATGAGCCAGAAGACCGTCTTGTCATTCTTCCTGAAATCAAGCGAGAAGGAGAGCGCTACTTCCTCAGTTCGTTCAAGCTGCCAGACAAACTGACTTTTGCCGGCCAACCAATCCCGCTCGATAACTGGCAGGTCCGTGAACGAATCGAGTATGAGTTTTATCAATTTTTAGAAGACCAAGGCGAAAGTATTATTCTTGCCAAACGGACCGGGCGTTGTTTCCCTCCCGCTGAAAAACAGCTGGCCGATGCCGGGTTGCCGGACGACCTCAAGTATATGCTATTGGTGGAGAGCAAGTGCGTGGCTGCCGCCTACTCAAAGGCGAAAGCGTCGGGGCCGTGGCAGTTCATTCCCTCCACGGGACGACGCTATCGTCTCAAGAGCGACGCGGTTCGCGACGACCGCCGCAATCTAGAGATGTCGACGGAAGCCGCGGTCAAGTATTTGCGCTATCTCAAGGAATTCAAGGAAAATGATTGGTTTATGGCCATGGCCTCGTACAATGCCGGTGAAGAGCGAGTTCGTCGATTATTGAAGGATCAGAATATTAACGACTATTGGAAGATGCACGGGCCACGGGAAACGATGCGCTATGTGCCGAGAATCATCGCTGCCAAGGAAATCTATTCACAGCCGGAGAAGTACTTGGGGTTGAGCAAGAAAGATCTGTATATGCCGGTAGAAACTGAAACAGTCATCGTCAACGTGAAAGATTCCCAACGAGCCCTCACCTCGATTGCCGAAGAATTTGGGACCTACTTCTTGGAGCTCAAGATACTGAATCCTGAATTCAAGAAAGATGTGCTTCCACGTGGGATCTATCAGATGAAAGTCCCTCGGCAGACTTGTCCGAGCCGTTGTTTCAAGCAGGACAAGACTCCTTAGAAGGCTGTTGGAAAAGCCCGCCAGCTTCGTTCTCGCATCGTTCAGACCCTCAACGAGTCTCGGAAGTCGGAATCACTGAGAGGTCTTTCTGTTCGCCAAGACCCATTACAAGGACGAACGGCCCACACGAAGTGCGGTTTATACATCCTCGGTCCTTCACTCGCTGCGGCCTTGCCTGCGGAACGGCGCGTCTTGGCGCGCCGGGGCTGGGCGGGTGAGACCAGCGGCCTTTTGAACAGCCTTCTGGCCCTGGCGGGTCCGTTCGTGACTTGTCAATGCCTACATTCCTCAGGGCTTCTAGCCCGAATTATTCATGAACCTTCTGCTGCAAGCGCGGATACGCGGCTGCGACAGGCAGTCTCGCCGCTCAACGCTTCGACATACTGTACGAGTATGCCTCAGCGCTTCACGCTTCCGAGAGCCTGTATCGCATCGCGTCTGCGCACTTTCGCAACGAATCTTCATGATAATGCGGGCTAGTAGCTTCTCAATACCTGGCTCATCTAGTATCGTGTGATGCAGATTCCTTCCTCTCCTATCCGGCCACTGCTGAAGAAATTCATCGTTCGAGGACTGGACGCAGTCGACGCCCGGAAGGCGGTCGGTCGCGTCATCTCAAGAAACGGCGAGGAGCTGGTCATCGGTCGGCGTCGGTATGACTTGCGTCGTTATGATCGCGTGGTCGTACTCGGGGCAGGGAAGGCTACGGCCTCGATGGCCCAGGCAGTAGAACAGCGGTTGGGATCTCGCCTGCAAGGAGGATTCGTCGTGGTCAAGCACGGCCATGTCGTGCCAACGCGACAGATCGTCGTGGCAGAGGCTGGTCACCCCGTTCCTGATCGGTCTGGTCGGCGCGCAGCGGACAGGTTTTGTGATATGGCTGCTGAACTCGGTCGGCGTGATCTCTTGATCGTGCTCCTGTCGGGAGGTGCATCCAGTTTACTGCCTGCTCCTGTTCCGGGGATTACCCTGGCTGACAAACAGAAGACTACCCAGGAACTCTTACGATGCGGAGCGAGTATCCGAGAAATCAATACGGTCCGGAAGCATCTCTCGCGTATCAAAGGCGGGCGTCTTGCTGAAATGACCAAGGCCACCATCGTGACATTGATTCTGTCCGATGTGTTGGGTGACGACCTTAGCGCGATCGCCTCAGGGCCAACAGTTCCAGACCCTACGACCTATTTAGATGCCGTCGCGATTCTGAAACGTTATCGCATCTGGCAGGCAGTCCCTCAGCGAGTGCGCCGGCATCTTAATCGGGGATGTCAGGGACTTACGAGTGAAACTCCCAAGCCCGGCTCTTCGTTGTTTCGACGAGTCCATCATCATATCGTCGGGAACAACGACGCGGCTGTCAGGACTGTGGCCCGTGTGGCCAGAGAGGCGGGCCTGCGGACTCTCCTGTATAAGCCGGCTTTAAGCGGGGAGGCGCGAGACGAGGGGCAGCGGTTCGGCCTCCTAGCCAAGAATATTGTGCAAGCGGGCACACCGCTGCAAAGGCCTTGCTGTGTGGTGGCTGGAGGGGAGACCACCGTGACTGTCACTGGAAGAGGTAGGGGCGGGAGGGCGCAGGAATTTGTTGCCGCAGCCGCTCTTGAAATTGCTGGTTTAGCGAAGGTGTGGGTCGTAGCGATCGGCACCGATGGCACCGATGGTCCGACAGATGCGGCAGGGGCCATCGTCGGTGGGAATACAATGGCACGAGCGCAACGTCTCTCGGTGGATCTCAAGGGCGCATTGCAATGCCACAACACCTACCCTGCATTGAAGCGGCTTCATCAGCTCATCATCACTGGTCCCACTGGGACGAACGTCAACGACCTTTACCTCCTCCTCATCCTATAGATACTACCCATCTTTATGGATCGTCCTTTTTCTTCCCTTGGCGTCCTGCACGCAGCCTTCTCTTGTAGGGGGGAAAGCCCTTGGCTTAGCGTGTCTCCTCACAAGTGGATTTCCCGTTCCGCCAGGATTCTGCGTGACGACGGAAGCTTACGTTCACGCGGTTCAGGCACTGGATTTTTCTTCAGCCGAACAGTGGCAGGCTGCTCTGCATTCCTCTGGGGCTGAACGTCAGAGGATACTCGCCCACTGTCGCACCGTCATTCAAAATTGACGGCCCAGATTGTCGAGCAGGTCCGACGGTTAGATGTGCCGGTGCATAGGCTCATCTAATGTACTACTCTGCAGCGATAAGGACTCACTTGCTTCGTCTCGGCGAGTGGCTGGTCCAACAGGGGCGACTCGCATCGCCAGAGGATATTTTCTATCTCACGATCGAAGCACGCGCCGATTTGTTGGCTGGAGGATCGCGCGACTGGCAAGGGATGGTTCAGGCTCGCCGGGCTGAGCGAGACCATGATGCCATGATCACTGTTCCAGATACGATTCAGGATTGGCGCGAGGCGGTTCGAGGCACGGACACACCGTCTATTGTGGATTCGGATGCG
>JBDTSF010000404.1:0-7631 GCA_039931295.1 Nitrospirota bacterium | reverse complement strand
ATCGACCGCGCCAACCAACGATTCCGACAAGGGCCGCCTCCTGTCAGCATTAATGAACAGATTCGGATGAAAGCGGAATGTTTCCATGTATTGGGAAAAGCAAGGGATCTTGCAGATAAGCCGGCGACTGCCCAGTATCTCCTCTCGATCTTCTTCGATGACATTATCACCGCATTCTTTCGGCTACGGGGCTTCTGGCTGACCGCACCAAGTGACGCGCCAAAGTTCATCGCCTCCCGCGATGCAGGGCTGGGTGACTTAGCCGGGCGGTTCTTGACCGCCGCTACTTTACCGGAACGACTCAACTTTGGCCGCGATCTTGCCGATACTCTTTTTAAGGATGTACCGAATCCTGCCAGGATCGACTAACAGGATTCCCGGATCGGTTGTCTGACTGCGGTTGCATACGGCTTGTCGGCCATTCATTCTACTGGTGTGAAGAGAGGACAAAGCCTCTCGGTAATTGTGCTCTCTGCAATAGTGTCAGGCAGGCCGCCACTTCTGCTGAAGGCTAAAATAGAGGTCACGGGAACGCGAAGATCGGACTCATTGATTGACTAACCTGAGCCTTGCCGGACACAGCCAGTTTTTTTCAGTATCCTAAAAGAAGGAGTCGCTATGGAAATCGGGTTTATCGGACTTGGTAAGATGGGCATGAACATGGTCACTCGATTACAGCGTGACCGGCATCGGGTGGTGGTTTATGATCGATCGGCAGATCTGATCAAACAGGCTGAAAGCGTGGGTTGCATCGGCGCCTCTTCGTTAGCAGACCTCGTCGGCCAACTCAAGGCTCCACGCGCAGTCTGGATTATGGTCCCATCCGGCGCTCCGACAGAGGAAACCGTTCAGGCCGTTGCGGCGCTGCTCCACCCTGGCGACACGGTCATCGATGGCGGCAACACCAGATTTCACGACGATGTTCGCCGGGCCGGGGACCTCAAGAAAAAACAGCTGCATTATGTCGATGCGGGAACCAGCGGAGGCATTTGGGGGTTGAAGATCGGTTACTGCCTGATGGTCGGTGGCGACGAGGCGCCGGTGAAACAACTCGCACCGATCTTCACGACGCTGGCGCCCGAACAAGGGTGGGCTCATGTCGGCGGAGTCGGCGCCGGACATTACGTGAAAATGGTGCATAACGGAATCGAATATAGCATGATGCAGGGATATGCGGAGGGCTTTGAGCTGATGGCGAAAAGCGACTACAAGCTCAATCTTGCCAAGATCGCAGACCTTTGGATGCATGGCAGCGTCGTCCGCTCCTGGCTCTTGGAACTGGCGGCCGGTGCCTTGAAAGAGGATCCGCGGCTGGAACAGTTGAAGGGCTATGTGCAGGACTCCGGTGAGGGTCGCTGGATGATCGCCGATGCGATAGAGAAGGATGTGCCAGTCCCGACGCTCACGACGGCATTGTTCACTCGATTCCGATCGAGGCAGAGCGAATCCTTTGCGGAAAAGATGCTGGCCGCGTTGCGAAATGCCTTTGGCGGGCACGCGGTTCGCCGATAACCCTGGAGCCCTATGCCACCGAATAGCTCACGTATCGATATTAGGCCTTCACAGGAAACGATTCCCCCTGTCGAACCCTGTACCCTCGTCATCTTCGGCGGTTCCGGCGATCTGGCGCGGCGGCGTCTGATTCCTGCCCTCTATAACTTACTCCTCGATGGCCTTCTCCCTCCGAACTATGCCGTGATTGGCTTGGGCCGCACAGCGATGACCGACGAGGAGTTTCGTGCAACAGTTCGAGACGGCGTCATCTCGCATTCTCGGCAAGCCTTGGCAGAGGACAAATGGAAAGACTTTGCGCCACACCTCTTTTATGTGTCGGGAGGAAATGATGACCCGAACACCTACGCCAGACTGAAGACCCGCGCAGAAGACATAGAACGAAGTTTTCAATTACCCGGCAACCGAATTTTCTATTTGAGCATCCCTCCCAGTTCGTTTGCATCCGTGTGTGAGGGGCTTGAGCAAGCGGGATTGGCCACGAAGCCGGAATCGCATACGCCCTATGCCCGCATCATCGTCGAAAAGCCGGTCGGCCGCGATTTGGCCTCTGCCCAGGCCATCAACCGCGTGACAGGACGCGTGTTCGACGAATCGCAGATTTTCCGCATCGACCATTATCTCGGGAAGGAAACGGTTCAAAATCTGATGGTCGTCCGGTTCGCCAACAGCATCTTCGAACCGATCTGGAACCACAAGTATATCGATCATGTGCAGATCACGGTGAGCGAAGCGGAAGGCGTCGGGACCAGAGCGAGTTATTACGAAGAAGCCGGCGCATTGCGCGACATGGTACAGAATCACATGCTGCAGCTGCTCTGTTTGGTGGCGATGGAGCCCCCCTACTCGCTCGATCCAGATGTCGTGCGCAACGCGAAAATGGAAGTCCTCCGCTGTCTCAGGCCTATTACCGATCAGGATGTTGAACACGTCACCGTCAGAGCCCAATACAGTGAAGGGACAGCCCATGGCACGCCCATTCCAGGATATCGCCGCGAGAACGGAATTCATCCCGATTCCAAAACCGAAACCTATGTCGCACTCAAATGTTTCGTGGAAAACTGGCGCTGGGACGGCGTGCCCTTTTATCTGCGCACCGGGAAAGCACTCCCTCATCGCGCCAGCGAGATTGCGGTACAATTTAAGGACATTCCGCACATCCTGTTCAACACCAATACACAGCAACCTCAACCGCCGAACGTGTTGGCGTTACGTATCCAGCCCGAGGAAGGCCTCTCTCTCCGCATCGTCTCGCGCGTGCCGGGCACGCGCGCACAAACGCACCCGGTAGAAATGGACTTTCAATACAGCGATGTCTTCGGACGACCATCACCAGAGGCCTACGAGCGACTGCTTCTAGATGTGATGGCCGGTGATGCCTCCCGGTTCATGCGACGTGACGCCGTTGAAGCATCCTGGGCTTGGGTGACGAAGATCCTAGAAGGATGGCAGCGGCAAGGGTTGCGATGGCTGCCCGAATACCAAGCAGGGTCCTGTGGACCGGTCGAGGCTGATCGGCTCATTGAAAAGGATGGACGAACCTGGCGGACCTTGTGAGCATTCAGGTCACATCAATCGCAACTGCTTGAGAATTTCCTCACTGGTTCCCATCCCACCGATAAACCGCTCAAACGCTCCCCGGCAATAGAGAGCCAACGCCGGCAATGAGCGAACTTCCAGCTCCGCGGGAATCTGGAAGTTTTCCTCGACATTCATTTTCAGGATCAGCACCTTGCCGGTCGCGTCCACCTCAAGCTTTTCGAGTTCACGCAACAGCGCTCGGCAACTCCCGCATCCTGGTTTCCAAAACTCGACCAATACCGGCACCGTTGACTGTTCAACAACAGAGTCAAAGTCTCGATCCGTCACATCAACAATCATTGACCTACTCTTGCACTCTTGGAAACGCCTTAGCAAACACCTGGTCATAGAGTAACTGGGCTAACAGCCGGTACCCCCCTGTCGTCAAATGCAGCCCATCATTGGAATATTGAGCCGCGAGTTGGCCCGTCGTCGATTCTATCGTAGCTGCAAAGAGATCGACACAGGGGAGGCCTTTGGCGAGCGCATACTCCTGAATGAGGCCGTTCAGTCGAACACGACGGGACAAATGCTGCCCGATCCAAGCCTCCGCATCAGGCCCTCCACCGGCAACATCCACTCGAATGGAAGGTACCGTAACTGGGATCGGCACGACCTGTGTGGCACGAGCCGATTCATACATCTTCACCAGATTCCTCATGATCCCCGCCGGCTCTGCGTTCCACCCCAAATCATTGGTTCCCCCTAGCAAGACCACATGACTTGGTTGTTGCTGCAAGACGTCGCGTCGAAACCGCATTGCCATTTCGCCGGTCAGCTCCCCACAGATCCCGCTTACCGACACCCGCACGGACGGCCCTGTCAAGTCTTGCAGAAACTGCCCATAGGGAGTCTCAGCGCCCTGAGGCGTATCTGCCGTGGGCGATTGAAACCCAGCCGTGAGGCTATCCCCAAAACACACAATGTGGTGCGAGGCAATCATGTCAATGAAACAGATTCTAGCGGGCTGACGATGAAGGCACAATGCCCTCCCGTCGGCAACCGGATACAGAAAGAATCCTTGGGTAATTCCTTGATACTCCTGGTTGATAGAGGCTATTTTCTTGACGATTCGGCATCTCCAGGGTAGGACTAAAGGCCATGGACGACCGCACGACAGAGAGCAGTGCCCTACCACTCTTTCCCACAAAAGCGCCTCCGAATCCGGAAATGGCCTCCGTCAAACGCCTTCTCACACTGTTGGACAGAACCGCGAAGTCGAGCCGGACATACGGAGCCACAAACCCCGTGGCACAGACGTTCTTCCATCAGTTATTTGAGGGACTCACGGATCATCTCGCCACCTATTCTACATTGGCCTTTCTTGTTCAACGCTCCGAGCTGTACTTCGGCGGGGAAGTTGTCTATCGATCCGAGCAGGAGTCGAGCAATGAAAGCGTGGCATTTAAGCTCTACTCGGATGGTATTCGAGAGCTCACATTTCTCGAAGGTCTCCCAGCTAAAGATCTCTCCTACTTGCTTGACTCGCTATGGGACAGCCTCGATCCTGAGGAAGAAGATGACGACATTGTCACTCGTTTATGGGCGAAGAACCTTTCCACCATCACCCTGGTCACCGCTGAAGAAATTGCCAAAGTCTCAACCGACGGAGATGTGTTTGCCCTCCCTGTTACCGGAGCGATGGAGGCATCAGAATCGAGCCTACGAGACCTTCTGGATCGGGAACAGGCCAAGGTCAAGAAAGAGAGGGAACTTGGCCCCGAAGGGACCAGTCCTACAGGCCACAACGCTTCTGGCGGAGGAGCTGGAAGATTTCAATTTGGGCACGTGGGCTACGACATTACCGGCGAGGAACTCGCCGCGCTGGCGAAAGAGATCGAGACTGAGCGCATCAGAGACAACACGACTTACCTATTGGACATGCTCACCGCTATCCTGGCCTCAGAAAAATCTCCGGCGATCCTCACCAAGCTGCTCGACCTCTGGGGACACGTCATCGACGCACTAACAGCCCAGGGCAAATGGCCCTTGCTCGACAGCGTCCTTGGACTTTTACGCACGACCACTGAGATCAGACCGGATCTCAGCGACGGGCACAAGACACAGCTCGCAGCCCTGCTCGACAACCTCGCTCGGCCTGAACGCATGAGGATGATGGAGACCTATTTGAACAGGACTCTCGACGCAAGCACGGAAGGATTGCCGGCCGTGCTGCTGACCCTAACACCAGCGGCTGTTCCTGCCCTCTGCGCGCTCTTAGCGACTCTAGAGGCGCCAACCCATCAGGCAATCGTGGCAGGAGCCCTCGAAGTACTGGCGAAAGATCAACCGGACCATCTGTTACGTGGTCTGTCCGACCGCCGTCCCCGGTATGTCAAAAACCTGCTTGCGATCCTACTCAAATGGAACAATCCGCGATTTATTGAGTCTGTGGAGAAACTGGTGCGCTACCCTGACGTCCAAGTCCGGAAAGAGGTCGTGCGAGCGATCGGCATACTCCGTCCCAACGGCAATGGAGCAAAGCTGGTTTCATTCTTGAATGACGCCGAGGAGTCTGTGCGGCTGGCGGCTCTCAAGCTGCTCATGAGCGGACAATATAAGGCGGCCTACTCCGCCTGGTTGCCCTTCGTATCAACGGACACCTTTATGGATCGAGCCCTCAGTGAAAAACGTGCCATGTTTCTCGCGATACGCGCGACCAGTGGCGATGACGTGATTCCGTATTTCGAAAGTGTCCTCACAGAACGGTCTTGGACCAACCGGAAAAAGAAAGAAGAACTGGCCATGCTTGCTGCCGAAGTATTGGGGAAATTGGCCACCCCTGCAGGCCTTGCCGTCCTTGAGTTAGGTCAGAAAAAAGGTGGTACCGCAGTCCGCCAAGCCTGCTCAGCTGCGCTTGCCCAAGCCCAGCGACAACAGCTCAAACAGGCAGCGTCATGAGTAAGGAGTTGTTCCTGTGAGTCACTTCAAGATTAAAGAGGCCTCGGTTGTGAACGAGCAGGCTCAACCGATCCTCACACACGAAAAATCTCTTTCCCGCAAGATCGCTAGAGGATCGGAAGCCGGGGATATTCTGGACCAGCAGATGATCATGCTGGGCATTCAGCTGGTCACACAGCTAAACGTCTTGATCAAGACATCTCGCATCTACGACCGAACCAACGCAGCACTGGATAAACCTGTTGATACGATGCTGACTTTGATTAAGACCATGGCGCACGATCACCCGGTTACCCTTCGTCTACAGAACGATTTCCTATTTCTCGGGGAGAGCCACCTGAAAGTCACTGCCCAACAGATGGCCGTAGTCACGAGCATCATTGATGCCTTGAACGTCTGGAAAATCGGCGGGGTGTCATTCGAGTCGACCGCGGAATCGAAGGATCTTCGTGAATTCGCAGCACTTTTTGTCACCCTTGACCCTGACAACAAATCGATTGACGACTTTCAGACGGAAATCACGGCACGAGGAATCAACGGCATTACACTGGAAGAACAACGGCAGCCGCAAATCAAAGAAGGCGCCGAAACAGGAGAACACAAGGGATCCGGAACAGCGGAGGGCAAGGGCCCAGACGGTACAGGAAGCGCCGATCCGCGCGCACAACGGAAAATGAACGCGAAGAATGGCTATGCCAAAGTGGGGGGATCGATCGGGGCCCTCACACAATCAGTCCGCGAGGGAGGAACGGTCAGCTTCAAGCAGGCGAAACGCGCAATCCAAAACATTGTCGACCTCATGATGGACGATGAGGCCACGGTCCTCGGGCTCACCACGCTTCGTTGTCACGATCAATATACACATAATCACTCTGTCAATGTCTCGCTACTATCTATTGCGCTGGCCAATCGCGCCGGCTACCCCAAAGGGGAATTGGCCGACCTAGGTCTTGCCGCGCTGTTCCATGACATGGGTAAATCAACCATCCCTATCGATGTACTGAACAAGCCCGGGGAATTTACCGATGAGGACTGGGTCGCCATGCGCAATCACCCCACAGAGGGCGTGCTGACTCTTTCAAAGCTGAGAGGCATCACGAATCTTCCCGGTCGCATGGCGGCGGCCTCCTTCGAACATCATATGAACCTGGACTTCTCTGGTTACCCGAAACTGAGTGTTCCATGGACAGCCTCACTTACCGGTCGCATCCTCACAATCGCAGACTGTTACGACGCCATGACCTCCTCCCGTGTCTATCGCCGGGAACCCATGTCGCCATCAAAAGTGTTGAACATGATGTTTTCTAAGTCAGGGACAGCCTTCGATGCAGTCCTACTCAAACTGTTCGTGAACTGCGTCGGAATCATTCCGATCGGCAGCCTGGTGATGCTGGAAACAAACGAGCTGGCAGTCGTCGTCAAACCAGCGCTAGACAGGGTGAACGCCGAGCGACCGTTCGTCAAAGTCATCACCGACCCACAAGGCAACCCGGTCGATCAGGGGCGCGAGATAGACTTGACCGAACAAGATGAAGCTGGGAGTTTCCGCGATAGTATTGTACGTTTGATCGATAATACCGAATATAAGTTCGACACCAGCCGATACTTCGTCTAACCCCCCTTACGACCCAATCTCT
>JBDTSF010000403.1:0-3018 GCA_039931295.1 Nitrospirota bacterium | reverse complement strand
ATGAAGCACCCAGGGCTGAAAGGTATCTCCCAATGACCCGGTCCATTCTGACTGTCGCGTTGAAGTATGAGGACGATGTTGTGGCCGCACGACAACGGGCGAGGCAGATTGCACACTTGTTGGGATTCGAGGCTCAAGACCAGACGCGTATTGGCACGGCCGTATCAGAAATTGCTCGCAACGCCTTCCGATATGCGAAGAACGGCTTGGTGGAGTATCTGCTCGAGGGACAAACCGCGCCTCAGGTCATGTTAGTCCGTGTGACCGACAACGGAGCCGGAATCCCCGATCTCAACCGGATTCTCGAAGGTCGATATCAGTCCAATAGCGGCATGGGCTTGGGCCTCCTCGGCGCGAAACGGCTGATGGATCAATGTGACATCACTAGCGAGGCTGGTAAAGGCACAACTGTTCTCATGAAGAAGATTCTGCCCGCTCGCACCCCGCTGATGGGGACGAAGGAGGTGGCCACGCTTGTGGACGAATTGATCAAGACCCCGTCTCAGAATGCGCAAGATGAGGTACGCCAACAAAACCACGAACTGCTGCGAACGTTGGAGGAATTGCGCCTCCGGCAAAACGAACTCGTCCGCACCAATCAGGAATTGGAAGATACGAATCGGGGAGTCGTCGCACTGTATGCGGAATTGGATGAGAAAGCTGACCATCTTCGGGGTGCAGACCAGATGAAAACCCGGTTTTTGTCCAATATGAGTCATGAATTTCGAACCCCAGTGAGTTCAATCCTGGCACTGTCATCCTTATTGTTGGAACGGTCGGACGGCGAATTGACACCCGAACAGGATAAGCAGGTTCGATTTGTCCGCGAAGCGGCTGAGAGCCTCCTTGAGCTTGTCAACGACTTGTTGGATATCGCCAAGATTGAAGCAGGTAAGACAGAGGTGCACCCGGTGGAGTTCGAGATGAAGACGATGTTCAGCACCCTCCGCGGGATGCTCAAGCCCTTGTTGACGACCTCCTCCGTCAATCTGGTATTCGAGGAATCCGACGATCTGCCGATCTTGTTGACCGACGAGAGAAAAGTCTCGCAGATCTTGAGAAACTTCATTTCCAATGCCCTGAAGTTCACGGAGCAGGGTGAGATCCGGATCACGGCATCGGTCGACGACGAGGAGAAAAATATTACCGTGGCCGTGGCTGACAGTGGCATTGGTATTAAGCCAGAAGACCAGACGCGAATTTTTGAAGAATATGTCCAAGTCGATAGCCCTCTTCAGCGATGTGTAAAGGGTACGGGTTTGGGGCTTCCCTTATGTAGCAAACTCGCCGGCCTTCTCGGTGGTGCCGTCTCGATGGAAAGTCATATAGGTCTCGGATCCGTCTTCAGGCTGACCATCCCTCTCCAGTTGCATTCAATAGGCGACGACCACTTCGTGCCGATCGCTGACAATGATCTTCATCTGGATACCGCCAGAGTTCCCGTGCTCATCGTGGATGATCATCCGGCAACTCGATTGCTCTATGAAAAATATCTCCGAGACACTAACTACCAAGCCATTTCGACGGGCGGCCTTCAAGGAGCCAGGCATTTCTTGCGTCAGGTTAGGCCGGCTGCGATCATTTTGGACATTGTGCTCAAAGGCGAAGACAGCTGGCAATGGCTAGCCCACATGAAAGGTGACGACGCCACGCGGGATATTCCCATTCTCATCGTCACCACCGTGGAGGATCGGAGCAAAGCATTCGTGTTGGGAGCCGATGCCTATCAGCCCAAACCAGTAGAACATGGAGCCTTGATTGCGACACTGGATCGCTTAATTGAACGGTCGATCCCGTTGGATGATTCAGCCGGCACCCAAGCCCTGCCACTCATCCTGATCATCGACGACGATGAATCGTTTCGGTACATCCTCAAAAAATGTCTGGCGACCATCCCTTGTAGGGTCATGGAGGCCGAGGACGGCATGGTAGGAATTCGGATCTCCCGGGAAGTTCAGCCTAACCTGATTTTTCTTGACCTCAATATGCCGGGCCGGTCCGGCTGGCAATTCATGCAGGACCTGGCTAAATCAGAGAAAATCAAGGGCACCCCCATTATCGTAGTCACGTCTCAGGCTCTCACCGAAGAAACGCGATCCGTCCTGGAGCAATCATCGCGCGCGATTATTCTGAAAAGCGAATTGTCGGAATCCACTATCAGGCGCATAATAGGAGAGGTACTCCCTGTCCCCTCCACGCGCTCTCCCGAACCCATAGGACTGCCTGACGAGCAATCATGACCACCTCTTTTCAGCATCTCATCCTGAATGTCGACGACAACGCCGGCGCGAGGTACGTCAAAACAAAGATTTTTGAGCGTGCCGGTTATCGAGTGCTGGAAGCCGGGACCGGCGGCGACGCATTGAAGCTGGTGCATCAGGAACATCCTCATCTGGTTCTGTTGGACGTAGGGCTTCCGGATATCAATGGCTTGGAGGTGTGCCGGCAAATCAAGAAGGATGTCGTTACCGCGCATGTTATGGTTCTGCAGATTTCCGCTTCTTGTGTGAGGCCCGAAGACCGGGTCAGGGGCCTGACGGGCGGGGCCGATGTTTATTTGACCGAACCGGTCGATTCCGCGGAACTGCTCGGCGCGGCGAAGGCCTTGTTACGCCTCTATGATCGGGAGGAAGAAACGCGAGTTTTGTTAAAGGAGCTTACGGAACGGGAACGGTTCATCAAGAATCTCATAGATGCGGCGCCCTCCACCGTCTACCTCTATGATCTGCGAGAGCAGCGGAGCCTTTATGCGAATGGAAAATCTGACTCCTTGCTCGGCTATGCCTTGGAGGATCTCCAGCTGATCGGCCAGGTGGCCATCAAACAGTTAGTGCATCATGAAGATCTGCCTCTCGTGTTGGATTGCCTCGAACGCCTCTCATCCATAAGGGATGGCGAAGTCCTGGAAATCGAATGCCGGATACAGAGTCGTTCCAGCGAGTGGCGCTGGGTAGCCCTGCGCAACGTGATATTTGCTCGTGATGCGAAGGGAGAGCCGATTCAGGTTCTCGGCACCGC
>JBDTSF010000402.1:0-3202 GCA_039931295.1 Nitrospirota bacterium | reverse complement strand
CTTCCCACTTCCCACTTTCATTCTCAAGGATAGCCTGGTCGATCCTCGATTGCGCGCGTCGAACGAGCGCATTCTTATCGTGCGTGTTCCGCGAGCAGGAGGACGCCAGGCTATCCTTCCCATCCTTCACTTGGCGAGAGTCCGCACATAGGCCAGTATGTCTCTGCTCTCTTCCTGAGAGAGACGAGTTTTCCAGGGCGGCATATTCGGTTTGCCCTCATGAATCGTTTGGAACAGGTCGGCGTCGGTTTTTTTTCTGATCGATGGTGATGTGAGTTTAGCCGGATCAGGCCCGCTATGAAACTTGTACCCATCCCCTCCGCCCTCCGGGCCATGACAACCGGTGCAGTGTCTGACAAACAGAGTCTTGCCACGCGCCACATCGCCGCTTTGAGCCTTCGGTTCAGCTTGTACAAGCGCCACAGTCCCGAATAGAAGACCGCTCACAAGCCCAACCGTCGATACCCTGAGTATCCAGTGCCTCTTCATATTCCCTCCCACTCGATATTGCCAAACCGACTGAGCGCCATCTGAGCCCGATATTCGATTGTAGGGCATACCTCCCACCCCGCGCCGGAACACTATCCCATCGAATAGAGACGCTCAACCCTCGTATGTGCTGCTTCATTATATATAGGAGCAGGCTCGTGAGTCCTCAACTTCGCGCATCTCATTGGAAGGTCAAGGCTTAGGTCAAGGTTGAAGGTTATCCTCCCCCAATCGGACTGGGCAGTGCTCAACCTGAGCCTCAACCTTAACCTTCTTCTGTAGCAAGGCCGCGCGTTCCGCGATCAGAAGGACGACCAGGCGACCCTCCCTCCCCTCACACCCACTCCGGCGTATACTCCTTTCCTGCTTCTTCTTCTGCGAACCATTGATACAGGGCCGGCAAGACCACCAGCGTGAGGGCGGTCGAGGTGAAGAGGCCGCCGATCACGACGGTCGCGAGCGGCCGTTGCACCTCGGCCCCGATCCCCTGCGCGAGCACCAACGGCAACAAACCTAGCAGCGTTGTCATCATCGTCATAACGACAGGGCGGAGCCGGAGGACACAACCTTTCACGATAGCCTGATCCATCAGCTCGCCTTCATTGCGCAACTGATTGATATAGGAAACCAGCACGATCCCGTTCCCGACCGCCAAGCCGAAGAGTTCGATAAAGCCGATGGAGGCCGGCACGCTCAGGTATTGCCCGCTCAGCCACAGAGAGACGACGCCCCCGATCAAGGCGAAGGGGAGA
The DNA here is from genome assembly GCA_039931295.1 of Nitrospirota bacterium. GTDB lineage: Bacteria > Nitrospirota > Nitrospiria > Nitrospirales > Nitrospiraceae > Palsa-1315. The sequence continues at coordinate 1,961 of JBDTSF010000402.1, read as the reverse complement.
TTGATCATGATCAACGTCGCATACCGGAGCGAGTGAAACGCCCAGAACAGCAGGAAGAACACGAGCCCCAATGTGATAGGCACCACGATCAACAGCCGCTCGTTGGCCCGCTCCATGTTCTCGAAGGCTCCGCCCCACGTCACCTGGTACCCTTCAGGCAAGTGTATCTGTTGTTCCAGTTTCTTCCGCCCTTCATCCACCACCCCGCCGATGTCGCGCCCGACGACGTTAAAGCCGATGTAAATGCGGCGCTTCACATGCTCACGGCTGATGCGGGCCGGACCTTCGCGCATCTCGATCGTGGCAAGCTCGCTCATCGGGATCAGCGCGCCGGAGGCAGACTTCACTCTGATCTCTCCGATGGCGCCGATGCTGTTGCGTTGCAGCTCCGGGAACCGAAGCGTCAATTGAAACCGCCGCTCGCCTTCGTAGACATAGGTCGCCGCCTTGCCGCCGATGGCAGTGGTGATGATCTCCTGCACGTCGGCCACATTGATGCCGAAACGGGCGATCTTCTGCCGGTCGATATCGACGGTGAGATAGGGCTGGCCGGCGATCTGTTCGACCTTGATATCTTTGACGCCGTGAATCTGCTGCATCAAGGCAGCAATCTCCTTCGCCTTGTCGTGCAGGACATCGAGATCCTCCCCGAATAATTTGATCGCACAGGCGGTCCTGACCCCGGAGATCAGCTCGTCCACCCGTTCCTGAATCGGCTGGCTCATGAGCACGGAAACACCAGGGATCTTTGCGAGTTTCCGGCGGATCGCATCGGTCAACCCCGCTTGGGTCGTCGCCGTCTTCCAGGTACTGCGGTCGTGCAATGAGACTATCGGGTCGCTCTCGTATAGATCTTCCGGATGGTAGGGAATTTCGGCTCGTCCGATTCTGCTCACAGCCATCTTCACTTCGGGAAACTCCATCATGGCCTTTTGGGTTTGCTTCTCCAACTCGATAGACTCGGCCAGCGAGACACTCGGCAGCTTCACAACTTGAGGAGTTAGGGCTCCTTCCTCAAGGAGTGGAATGAATTCCCGCCCCACGAATGGAACGAGCGCGAGGCTGCAGAGCACGATCGCCGTTGAGGAGCTGAGCACCAGGCTGCGATGCTGGAGCGTCCAGGTCAGCATCGGCAGATATCGTAGCTTCATCCATCGCGTAAGGCGCGTTTCCTCCGGATGGTCCCCGCGCAAGAGCAGCGATGCGAGCACCGGCGACAGGGTCAACGTGACCACAACCGAGGCAAGAAGCGCGATCACCAACGTGTAGGCCAGCGGCGCGAACATCTTTCCTTCCATGCCCTGAAGCGTCATGAGCGGCAGGAAGACGACGCTGATGATCAGAATGCCGAAGAGGATCGGCCGGCCCACTTCTTTCGTAGCCTGAAGAATCACCTCCGACGTGCTCTTCCTCGATGCGCTATTGTTCTGCGCCAGGTGCCGATAGACGTTTTCCACCACAACCAGCGAACCGTCCGCAATCTCGCCAATAGCGATGGCCAGCCCGCCAAGCGTCATCAAGTTGGCCGAGAGCCCCAGCCGCTGCATCACGATAAATGTGATCAGGGGGGTGACGATGAGTGAGACCGTCACCACAATGGCGCTGCGGACGTGGCCCAGGAAGAAAAAGAAGACAAAAACCACCAGCACGATTCCCTCGATCAAGGCATCCCGCACCGTATTGATGGCCGCCGAAACCAACTCGATGCGATCGTAAAATGGCACGAGCTTCGTACCAGCGGGGAGGATGTGATTCTGCTGCAGATCGTCCACCTTGGTCTTGACCGCCTCGACCACCTCACGCGCATTGCCTCCGCGAATCATGAGCACCGTCCCTATCACGACCTCCCGCTCCCCGTTGAGGACCACCGCGCCATGGCGAACGGCGTGGCCGATGCGGACTTCCGCGACATCACGCACAAAGACCGGCGTGCCGCCGGACTCTTTCACGATGATGGACTC
>JBDTSF010000401.1:0-2297 GCA_039931295.1 Nitrospirota bacterium | reverse complement strand
ACTTCCCGGAGCAGGCTTCGTTCAATTTCCGCAACCTCCTCCGCGCTCACGCTGAGGACGCGTCCTCCCTGGGCTAGTTTTTCAAAGTCGGCTTTGACGTTGAGTCGGGTGATGTTCGAAGGGAGGCCATGAAGCGATAGCACGTATTGATTCCGTGAGCCGGGGACTTCAAGCGAGATAGGGGGGGAAACTTTTCGCTCCGTCACATAGACCGCTTTTTGGTCGGTCTTGATACTCACTTTGATGTGGTATCCGTTGCGGCCGAGGGTGTCTTCCACCACCTTGGCGACGGTGCTCAAGGGGCGGGGGATGTCTTCAGTCTGAGTCCCTTTCTCTTCGACGTGGATTGTCTGTGCCGCTTGGGCGGCTACGGTTTTTTGGACATCCGCGCTTAGTTTTTTTGCCTGGGCTGCTTGTACCGCCAAGTCGGCGGAGGCGGCTTTGGCTTCGGCCTTGGCGCTTTGGGCGGATTTCATCGCATCGCGCAATTCCTGGTTCAGTAGATCGATCTGTTGGTGCATGACCTTGTTCCCGTCCTGCAGCGAGGTGACCACCGACTCCTGCTTAACCAGTTGCTTGCGGAGCGACTCATTTTCCGCTTTGAACGGCGAATCGTCCGGCTTACAACTACTGGCTAAGACACAGAGAGCGATTGCTCCGATCCACAAAGGCCATTGGTTCGATTGAGTCTTATCGCGCACGTGACGTCCCTCCAGTTTTCGGATTATCTACGCTTCGCCCCGACTTGTCCACGCTGGATTCACTGAATTGACCGTGCGTCGTGCTGGACGCTATGCTCGCACAATGATGAACCGCTTGACAGATGTACTCGCAGCGGTGCTGTTCGTGAATGTTCTTCTCTGCCTGCCGGGAGCGGTGGCGGGATCAGATCAGAGGACCAACGCCATTTCTGCTGACGACTATGCCTTGTACGATCAGGTGGTGACGAGTAAGTTTCTCACGTCATCGACTCAGTTGGTCGTGATCGAACGCATGACCAGGCTCCGTCTCTCTCCGGATCAGGAGGGATCGACGACGGTCGGAGTGTTTCAGGAGCAGGGCTACTTCAATGACGAACTGCCGACGGATATGATTCGGGAATTTATTTCGGCCAACCGGCAAGTAAGCCGGCTTGAAGGGCGATTCCACTTTGCTGTCGGCTACCGGTTTGCCACAGAGGGCAGGCTCGAAGAGCCGGAGGTGTCTCTGGCACGCCCAATCATGGTGGCCGGCTCAATGCCGGTTCAAGCGCCGTCGATCTTGGATCGTTTGGCGTTCTCTCGTGTGGCGCGCAGCCTGCGTAACGATCATGCACTCCTGTATGTCGAAACGCTTCGCCCCGACGGCACCGGAGCAGGATTCCTTGTGTGGTGTCGTCGTCAAGGGCGAAGCTGGACGTTGTTCGATACGGAAGTTGCTTGGGCTATTCAAGCTCGGTTAGATTCAGAAGAAGGGCCGCTGCTTGCGCCCTGATGGGCTTGGACGGTAGCATGCGTCCATGTTGACGACCATGATCCGAAAAACCTTTTCCGTCCCGCCTCTTGGTTGCAATTGCTCGATCATCGGCGATCCAGTGACGAAGCAGGCGATCGTGATTGATCCGGGCGGCGCCTACGAGCGAATTCTCCACGAGGTGCACCAACTCGGACTGACGGTCACACATATCCTTCACACCCACGCCCACTTCGACCATTTTCTTGCCTCCGGAGAAATGAAGAAAGCGACAGGGGCTACGCTCTGTCTGCATCAGCGTGATCTTGACCTGTGGAAGAATCTCGAAGCGCAGTGTCAGATGTTCGGCGTGGCCTATGTGCCTGTTCCGATGCCTGACTATTGGCTCAAAGATGAGGAGAAGCTGTGGGTTGGCCAGGTCTTGGCTGTGGCACTCCATACGCCCGGGCACACCCCTGGGTCCATGAGTTTTCATTTTCCAGACGACAACGTTGTGGTGGCCGGCGATACGCTCTTTCGCGGCAGTATTGGGCGTACCGATCTCTGGGGTGGAGACTTCGATGCCATCGAACGATCTATTCGAGAACGGTTGTACACCTTGAAGGATGCGACAATTGTGGTGACGGGGCATGGACCGGAGACCGAAATTGGGGTGGAGAAGGGGACGAATCAGTTTGTCCGCGCTTAGCAAGATGCTGAAAAGGGATAGGGAGCGGCCAGGTGCCCTTCTTGCTCGCAGAACGCGCACGATCAGAATGTGCTCGTTCGATGCGCGCAGTAAAGGGCAGCCTTGGCCACTCCCTTAAAGAGAGATGGAGAGAATGCGAGCGGCCTTGTTTGGGTAA
>JBDTSF010000400.1:0-24357 GCA_039931295.1 Nitrospirota bacterium | reverse complement strand
ATGGACAGCACACGCACCCCAAACCGTTTCAAGTTTCGTTCGTACAAGCCAAATTCGAGCGAATCCCGAAAGAAGCGAGACAGGCTATGGACCACAAGGGCCTCGAACGGCGATGAAGCCACACAGGCTTCGGCAATCATCCGCTGAAAGATTGGCCGTCGGTCATCTGTGGCAGACGCGCCGGCCTCGACATACTCGCTGGCAATACTGTGGCCCTGAGCCCGGCACCACGCCCGCATCTGATTCAGTTGGTCAGGGATCGACAGATCTTTCTCTGCCTGTTTACTCGTCGAGACTCGCGCATAGAGAGCAACAATCACGGCCTTACCCCTTTTCGTCTTGCGTCAGAAGAATCCCTTGTATCAGATCGCCAAGATACGACTCAATCAACACCACTTCTACCTCTGTAACATGCGCTAACTCACCGTCAAAACTCACGCTCAAATCAATGTGTTCAGAATCATGGGACACTCATGGGCCACCGCCTTTCGTGCATCATGTATTCCGGCCCTATCCTTCCCGTTCCTCTCCGACCATCGGCCAGCAAAGCCGCTCCAACTCCCCCACCAGCCCATTCCGCCCAAACGCATTCAGTACCACCTTGCGAAACGCCTGATACTGACTTGGTGGTAACGAAGCCTCCGCCACCAACAAGATGTGCGTGACCCGGTGATTGACCAAGTCCATGACGTGCTGTTTCGTTACCATTCCCCCAACTCAATCGCTTTCATTCGCTTTCGGACATCCATCTTCCAACTCAAGGGATCGAAGAGCCGCTGCAATCGGTCGCCCAGCAGAGCATAGGCTTCTTCTTCGCTCATCATGGACTGCCCCTGTTTCACACAGGACACCGCAGCGATCCGCTTGAGATAGCCATAGATGCTAATGGTCAGCCGTATCAAGCGTTCATCGAGCACCAGTTCCTTGCCATCGACCTGCTTGGTCTCCAGCGTGTGCAATTCGGTGATCCGTTGCTGCACATCCACCCACAGGGGATGCAAGGGCCAGCGCGAACGGTTGCTATCGTCCGTCCGGGTCCGCAAGGTGTCGTGATGCTCCGCGAGGAACCGAAGCAACAGGCCCTGATGCTCCTGAAGATCCGCAAAGGTTCGAATGTAGCAATTCCGCAACATCGGTTTTCTTACTTGCCACTCAATCCGCCACACGTGCTCCTCTTGCCCCCACAATTCATAGAACCAGACTTTGGCGCTTTGCTGTTTGATTTCGGCCACTTTGTCATAGACCCGGAGGACCACATCGCCTTTCCCCAGCGTAAAGGTCTGAACGGCGCCATGCTCGCGGTGTTGACTATCTTTATTCGACACACTCACAAACGAATCCGCATCAAAGTCCCGTTCGGCCAGTGCGTAGTCAAAGCAGAAATCTACCCGTGACAGGGTTTCCGGTTGCTGTACGTCACAACCGACAGCCCCAGCCCAAGTCAGAAACCTGTCATGGAGGACCGACGCCGAGTGTTTCCAGAGGGCTTGGCTCCGAAAGGTCACAAAACACGAGGGATGATTGAACTCCCCCAGTTCAATCTTGAAATCCTCGCTGGTGAGCACAAATGGATAGCCCGAACTACTCCCATAGGGGTGGAGGAAAAACTCCGTACCGCCCAGCGTCACTGCACGAGGTTCCCGGCTCTTATCCATCCGGAGTTGTTCTTTGATGACCGCAAGTTTTATAAAGTCGAGATGTTTAGCCGATGGAGGGCCAAGATAATAGGCGCACTGCACCGTATCAATGCCATGAAGCAGGAGCTTGTAGGACGCGCGTTCCATGCTCACGTCCGGTCTGGTTTCGGGAGAGGTTCTAGGCAAAGCTCCTGCCCCTCTAATCGCGCTACGATCTGTTTGGCTTTGTCGATGCTCAATTCCATGGGTCCGCTCAGTGTCATGGCTTTATCCATTAGCGGGATCAGGTTCAGGGTCAGAAACAGATCCGTCGTGTCAGGTTCGAGATGGGCGATTCGAATGAGATAGATCGCAGGATTTTTGCGTTCGATTGGGGTGGACGAGAGAAACCCTCGCATGTCGGTGTGCACCCAGAAGGGCTGACGATGCACCCAATGGGCCAGGGCTTGGTACAACCACCACTGGATAGCTTCCCCTTCAAACGCCTCACTGTGTTTCGCCTTGTGCTTCAACCCTCGCAACCGCTCAATAAAAATCCCCTCGTCGCGGAGCCTCTTATAAAAAGCGAGAGTCCAGATATCCAGGATGGAAAACAGCCGCCATTTTCCAAACCGTTCCTCGCCCTTCCCGGCCCCGAGTCCATGAAAGAGTTGGCTCAGAATGCCAGCCCGCATCCAATCCATGAGGACCTTGCGCGACACGCCGATACAGGCGTGGACCTCCCCTGAGGTGAACCGACGCTGCCGAAGCATCTTGACGAACAGACTCCAGTTCGGGGGAAGGGCTGAAAGCTCCAGCATCTCAAGCTGGAGGCGTGAGGGTTGCTGTGTTGTTGGCCGTATACGTCTCTTCATGGATATATCGTTACCATGACGTTACAAACATGTCAAGACAGGGATGCAACAGGTCAGCAAACAAAAATTCGGTTTATGCATGACACAAGGAGTGAGAACTGGCCAAGGTCAACGCCTAATTCGAAAAAACATAACGCTGACGCAATTTCCACCCTGCTCCAATTCTGCCATTAAGCATTCCTCGGCATCAGTCCCACAAAAATAAAAGGGGGAGTCTCACGACACCCCCCTGCCCCCCAAGATGCGTCCACGTGTCCGCGCCTCTATTATCCGTCATTGGCTACAGCGCAGGGCCACGGCGCCGAAGCGGGTCGGTGTGCCCTACCAGATCCGCGATCTGTGCGACCCCGAAGCGGTGGGCGTAGGTGAGGCTCTCATGAGTCTGACGCGCATTGTGCCGGCTGTGCTGATCGTCTAGTCTTCGCGCGTGTTCGAACGAATCCCCTTAGATCAACTACTCTCAGAAGCCGAGTGCGTATCATGGGACTCCTTCAGCCAATTGAATCCATTCGAATGACGTTGAGACACCACTGAGAAACTATGATATTTAATCCGCAGGACAATAGGTAGGCTCAAGTGCGCTAACCTTGTAGACTGGTGAGTCAATTGCGTCCCGGTGCGAGAGAAGGAACCGCCGCTTCTGCGCAAACCAGTATCAGCCTTCGATGGGAGTGACATTGTGCCGCTGATCCATACCTTGACGATTCTGATCTGTTTAGCTGCGCTCTTTAGTTATGTCAATCATCGGCTACTGAAACTGCCAATGACGATCGGGCTGATGGCGGTGGCACTCGTCTTTTCTCTGATCCTCCTGGGGCTGGGCAAGCTGGGTTTCGTGGTCGAATCGGAACTGCAACGGTTTATGAGTGGCATCGATTTCAACGAAGCGCTCATGCATGGGATGTTGGGCTTTCTTCTGTTTGCGGGAGCACTCCATGTTAAGTTGGACGAGCTCTGGGATCTGAAGTGGGTGGTTGGGACGCTGGCGGTTGTCGGCACGATCCTGTCGAGCATAATCACAGGCGGGCTAGGCTACTTCTTGTTCGATCTCGTCGGGCTCCCGCTCCCATTTCTCTACTGCCTTCTCTTTGGCGCGTTGATCTCGCCGACCGACCCCATTGCGGTCATGGGGATTTTGCGGCAAGCCCGCCTCCCCAAGCCCCTTGAAATGAAGATCGTCGGGGAGTCACTGTTCAACGACGGAGTCGGTGTCGTGATTTTCACGGTCGTCTTGAATCTCTTGCCGAAAGCGTCGGTCAAGTTGACCGATGTGCTGGCGTTGTTCGCCGAGGAAGCGATTGGGGGAGCAGCGTTGGGTCTGGCACTGGGCTACATCGCCTATCGGATGCTCCGGTCCGTGGACAATTACCAGGTCGAGATTTTGATTACGCTGGCGCTGGTGATGGGGAGTTTCGCCCTTGCGGATCAGCTGCACACCTCCGGACCGATCGCCGTGGTCGTGGCGGGTTTGCTCATCGGCAATCATGGACGGCAGTGGGCCATGTCCGAGACAACCAGAGCGCATCTCGATAACTTTTGGGAATTGCTCGATGAATTGCTGAACGCCGTGCTCTTCGTGCTCATCGGTCTCGAAGTGCTGGTCCTCAGCTTTCAGCGACCCTATCTGTTGGCCGGTCTCGTCGCGATCCCTCTAGTACTGGCGGCGCGGTGGCTCAGTGTAGTCGTGCAAGTGAAAGCGTTTAGCTTCATCCGGGAGTTCAGCGCGCGCACGATCACAATCTTGACGTGGGGTGGGTTGCGCGGAGGTATCTCTGTGGCTCTGGCATTGTCCCTGCCGCTTGGCTCGGCTCGCGATGCGGTGGTCACCATTACCTATGCCGTGGTGGTGTTCTCGATTCTTGTGCAGGGGCTCACGATCAATCGGGTACTGGGGAAGCGTATGGAGTAGCCGTGGTCTGGTCCTCTCATAATCAAAAGCGTGTGGAGTATGCAGGCGATGCTTAGAGATCCATGCGTAGTCGCACGACCCGCCCTACAATCTGCTCTTGCTTGGTCAAAGGGCAGTCAGCGTATTTCGGATTCAGCGCGCGGAGCCACAACTGATCCCCAAGCTTCTTCAACTGTCTCAGTATGCCCTCCTCGATGCCCTTGTCCCGGCTTAGGACGATCACATAGTGACCTTGCAGCCGTGGCAAATCTGGGTTCACGAAGATGACCTCTCCTTTGTGGAAGAGCGGCTCCATTGCATTGTTCTTGACGCGCAACGCAAATACGCGCGGCCCAAAGACATCAGTCTCGATCATCGCTTGCGTCAGTTGTTTTATAGGACCAGCGCTTGGTCGTATGACTTGGCCAATTTGCTCCAGGAGACTAAAGGGACTTTCCGATATTGAACCGTCCCCGTGGCCGGATTCGGACTGAGCAATTCCGAGTGTGAGGTCGCCAATTTTGATTTTCCGAATCTGAGAAAATCCAAATCCATCCGAAAGTATGCCGCAAATTTTCTCCATGCCTCCACGCTTTCAGGATCCCCCCCGGCGAGGATATGCTTGATTGCCTCATGAGAGACTCCGATGGAAGCCCCAAGCTCTTCCTCATCGAGGCCGTCACTTAACTCCTTGTGAATCAGACTCCTCAGTTCCATGGTCGTGCCCCAATCATAGAAGAGTCAATACGGCCCTTCAACCGTAATTTGCAGGAATAGGCTTCATCGAAAAGAACGAGTAGAGGATTCCTCTTGCCAGCTTTACCGTTATGCCGCGGGAAACTCAACTATGCAGTGGCTTAACTAGCATGAAATATACCCCAACTCCTGGAGGCGAATCACACCGGTGTTCCTGGTAGTGGGATCTCCCCTCTTTCTCCCCGGAGGAACCTGGAATCAACTAATAATGCGTGTTCTAGACGCGTCCCTGTGACCCGGCGTCACGTTAAACAGAACTCGATTTGAGTTTAGCAAGCTGAGGTTGGCACACAAGGTGACAGGGTCTGACGAATTGGATGTACTCAGTTCCCTCTTCAATATTCTGATGTACCCCAGCACCATATTCGGCAGCATCTCATTCACGCGCTTGGTAGTGTTTTTCACCACACATGATCCTCCGACAAAGTGACGTCCAGCACATAGCTTAGGCCCATTAATTCCCCGTAATGCTAATCAGACGTAGAGGCAGAAGAAGCTTCACTTATCGCTGGGCTCACATTCATGACAGCATGGAGCAGACAAGACAGGTCGACAGGGTACAGCATCAATCCAGCCGCAAGTTGTGGCGTCTTGTGCATCCGACTCCGATCAAGCGTGGCTACTCACGGTAGGATCAACGAGCCTGACCTTGATCTCCGGGGTTTCGACGAGGTGGAAGGTGGCAGAGGCCAACGCGACGCGGCCGTTGGTCTGATCTATCTCCTCCAGAATACGGGTGAACAGCCGATCCTTCGTGATCCGGCGTTTCTTATAGTCCACGACATAGCGCAACGTGAATTCCATCCAGTTGTCGTTCGCCACCAGAAAGACGCGCGGGTCGATCTCGGTCGGATCCACCCGGTATTGGTCAATGAGGGCCGTCCAACTCTCCTTCGCCTCCTCAGAGTACTTTCCGGTAATGTCCACCAGGATCTTTTGAAATATTTCCCTCGCCAACCGGTAGTCGCCGCCGTACTTGACCGGGACCGTCACCTCATCCCACAAAAATGGAAAGTCGCCGGAATAGTTGAACACCGGTGCCTTAAAGACGAAGCTATTTGCGACTCTGACAATGCGGCCATTGTAGAGATCCGCATTCACCCATTCGCCGATTTCCATCATCGTCGTGCGCAACATGCCGATATCGATCACGTCCCCTTTGATGCCGCCCAACTGGACACGGTCGCCGGTCTTGTAAAAATTTCCGAATGAGATGGCGACCCAGCCGGCCAGACTCGCGATGACTTCTTGAAGCGCAAATGCGATCCCAGCGCCCGCGACACCAAAGGCCACGGCCATCTTGCCCAGCTGGTCGCTGAAGATCAGGGTGATGATGGACAGCCCGAGGAAATACCCTATAAAGCTCACCATCTTCTTCGCACGGTAGAGATTGTCTGGCTCGCCGACGTACCGATTGAGGACGCGTCGAGCAACCCGCACCAGCGCGATGACAATCAGGATTCCAATCGTGATGGCTACCAGCTTGCCGACCATCGGATCAAACAGCCAGCGATCGACATATCCTTCCATGGCGGGCGTCATGGTTTAGGCTCTCCTTTCGGCGCGTCATCTTCGTGCGGTTTGTTGAATCAATTCTCCAGGCCTTCGATCCGAAGGCCTGGCGCCCGGTACGACTTGGGAAGATAGTTTTCTGGAATCGTAACCTGGTTTCCATCGCGGATTTGGGCATAATGCGGGGACATGATTTCCACTCCAGCTTCATTGAACTTGTCCTGAATGTTCTGATGGAGTTCGGTATAGATGGTGGCCATCTTATTGGCCTGGTCCGTATAGGCGTTGATTTCGTAGGTGACATAAAAATCGTCTAAGCTGGTCTGCAAGACGAACGGCTCAGGCTTCTCTAAAATATGGGTTGTCGCCTTTGCCGCCGCGATCATGAGCGCATGGACCGTTTTCCATGGTGCGTCGTAGCCGATGGTAATGGCAGTGTGGAGAATCAAGCCGTGCTCTTTGGCCCCGGAACTGAAATTGATGAGATGGCTGCTGAGGACCATCGAATTGGGGATCGTAATGTCGACGTTCTTGATGGTGCGAATCCGAGTGACCAACAGGGTGCGACCGATCACGTCGCCGATGGTGTCGGCAATTTTGACCCGGTCACCGTCTTGAAAGGGACGCATGTAAGTCAGGACCACCCCGCCAATGATGTTACTGATGGCGCCTGCAGATCCAAAGGAGATGAGCACCCCCAGTAACACTGAAACCCCGCGGAATGCGTCAGATTGGGAACCGGGAATATAGGGGAAGATGGCGATCGCGGCGAAGACAATCACGAGAAACCGTACGATCTTGTAGGTCGGCTGGGCCCATTCCCGATGGAATCCTGAGAAGTTAATCGTGCCCCGTTCCATCCCGGTAAAGACCATCGAGATCACCTTGAGGATGTACCGGGTCACATAGATGATGATGATGATGGAGATGACGTTGGGCACAAAGGCGGCGAAGGCCTGGCCGATCGCCGTGAAGGTCGTCAGCACGGCGTCGATCAGTTGGGCGGAAATACCCCTGGTCCAAGGGAAGATCACCAAGGCCGCCGTCAGCCACACATAGAGGAGGAACAGGGTTGCGAGAACCCGAACGCCCGTAGCGACTGCAATAATCCCGGTGGCGAGCTGTTCGGCGGATAGGACTTCGACCCGTTGAATCTTCATCGGCGGAATGTAGGTTCCACGCCAGGAGAGGATTTTCTCGTAGAGTTTGGGAAAGAGTTTGTAAAAGGCGATTAAGAACGCGATGAAGATGACGGTGTCCAGGAGCGCATAGCCTCCGTTGATCAGCATCGTTTGTAGGCTATTTCTTTCATGCTCCTTGGCCACGGCCTGTTGGATTGTGCGTAGATATTCTTGTGCGAGCTCCTGCCTGGGTCGTCCGATCGGACTCGCATCGTCATCGGTCAACCCCATGAGCGGGCTGACGCCGGCGAAGAGGATCGTGGAGTTTCCCATTTCGTTGAGCCCGAACTTGTCGGGCGGAATCGGGTCTGCCTGCGAAAGCCGAACCAGGCGATCTGCGATGGCTTTGGCGCGTTCCTCCGGGCTGAATGGCCCTACCTTGGCATAGACCGTGAACAGGGTCTCACCGGCGAAAACCACGGGAGCGCCTGCTGGCGTTTCCGGGAGCGGCGTACTGATCGTTGGAGTTTTGACTTGCGCGACGGCCAACGAAGCCGTCAGCACGAGCAGCCACAGCAACTGAACGATGATTGTTTTCACGACTCTCATCAAGATCATCCTCTCAGGCATGTCTCACCAAGGGCGGATCTCCTGCGCCCTCTCCTGTTGCTTCGGCAATTTGTCCGGTGGAAGTCTACAACAATGACGATATGCTAGGCGAGGGTAAATCAGGCCATGTTGTTGCACTGGCCGAGGCTGAAGATCAGAGATTGGATGAGTGAAATAATGGATCGCTCCACGAGCCAAAGCGCTTTGTTTCTAGACTGGTCAAATGAATATGTGGAACTATTTGAAAGATGAAATCGGAGCGAAGTATCTCCGCATTAGGATTTTAACCGCACCTCTCTCATAGCCTACTCCTGGCCAGTCAATCCCTCCCCATCTACTTCGACATGCTCTCATGCTACTCTGACCATATAGATCAAGTGAAGTAGGCATTCTTGAGGGGATACTTCCCATGTATTCATAGCCCCCCGTGTTACTGAGACGGGGAGCGTTACCGCCCGTCCGGCTCTTGCCGGATCGGGCGGTAATGCACAGGCCTTCGCATCTATAACGGAACTATGTCGATCTGTATAGCACTCCGACGCGATGCTGTGGAGAGCGTTGACAAGTGCTTGAAGCGGTGCAAGAGCCCCCCATCGGTTTGCACTCCGTCTGGGCGTACTATGCCGGTCTGCCTACTCAATAGTTAGGCGACACAACAGAATTCAGTGTCGGAGTCGAAAGAATGGCAGATCAAACAACAGTCCAACAACTGGGATGGTGTTTGCGCAACGTATTGAACGATCCAGTCGTCCGGGATCGGCTCATGCAAGACGCGCGTCGATGGCGACAGTTGTGCTCCTCAATGGATGTGATCGACGATACAGACAGCGCGATTGCCGCATATCTTGGTTCTCCCCCGATTGAGGATATAGGACAACTCTATCTGCTTGCGTATGGGTTGCTTCAAGTGCTCTTCGTCCAGCAGCATGCAGTTAGGCATGGCTCAGAAGCTGTCGGACTACAATACCAGTTCCCAGAACAGTTGATGGCAGTGCGGAAAACCCGCAACAACGCAATCGGCCACTCGACAAAGCGGGGAAACAGAGAATCTGAATCATTTGGCGTCGTTAAAGTGTCATTATCACATGAGGATTCACGCTCTATTCGTTCAATTGGCAGAAGCCAGATGCCTTTCGGCCGATACGATTCAGGGAACTCATCGATGTACTAGTAGACGCGGTCAGCCAGGCAGTAGAACGGATTATAGAACACCTGAAAGCTACAAGAGCTTCAATTGAATCCTGAAATTTCAAGTTATTCCTTCAATGTGATAAATTAAATCCTTGAACCATTCAACTACAAGTAGCCATTGCTAAAGACGAACCCTCTGCGTCCAATGCTCAGATTTGTTCGACCCGGGGAGCCAATATCTCAAGGCTTTCGAAACATTTCTCGAAGGCCTTTGTTGTCTTCAGTGGAAAGACGCCCATTCCAGTGGCCGTAACCCTGTAATACCTACTGCAGCTCCATAGAATTTTTCGGTATGATGGCTCCTATGTCATCAAACGGGCGAGAGTTTACACCAGCGGCCTTGTTCCGCAATCCACATTTCATGACTATTGTCCCAGGCTTTTGGCCTCGCGGAGGACTGCTTGCCGGAGTACCAGCCGAGTCACGTCTCTTCACTACCGAACCGCACACCCAGTTACTCGGATTCTGTCACTGGCAGCCGACCCGCACAGCCTGCCAAACCGTGATCATTGTGCACGGCCTGGAAGGATCCAGCGAGTCTCACTACATGCACGGCATCGCTGCGAAGGCCTATCGCGGGGGATTCAATGTCATCCGTATGAATCAACGAACCTGTGGCGGGACCGAGCACCTGACTCCGACACTCTATAACACCGGCTTGAGCCAAGACTATCGAGCCATCGTCCAGGAATTGGCACAGGTGGATCGACTCACTCGCATCTGGCTTGTCGGCTATTCGATGGGAGGGAACCTCATCTTGAAGGCAGTGGGAGAAGTCGGCTCGTCAGAAGCCTCGTTGGAAGGAGCGATCGCGGTCTCCCCGAACATCGACCCTCCAAAATGCGTCGAGGCTCTTGAGCAGCCTCGGAATTGGATTTACCACAGACACTTTCTTGTGGAGCTCAAAGCACGACTCCGACGAAAAGCGGCGCTCACCCCAGGCAAGTGGGATCTTCAGGATCTCGACAGCACGGTCACCATGAGCCAGTTCGACCACCGCTATACAGCCCCGGACGGAGGGTACTCCAGTGGAGCCGATTACTACAATCGTGCAGGCGCGTGCCGTGTGCTCGACTCCATCGCCGTCCCCACGCTTATTATTACGGCACAAGACGATCCCTTCATCCCCTACTCCATGTTCACCGTGCCACTGATTCAGCGAAACTCCAGGATTCAGGTAATTGCGCCCCGCCATGGAGGCCATTGCGGATTCTTGCAATGGGCACGCAACGGAGAAGATCATTTCTGGGCGGAGAATCGGATTATGGATTTCTTGCAGGAACGAAGGTGAGCAGAGAGACTCGTGAGACGTGAAAGGTTGAATGTGAAATGTTTCGGAGAAAGGACACTCGGCAATCCTCCGTTTCACTTTTTACGTCTCACCTTTCACTATGCTTGAGAGCAAAGCGAGAACACCGTATGGGATGCAGCAAGCCAGCCGGTCAGACCGCTTGTAAATGGGTCCGAACTTCCTGCACGTAGGTTTTAAACGGGTCTGGCATGGGAAAGGGCGCGTGGCCACGCAGTTGGAAGATCGACCAGTTGATCACATACGAGGGAGAAAATCGTTCTTCCAGCTTGGGATCGTCAGATGCTTCAGGAGGTCCACATGCTAACAAATGGCGAACAAGTTCGCCTCGCCCAAATGCCCTGGTGTTGCGTGGAGGATGATCCATCGCCAACGTAATCGCCTTGTCCGTAATGAGGCGTGGGACCCGCCCTTCTTCCATGAGGCCATAATAGAGTCCCTTGCTCTGATGGAGATTGTGGTATTCCAGATCGAGACTCTTCAGCGACGGATCCGCCCACGCCATCTGCTCTGCCTCACGAAAGGTTTCGAGCAGCCATAACTTCGAGGCCCAATCGACCCGTCCCACCAGCGTTTGGTAGTCCCCTCGGAGATCGTGCAAGACCGCTTCCCATTGATTGAGCACCCAATCGGTTTCATCGTCCTGTCCACGATAGTGCTTTTTCGCTGCCGCGAGAAACGCTTCCTGAATATCGATTGCGGAGATCGTCTTCCCCGACTGCAACTGAACAATCCATTGCCGGCTCTGATCTTGCGATAGGTCCTGCATCGTTTCAACCGGCTCATTAAGGTCGAGATCGAGCGGCGCGTGGCCCTCTTCGATGAGTTGAAGGACCAGCCCCGTCGTCCCCAGCTTCAAGGCTGTGGCGACCTCAGCCATATTTGAGTCGCCTAATAACAAATGAATACGCCGATATTGATTGGGGTCGGCTAATGGCTCATCTCTGGTATTGACGATCGCGCGATTCTGCTGCACCCATTCGAAAAAATCGTTCACGATGTAGTCCGCGCGCTGGGAAATCTGAAACGGGAGGGAAGACTCCTGCGCATAGCGATGGCTCACTCCTCGCGGCACAAGGAGCCGGTCCATCTGGACCCAGCCATCTTGAGGGCCAGCGGTACCGATACGTCCCGCCCCTGTAAAGATCTGCCTGGTGACGAGGAAGGTCACAAACGGGCCGAGGCCTCGACGCGTAAAGGGAAAGCGCCGCGAGACGAGATAATTCTCATGGGATCCAAAGGTCGCATCAGTTTCATGATCCACATTGTTCTTGATCAACGACACCGTATCGGCCAGACCGAGATCGTGAACCGCTTCCTGCAGCAACTGATCGCCGGCCCGGTCGGCGGCCACCACATCGCTGAGCGATTCACACTCCGGTGAAGCCCATTCCAGATGCCCCATGTCGAGATACATGCGCCCGGCGTTGGTGAGAAATCCTCCGTTGCCAGGGGGTTCATCGTGACCCCGGTGGTGCAGATCGAGGACGCCTCGCCGCTGAACGTGAAAGAGATGGTCTCGGATCTTGTGGGCGAACCAAGTCGGGGAATGATCGGGCTGCTCTTGATTGACCAAGAGTCCGTATTCGGTTTCAAGTCCGAAAATACGGTTCAACATCTTAGTTCGCCACGACGGACTGAAGCGCGGCAGGCAGGAGGCGTGACAGGTCCATCTGTTTGAGCGACCGATATTTTGAGCTGCCGGGAGCCTGGCGCTCAAGGACCGCGCATTCGATCGTCCGTTCACCGGCAATGCTCCGGACATGTGCGATCAAGGTATCACTGCTGGGAATGGCGGCGGCCGATGAGCCTGCGTTACTTGTCTGTGGCTTGGACTCAGCCTGTTGGTCTGCCTCATCTTGTTGATGCGCCAACGAACCAATCGCCCAGGCACGCAAAGCCAGATCCAACGCCTGTTCCAATGAAAGCGGAGCCGGCTGCTGCTCTTTGAGATACGACATCATCTTCGTCTGAACAGCCGGGGTAGCAGCCAACACCGCGCGACCCATCGTTTCCTCAAACGTCCCATCGTAGTTGATCGTCAACAACGCATCCTTCTCCGGCTTCTGTCCCAACTCGGCCACCAGAATGCGCACGATAAACGGCGCCTTATACACTTCCTCGAAGGCCTGCTTAATCACCGGGGCAATGCCGTATTTTACTAGTCTCGACCCCGTGACGTCAGAGGGGGAACGATTGAAACCTTCGACATGCGCCATTTCAAGTAGACTAAAGCGAATTTTTTCCAAATCCGTAGGATGCCCCATTCCCCCCAATGCCAGCCGGTCGTAGATCTCGTAGAGCTTCGGAGTCCCCTTACTCACCGTCGTCAGGAGAATGCCTCCATCATAGGTCAGCGCGACAACCGGGCTTCCCTGCTTGAACTGTTCGTCGAGATATTGACGCCGATTGCCGACGGCTTCAACCCAGCGATAGGGCTCTTCATACATAGCGCACCACCTGAGATTCATAGAGGGGTTTCATCCTCGCGTCCGGCACCGTCTGCACACCGGCCCCGGTCACCAACTTGATCACGGGGTAGAGACTCGCCTCCCGGTTGACACCACCGGTCGCCGAGTCGAACTCTGCCGCGCTGGTGAGCAATCGTAAGGCCTGCACCATAGCCTGTTCTTCAGGCAGCGCACTCAGGGGCTGTTCGCCCCACGTATTCAGATAGTGCAAAATCCCTCTGATCGTGGGGGAACCGGACCCGGATACGGCATACTCAACACCTTCGAACTCCGCTCCGAGGATATCGTAGAAATAGATCTTGGCCGAGCCCTGCTCCATATCGTAGCCGGCAAACACCGGGACCACCGCGCCTGTCCCGGCCAAGGCCGCCGGCACGTTCTCCTTCAAGAGCTTGGAAACCGCGCGAAGTTTGCCGTCGAAACTCAGCTCTTGCAGCTGCGTCCTCCGATAATATTTAAAGGAGTGCTCCAGAACACGCACCATTTCATAAGCGGTCGCCGGGACGCCGGCAATCGCCATGACACTGTGCCGATCGATCTCCAACACCTTGTCTGTCCGATCGTACATCACCATATTGCCTGCGGTCGCGCGACGATCACCGGCCACCAGCACGCCATCGCGATACTTGAAGGCTAAAATGGTGGTGGCATTCGTGAGTGCATGGCCAGCCCCCACCGCCGTTGAGGCGCCAAGCGTATAACCCTGTTCCTTTAATAACTGAAAAAAATCCCCTTGCATCCCCATCTTCAAAACCCCTCGTGAAGCGTGAAACGTGAAGGGGCAGGCGATGGGACATCATGGCTACCCCCTCACGCCTAACCCCTTACCCTTAACGTCTTTACTCCCCCGTCCTCTGTCGATACCGCTCGGCCTGTTTCGGATCGACCTTGCGCATGCGTTTGAGCAGATTGTCTTTGTCGGGCGACCCAGTCTCCGGTCGTTTCGGACCGCCATCCTCATCGGATGGATTCGGCGCCTTCGGCATAGGAGTACCTGGGCCTTCCCTTCGCTCCGGCATTGAAATGTGGTTCATGATCGAGACTCCTTTTCTCTGTTCCATGCGTTCAGTGCATCCGCTGGGGATGCCGCGCTTTCGAATACCTGCGCGCAGACTTGCACCGCCTCTGGCTCGAAGAGGTCGCCCATCTCTAATGTCCGCGGAAGCAGCCCCCCGCTGAACTGAATGCGTTCCCATTGCATCGACGTGATCTGATCTGGGAACTGTCTGATACAGAGGCCGCGAATCCCTGCTCTCGTATCGGCCGGGCCAACCACCAATGCCGATTCGACATCCTGCTCCGACGTCATCCGCCAGGCCTTCCCCTCGGCCTCGAGCCCCAGGAAAAGGCCACGTTCAGGATTCACATTATGGTACTCCAAATCCAAACTCGCCAACCAGGGATCGTCCCACCCGATCCGCTCTTCCTGCATAAAAGTTTCTAATAACCAGAGTTTAGTGACCCAATCGAGCCGCCCGACGAGTTGCCCTCGATCACCAGTGAGCAACCGAAGCGTAGCCGCCCATTCGCGAAGAATCCAATCGGTCTCTACGTCAACACCGGCTAAATGTTTCTCGGCCGCAAGGTAATACTGCTCTTGAATGTCGAGGCCCATGATGGTGCTGCCGTTCTTTTGACGGACCGTCGCTTTCAGATTCTGATCGCGAGACAGCTGCTTCACTGCAGTGACGGGATGCTCTAATTCAAGAGTCGGTGCAGCCTTGCGCGCAATCAACTCCAATACCAACTGCGTCGTCCCAACCTTCAACGCCGTCGCGTACTCGCACATATTGGCATCGCCGACGATGAGATGGAGCCGACGGTATTTTTCCCGAACCGCATGAGGCTCGTCCCTCGTATTCAGAATGGGCCGGTTGTGCATCGTATCGACGCTTAAGTCCGTCTCCATAAAATCAGCTCGCTGAGACAGCTGATACTGGCCCGGCACGAACCCGATTTCTTGACCTTCCACCCCGACTTTCCCGGCGCCAGCAATGATCTGCCGGCTGACAAGGAACGGCAGTAACCCCGCGGTCAGCGAAGGGAAGGGAATCGAACGAGAGACGAGGTAGTTATCGTGACAGCCGTAACTGTGTCCGTGAAAGTCTGTGTTGTTCTTGTAGAGTTGCACATGCGGCCCGCCAAGCGCGTGATTACGCCTCGCCGCCGCTCGCTGGGTAATGCGCTCCCCTGCACGGTCATGTGCCAGGATATCTCGCAACGTTCGGCATTCAGGCGTGGAGTATTCAGGATGCGTATGATCGTTGTAGAAGCGTGCCCCGTTTGGAAGCACGAGATCGCTCTTCATCTCGTGAAATGAAAATGGCCGATGGGCATCGACCTTGGAGAATTCGTCCTCTTCTTTATCCTGTTGTAAGCCGGAAACCCGGAACCCCCGCGCATCTTCGTGCGGGTCTTCACCACCATAGTCCCAGCGCCGCTTGAAGGAGGCCGTCAGATGGGCTCGCACCAGTTCCATCGACTCCACGACCGGATCGACCGCGTCCTGGTCTTCCCTCGTAATCCCATACTCTGTTTCGATGCCGTAGAGTCGCATAATTCGTTAGACGTGAAAGGTGAAACGAGGGGAGTTGCCCACATCTGAGATCGGGAATCTACTCGTTTCGCGCCTTTAAATAATTTGATTGATCAGTCGCTCTTCGGACTGCCGCCCGCGTCGAAACGACGAGACTCCCACGACCTGCTCCGGATGGTGATCGAGCAGCTTGAGCCATTCTTCCGCTGCATCGTCAGGCGGGAGCATCTCGCCCTCTCGGAACTCTGCGTGCACCGCGTTCACCAGATCGTCCAAGGTCATGCCGCCTTGGTCAGTCCCACCGGACGCAATCATGCGATCAATCGCCTGTTCCTTCGCCCGTTGCACGATTGAAGCCAGGATCGCACCGCTGATCAGATCGCTCCGATACAGCACCTTATTCTGCCCGTTTCTGAGCCTGACCGACAGCAGTCGATTCTCATCGAGACGCGAGAAGATCGCGGAAAGCGCGTGCTCGACAAGGTCGCCACAGGCTTTCTTCCGGTCTCCACCATGCTGGTCGATCCATTGCCGGTCCAGAGGTAGATCATCCGTGAGATACACACTCAAAATCGATGCCGCCGAATCACGATTCGGACGGCTCACTTTAATTTTGCGATCGATACGCCCTGGTCGCAGCACAGCCGGGTCGATCAGATCAGGCCGATTCGAAGCTAAAATGATCACCACATCCTGCAACGATTCAATCCCGTCCATCTCGGAACAGAACATCGGGACCAGCGTGCTGGAAATATTAAAAGAACGAGAAGCCCGTCTCGTCCCGAGAACCGATTCCGCCTCATCGATAAAAATAAACGGCAATGCCCCCTCTTTCCGACGAGCACGGGCTTGGGCGAACAGGTCCCTGACCATCCGCTCCGATTCCCCCAGCCACATATTCAGAATCTCTGGCCCTTTGATGTGGAGGAAGGCCCCGCGAGTCACGGGAACCTTGTCTCCCTTCGGACCGGAGCCAGCCTGGCCCGACTCCCCCACCAGCTTCGAGAGGCTGGCGGCTGCCGCCTGTCCAATTAAGGTCTTTCCACAACCTGGGGGACCATGGAGCAGGAAGCCCTTCGGTTGAGTAAACTTGAAGCGCTGAAACGTCTCCGCATGGAGCAAGGGGTACTCGATAGCTTTCTGAATGGCTGTGATCGCCTCCGTTTGCCCACCGATCTGCTCCCATGTGACCGTGGGAACCTCGTCGAGCAAGTGGGACTTGGCTTTCCGGTCTTCCAATTTCTCGATCGCCACATGAAGGCTAGGCTCGATACGCACCTCATCGCCTGCCTTCAGGTCCACGCCGACAAGATCACTCGACCGCTGGATGATCAAGACCTGCCGCCCCATCTCCTGCTCGAAGCGAAGCCGCCCATCTGCCAACGTTTCCGCTACTTTCAACACAGGCCCGTTACGGTCGTAGCCCAAGACCTTAATCACCGCATACGCCTCATTCACGAGAATCTGGGCGCCGATCTTTAACTCGGCAGCCTGCACCCGTGGATCGACCGAGGCATAGTATTCGGCACCCCCCACCAGGATCCTGGCAAGGCCTTCACCCGGCACCTCCAGTAGAGTGCCGACCCGATTAGCCGGCGCCGTGAGCTTCGCGATAACATCGGCAACTTTCTTGAATTCAACTTCTCGCTGCTTCTGCGTGGCTTGCCCAATGGTAACGACATGGCGCAGCTTGTAGAGGATCTTCTGTCGAGGATCACTATCTGAGAAAGAGGCGAGACATTCTTCTATGAGCTCGAGCGGATCGGATTCCATGCGCATGGATTGATTCAGGGGATCCTCAGTCTTCCCGGTGGATGCTGGATCCTGTGGTTGCGCGGGTCGGCGATCACTCATCGGTGGTCCTCCATGCTGAACAGATGGATGATCCTACCATAGCGGCCCCATGGATTGCCGCTTATCGCAACTGTTCAATTGATGGCTTGAAGAGTGACGGGGACACGTTCGTGGCGGGTTCCTCGTAGGATTTCGACTGTAACCCGATCATTGACTTTATGCCGTTCCATCACATCCATGAGTTCATCCAAAGTTCCGACTGGTTTACCATTGATCGCGGTGATGATATCGCCCAACTCTACCCGGCCGGTCACAGTCTCGCGTGCGCCTTTCAGCCCGGCCTGCTCCGCCCCACTGCCACGTGACACCTTGCCGATAATCAGCCCCTTGATTCCCCAACGCTTGGCCATCGCATCGGGAACGAGTGAGACTCCGATCCCCGGCCGGATAAGCTTGCCGTGCTTGATGAGTTCCGGGACAATCCGGTTGACGGTATCGACCGGCACGGCAAAGCCGATTCCCGCAAACGCCCCGCTCGGGCTAATAATCTGTGTATTCACGCCAATCAATCGACCGGCGCTATCGAGCAACGGCCCTCCAGAATTTCCCGGATTGATGGCCGCATCGGTTTGAATAACCCCTTCAATCGTCCGATCAGATAGAGATTTGATTGTCCGCCCCAAGGCACTCACCACACCGGTCGTCAGCGTATGGTCGAGGCCGAACGGATTCCCGATCGCCAAGACTTTCTGTCCGACGCGCAAGTCATTCGACGTCCCGACCGTGAGAGGCGAAAGCGTGCCTTCAGGCGCCCGAATCTGCAGCACCGCCACATCGTGATCAGGGTCGGCGCCGATGAGTGTGGCCTTGTGTTCTGTGCGATCGGCCAATGTGACTGTGATCGAATTAGCTCCGTACACGACATGAAAATTCGTGACGATGTGCCCCTGCTTGTTCCAGATGAACCCTGTCCCGGACCCTTGCGGGGCCTCGAAGAGATTGAACGACCAGGGGTCTCGTTGAATCGCCGTATTCGCAATGAAGACCACAGATTTCGTCGCTCGTTCGAACACAGCCATTGTGGCCCGCTCATCTGAACCCAATTCGGCAGGCGCAGGCGTCACCACGCGCGGCTTTCCTTCAGGACCATCATAGGCCCCACCCAGCGGCTTGCCCCACTCTGCCGTCAACAGAGCGGGGCAAAGACCAATAAGTAGAAGTCCCATCGAAACAACCAGCGCCTTCATCGCAATCATTCCCCCATGATTTGGATAATGATTTCCCTAGTCCTGGATCGAGTATCGAAATCGACAAGGACGACCTGTTGCCAAGCCCCGAGCAGCAACACTCCATCCAGGAAAGGAATCGTGACCGATGGTCCCTGCAACTGACCTCGCAAGTGGCTGTGGCCGTTGTCCTCGCCGGGATTCCTCGTATTGTGCTGCCAGGCAGGATCGGCGGGCACGGCCCGATCCCAGAAGGCTTTGGTGTCGGCCCTGATGCCCGGTTCATCTTCGATGATCATCACCGACGCAGTGGTGTGCTTCACGAATACCGTGACAATCCCCGCCAATAACCTGGTGCCAGCCAACGCATCGGTGACAGACTTCGTGAGATTTTCGATCTGTGTATTCCCCTGCATGGAGAGACGCAACGACACCGTTTTGACCGCCATACTTATGACTCCATTGCTCGGAGCGCTTGTCGCTCTTCCTGTGAGAAGGCACAACCGCGAGCCTCCTCGAGAATCGCATCGAATTCGCCTTGAGCCGTCAACCGACGCAACGTCCCCATGACCACGTCACTCAACACCCCTTCCTGCTGGAGCTCTTCCAAGTAGGCAAAGGCATCGATCAACGTTTCTTTCTTCCGTACATAGTAGTCCCGCCCACGACGCTGATTGCTGTAGGCTTCAAACTGTTCACAGGCGACAAGAATTTCTGCCAACTGCTTGACCCACGGTGTGGCCGACGCCAGCTTCTCTGGATAGTAATAATAAAGCATGACGTGCTGCATCCAAGGGGCCCACGTCACCCCCATCTTTCCGATAGCTGGTCGAATCACGCGCAGCCGACGGGCAAGCCGTCGCGAATAACCCAACCGCATCTCGATCTGCTCTTTAGCCCAAGGAGTCATCGCAATGCCGTCAGCTTCTAACTCATTGCGGTATTGCCGGAGAAAGGATTCTGTTTCTCGTCCATAAACCGTCTCTGGATGTATGGCTCTCCATTCACGCGGCCTGGTCGGAATTCCGCGCTCCTTGGCCCAAGACCAAATTTTCCCGAAGAGTCGGCGATCGAGCCCCGCACGGCCCAAATCATGCAGCAAACAGGCAATCTGATACTGGTGGACCCGCTCAGCTCCATGGCCCAATGCCATGGCCACCGCTGCGCACATACGCGCAGTCCGCACCGCATGAGGTCGATCATACCCGCGAATGACCCGGCCAGGGTGAGCCGGATGAGGGTAATCGTAAAGACGCATCAACCGTGGCAGAAGTGCACGGGAAACCAGAAGCGGGGCATGTGCGTGGGCAGTTCGTTTCATGAGTCGGGGTGTCGCAGTGCATGGATCACAGAAACGACAGTGAGGAGAATATCGTTCGACGAAACGAGGTGTCAAGGCAAGCCCGCGTACCAACCCTCGATGAATGTCCCGATCTCTGCTATGCTCGACCGAAACGTCCGACGGAGATTGTTCCGGATAAATCAGGCTGAACGATGACCAAACTACACCTACGCAAGATCGCCCTGAGCGTCATCTTCTGCACCACTACCCTGCTGACCTCGATCACAGGATTCGCAGCACCATCCCTGGATCAACTCACCGACCTCACCGGCAATGCTTCAGTCGTGGTCACGCTCAAAGGACGCGACAACTTCACGAGCGAATACCGCTATGACGTCAGTGTGAGAAACCACTCCTCTGATGCACTGATCGCCGACTCGCTGGTGATCGTTCTCGATAAAATTGCCAACCTTGCAGGTGCAGACCGAGAAGGATTAACCGGCGAATCTTTCCTCAGACGGTTCGACATACTCGGGCAGGACGGCGAAACCGACGACGGTAAGCCATTTTTTCGCATTCCACTTGGCCCAACTCCCGACCTCGGCCCACTTGCCGACAGCCTCCCTGTCACGGTGCGGCTCAGAAACAAGGACTATGTCTCGGTCTTCACACCTTCCTTCAAAGTGTTGGGGCAAAAACGTCCGCCGCCTGAGCCGAAACATACCCAAGCCGCAGCCCCAGTTCAGCCAGGAACTACTCCAAACACACCCAGTCGCAACTCCATCGATAAGCTGACTCAGTTGTTGATCAAGAAGGGCGTGATCACAGAAGAAGAGTGGCGCAAAGCCAACCAGCCATGAGCGACCCCACGTGCAAGGCCTGCCTAGGCAGCTGGCCGAGGGAAAACCATTTCATCGCAGATCTGGGCCTCTCCAAGGCCTATTTTCACGACGATCAATTCTTTCCCGGCTGGACGGTTGTCGTGCTCAAACACCATGCAACAGAGCTCTTTCATCTGGCTCCCACAGAACGGGCTCAGCTGATGGAAGAGGTCAATCTTGTGGCAACAATTCTCTCGCAGGTCTACGAGGCCAGGAAGATCAACTATGAACTCCTTGGCAACCAACTCCCCCATATACACTGGCATGTGATTCCCAGACTGGCTGGCGACCCGGCTCCCCTCGAGCCAGTGTGGCGAGTGCAGCATGAACCGATCCAGCCAATTACAGTAGAAATTCAGGCGAGCATTCAGCGTATCAGTGCTGAAATCGCCAAACTGAGATAGCAAGTCCCACCATCACTACAGTGACAAAAACCTCCCTTTCTTTTGACCAACCAACGGCCTCCAGTTCCTCTTGGTAGATCCATAGCTCAGGCTAATCTCTGACTACCTCCCCGCCTCTCATAAAACAGCGACCCTCTGGGTCAATATTGTTATCCTACCCCTGTTTGCTGCTCTACTCTTCGGATCCTTCTACCTAAGTGAGCGCGGTGGTGTACAGGCACTGATCCGGGGTTATTACCCTGTGGATACTTGTCCCTGGTATCTTCTTTTCCACACTCAGTATTGGGGCTGGACATGCCTTTATTGGAGCTATGTTTCTCGCTTTTCTCTTCCAGTGAGTAGTTCTGGTAATTGGCATAGCGCACGTCGGAATCACCCTCCGCCGACTTAAATAGAACCTCACCTCAACGAAGCTTGATAACCGCCTCTTTACTCTCTCACGTAAAGAGGCGCGCACCCGGAGATGCTATGAGCTGCTATAATGGCGTGGTTGTTCACCCATCCCAGGGAGGGTCGCAGGTTTCCGATGCGTCGCCGATTGGTGCTTGTCACCCTCTTGTTCACCTCTCTCATCACTTGGATCCCCATCCATTCGTTGTTCGCACAAGCGCTTGAGGACATGCCGCCCCCAGTGGTTGAGTCCCAACCTCCGTCGTCCGAATCCCCGCCTGATCTAATACCTCCGGATGAACCGCGCCTCCCCGAACTCTTGACGCATGAGCGAGAGGACGCCGTGACAGCACTGGGTGCGTTGCGCAAGGCAGTCCGGCTGTCCCCGGACAGTGCAGACGACCGGCTCAAGCTAGCGGAGGGACTCTATCGTATCGGTGATCTCGACGCAGCCATCGATGAATGCCGTGTTGCAATCACGATCGATCCGACCAACGCCGAATCCCATATGCAACTTGGCATCACACTCATGGCCAAACAGGAAGGCCGCACCGCTGCCAGGGCCTTGAAGGAAGCCATCCAGCTCGATCCAAAACTTACGCTCGCGCATTACAGCTTGGCCAGTGTCCAGTACTCGCTGGGCCACCTCACCGCGGCGATCCAATCCTATCGCCGAGCGTTGGAACTGCAACCGCACTTTCCCGACGCCCGCTATCGCCTTGCACTGACCTTGAAGCTGACAAATCAACATCGAGAAGCCACACAATTGATGGAGGATGCCGCAATCGGTGGGATTCCCCAGGCACAGTACTTCATGGGAAACGCCTATCGTAACGGGCAGGGGGTTGAAAAGAATCTCGCACTAGCGATCCGCTGGTGGACCAAAGCCGTCGAGCTCGGCCAGCAGCGCGCGGCAGAATCCCTTTCACAACTTCGCCGTCAAGCACTTTCGCCCGATCAATCCGATCGCCGAAGAAATGATGCATACGAAGGCTTCAAACAGTATCGCGGTCAACTCTGGGCTGACTACCCGGATGTCAGCAGGAACGACCCTGGTGAACCCTTGGGCATCGCCTTACTTAAAGATAGCCAATCACCCAATGGAGTCACTGCTCTGTTTGCCGAGGCCTTCGCACTGAGCGAGACTGCACACGAGGAACTGGCGCGCCTGTATGAAACCGGCCTCGATACCAGACTGACTCAGTTCGACGCACACATTCTGACATGTTTCACCACCACCGCTGGTGATGGGTTCATTCCGGCAAAGAAAGCGCTGGCACGCATCTATGGCAAAGGCCTCGGGGTCACGCAAGATGTGCAGAAAGCCAAGGCTGTACTGAAGGGGCTGCCCAAGCAAGAATCGAAAGCGATCTTGGCAGAAATTGCAGGACCGTAGAGAATACTCATGCTCGATACTTCACGCCTGTGGCGACAATTTCTCAGCTCATCCTGGCTCCAGGCCGGCGCCATGGGGCTGATTGCGACCGTCCTGGCACTCGGACTGTGGGCTGCAGCCTCATCGACATTCACGGCTTTGGACTGGACTGCGTACGATTTCTGGCTGACCGATCGCGCACCTATCCCAGTCAGCCAATCTCTTCTCATTGTCACGCGGGATTCGGCTAGCGAAGAAGAGCTCGGTGTAGGCCCATGGGACCGAGCCGTTCTCGCACGCCTGCTGACCGGCGCGCATGAATCCGGCGCTCTCGTGATCGGCATCGATCATCGCCTCGACCATGCCAGTCCAGCGCAGCTCGGCGGGGCAACGAGCGACGCCTTGCTGCTGGAAGCCATGAGCACCGCCGGCCCCATCGTCGTGGTGCAAAGCCCTGAGGCAACGCTGGTCTCAACCCAAACGATCGCGGGCCATCTGTTGGTCACGCCCCATGCTGATCGTATAACTCGAACAGTACCGATGACGGCAAGCGGCGACACGCAATCTGTCCCAGCCTTCGGCATTGCACTGTACGAGGCATTTCAACAACAGACTGCACCGACGAAACTGCCTTTTTCAGAGGGAGGCACAGACTCCCTCTTAGTCAACTATGTCGGCAATGGAAGGATCAATTCCTTTCCAACCGTTCCTTTGTCATCCGTCTGGAACGCCATCGAGCATCACGAGAACGATCGGCTGACCCAGTGGTTCAAGGGTAAGATCGTGGTGTTTCTCCCGAATCCTGTCACGGGAGGAAGCTGGCTCTTGCCAACGGGACAGACGATTACGAGCTCGGTTGCTCATCTTCACGTCCTCAACATGCTGCTGACTGGCAATCACCTCTACCAACTCAGTGTCACCAGCCGTTCGTTCTTGACGCTGCTCGTAGCCTGCTTGGTTGCCTGGATCCTGATTCGATTTAGAGGGACGATCAGCCTGCTCCTTGCCGGAAAGGCCATCGCCCTGTATGGAGTCGTCATGATCCTCACGCTCACGATGGCCCACTTGGTGCTTCCCCTTGCCATGCCCGTGACGGCCGCTCTGTTGGTGCTCGTCGGCAC
>JBDTSF010000399.1:0-4587 GCA_039931295.1 Nitrospirota bacterium | reverse complement strand
CACCGATCATAGAATCCGGCTATTCCACAAGGAGGTTCACGTATGAGTCGTGCAAAGACTCTCACATCTTGGATGGTGCCGTTGCTGGTAATGGGGTTCATAGAGGTTGCCGCAGGGTTCGTGTTTGCCGAACCGTACCAGGTGATCGATGTCACGGACGGAGGCACCATTACCGGGGTAGCGAGATGGAACGGCGATCTCCCTGAGCTCCAGCCGATCGAGATTGAGGAAGACACGGGCGTATGCGGCGAGGAGGTGAAGTCTCAGGCATTACTGGTCAATTCAAAAAACAACGGTGTGTCGTACGTGCTGGTCTATCTTGAACAGGTAGAGAAAGGGAAAGCGCCGGCGGACAAATACTGGCTCCATATGGTGAACTGCCAATTCACGGAGCATATTTTCCCATTTGTCCGAAGCCAGACGATGGCGATGGTCAACCACGATTCGTTTTTCCACAACCCACACTTTTTCAACGCCAAGAATGTCTCGCTCCTGAACGTCCCTATGCCGAATCCCAGTCAGCAAATTGAACACAAGTTTCTGCGGACACCCCTCAGGAATGAAAAGGGAGTGATGCGGCTTCAGTGTGATGTCCATAACAACATGAACGCCTATTGGGCTGGATTTGATCATCCGTATTTCGCGGTCACGGATGCGGACGGAAGGTTTGTGATTAGCGGGGTTCCGCCAGGCAAGTACACGTTGGTCGCCTGGCACGAAGGCTACAAAGTCATACGGGAGGAGGCCGGGCGGCCAATGTACGATAGGCCGCATATCCGAGAACAGGAAATTGAGATTAAGCCAAATGAGACGATGACAGTCGGCTTTGAGTTCCCAGTCCGAAAGGTCTATGTCGATTATTGAGGTGGTCGAAACAACGGGGCCGCTGTCACCTGTCATGACGGATCACCGCACAGGAGAAGCGTGATGAGACGAGAGATGATGGCTCTATACGGAGTGTTGGCAGCCGTCCTGCTTGCGGCGCTGCCCGTGACCCATGCCTTGGCGAGTCCGCCGGAGGCGGACGAAGTGAAGGATCAGCCGGGTATGGAGCCGACGGTCACGCGCGGGATGCCGGATCTCGTACGGTATTGGAACTTCGACCCACCCAGGAGTCCCTTATTCGATATTGGGAAATTGACGATTTCCGGCGACGCACGGATTAGGCCGGAATACCGCAACAATTCGAACTTCGGATTGGCGAATACCAGTGGTCTTGGACGCGCGACGGGCGCGGCCTCTAACGGCGTAGCGGATCAATTTATCCAACAATGGGCGCGGCTTGGACTCAACTATGCGGTGTCGCCCGACGTTGATACTTTTTTCCAGATGCAATATGCGAAGAACTGGGGTGCGAATACTTCTCCAAGCGCGGCAAACGATCCCAACACGCTCACCAGCCTTGGCATCCGGCAGGCCTACATCGTGATCCGCAATCTTGGGGTCGTTGGCCTCAGCATCAAGGGGGGGCGGCAACTCATCGTGATGGGGAACCAGCGCTTGTTCGGTTCGTTTGATTGGAACAATATCGGCTTCTCTTTTGATGGCGTCACCCTTCAATATTCCCGGAAATCGTACGAAGTCTGGGGGGGCTGGGTGCGCCTCGCCGACACAGAAGCCAACGCCGCGAACTCATCCTGCGGAACCGGTACGACTGGTTGCGCGGGGGGAGGTGGGGTCGTATCCATCGGAGCGGGGAATGCCAATGCAGACCTCTTTTTTGCTCGGGTGGCCTTCAAGCCCATGCCGGGCCTGTCGGTCGAACCTCTCTGGGTCTATCTCAACACCAATGCAACGCTCACACCAGGGGGGAATAGCGCAGTGGGTACCGTCACGACCTTTGGCGGTACGGCAGCACATGCGCCAGGGCAACAGCGTCATACGTTGGGGGGGCGTGTCGCGTATCGCCAGGGCCTGTTCGATGGAATAGCCGAGTCCTATTGGCAGACCGGGTCGATGGGCCTTGCACAGAGCTCGGATCGGCTCCACATCAATGCCCACGCCATGGCCTTTGAGGGCGGATTGACCTTGGAACAATTGCCGTGGACGCCACGTCTTGGTGTGGAATTCAACTATGCGTCCGGTGACGGCAGCGCGAAGAACTGCGATGGGAGTACTGGGAGTGGTTGCGACGGCAATGCGAACACCTTCGAGAATCTCTATCCGACGAACCATATTTTGATGGGCTATGCTGACCGGATGGCTTGGCGAAACATGGTCGGCTACAGCGCCAGTGTGCAGGTGAAGCCAAGCATCGCGCAGCACCTGGATTTTCGGTTCTGGATTTTCCGCAAGGCCAATAACAATGATTGTTGGTATACCGCCAGTCAGGGTTGCTTCTCCACAGCGACTGCCGCAGGCAATTCTGATGGCGGGACTACTACGAATATTGCGACCAGCAACTCGTTGTACAAGGAGATCGATGGCGTCTATACCATATTCTTCAAGGAGAACAAGGTGGCGTGGCAAACCGGGGTCTCCTATCTGCTTGCCGGCAAGATGCTCGACCAGTTGGCTGCGGGGAATGCTGCCGGAAGCGGGTCTTCAGCGGTGAACTCGATCTGGGCCTATACGCAGGTGCATGTGAACTTCTAACCCGCGTTACGCATGAAGCGTATCTCTCACGATAGACACAACCCATTCTGTCTGCGCTGCACGCTTCACGAGCGTGCTTTATTGAAGGGGGCTTAGGGCAGGTTCACCTGACTCAGTGGAATGGACTGAACTGCGAGATCGGGAGGGAGCGTCGGAGCCATGATGGCGATGGATCTGAGTGAGCGGAGCCATTCACCGAGGGTGACGGTTCCGTCGTTGTCACGATCTGCCCGGCCGGTTAATCCGTTCAGAAGATTCTGCCGACCCTGTGACGACGTGCTCCGCCTAGAGACTTGAATGATCGCTCCTATCCCAATGTTGGACGATCCGCCAAGATCGCCGGTCCAATTGGGAACGGCTTGCCGACTTGCGCCGTTCTTCACCGCTGTGCCCGTAGCCACTGGCGCCTCGATGATGGCGACCACAAGTTTGGCCCTCAGCTTCAACAGGCGTTGTTGGAGGACCCGGAGGGAGGTTAATCGGAACGTAGACGATTGCGGGGTGCTGTCGTAGGGCATCAGAAATACTTCACCGGTTTTGGAGTCGGCACGTGCGTGTCCGGCGAAATAGAAGAAGACGATCGAGTCTTTCGTGACCCGCTTGGGGAGCCAGAGGGTGAGGGCTTCCTCGACGTCGGTCTGGGTCGCCAGCTCATCTTGGAGCAGTAAGGTCTGCCCTTCAGGTACATGGAGAGAATCGGCAAACAGGGAAACGGTTTCCTTGGTGTCGAATGAGAGTTCGTCTTGCCAGCCTGGCCAGGGGGTTCGGTACTGGCTCAGTCCCACGATGACAGCATAGCGGTCTGAATTCTGGCCGCCTTCGGTGGTGGTTGGGCCAGTCCGTATGGCGGACGAGGGTGCGGCTACCGCCGGTGCGCCGCGAGCGGCCATGGCTGCGATGAGGGTCTGTGTTGCCGGTGTGCCGCTGGTGGCTCCAGATGGTGTGACGGTCACGGTGAGCTCACCTCGCGATCCTTCGAGACCCTTCTGTAATGTTCCCCACAGAATAGTACTCTTCGTTTCACCTGGTTGGAGAGTGGCGATTTGAACCGGTCGCGACAGTGCGCCTGTGAAGGTATCGATGAGAGCGGGTGTTCCTGAAAGAGTAACAGTCGTTGCGCCCAGCACGGTCTTGCCGGCATTCGTTACGTCGATCCTGACCCCGATCTTTTCACCGCCCTCCAGCACGAGATTGTTGTTGGCATCCAGCAAGGTTGCCTTGAGGGCCAGCAGGCTTGGGCCGGCATCGGGACTCTGCCGACGCGCGGTGCCTTCCCCTTGCGTCTTCTCCTGCAACTGCTTCAGGTATCCCATGAGCTGGTTGGCAAGATGATCGGCTGCCGTTCGCACGGCTGCGTCCAACTGCCCAGTTGCGCATTGGTTGTTGCTGCCGCCGATTTGGGGCGCCCACAACGCCACTCGATTCGAATAGACCATCGGTGCTTCCGGGAATCGGCGTCCTTGGGTATCTTGGAAGATTGCGGTGAGGCGGACATCGAACTGAGCGAGGTAGGTGTCGTCTGACCCAGTGCGTGACGTGGCCGTGAAGGAGGCGCTCGCCAGCGTGATGAAGGCCGTGAACTCGGATGCGGGGGCGATGGTCGGCTGTGCCGTACCCGACGGGTCTTCGATCGTCAGTTGAGTCAATCGAGTGCGTCCAGTTTCGATGAAGGATTGGACAATCGCGTCGCCCAGACGGCCTTTCCACTGCACGTCGGCGCAGATCATTTGCTCCACGGTGGCTGAATGGACAGGCTCATCGAAGACCAGCTTGACCGATAGCGGGATGACCGGCCCCTGCTCGGTGGGATACATAAAACGAGGTGTCTGTAGATGGTTGCAGGCGGCTAGCAGGACGATCCCAGTTACCAGCACGAGGATCGACATGCCCGATACGAACCGCATAGACATGGGCGTTACGGTACCTGATGCAGTACTTTGGACGCAATGAGGATGTGCCCATAGACCTTCTTTCGGGATCATATATCGCACC
>JBDTSF010000398.1:0-3877 GCA_039931295.1 Nitrospirota bacterium | reverse complement strand
CAACATGAGAAAAGGGGAGTTGGGGGTCAGGCCTGTATTGACTTACTGGGCCGGTCGCCTTGCTTGAAGCGATTGCGTCAGTGCATTGAGTTCATCGCTCGACTGTGCATGTCACGCTGTAAGACCAGGTTGCCATCCCATCCTCTCACGCTTGCTTGTTATCCCATCAGGGATGGGGGCTGGTCTCTCTCGTTTGTTTAGTTCATCTGGTTTTCTGGTTTCTGTGGTTTTCCGATCAGCCAACCAAATGAACGAGATAAACCAGTTTCGGCTCTCCCCACGGCCACGGCCTACGAATTGAAGAGCGCTGACCCAGCAGTTAAATCGTTCCGCATCATCTCATGACATTGCACGCGGTTGATCTGCTTTTATGATCGTAGTGGATTTAGGATCGGTGCAGCTTGAGCGCCGCAGCCACGATCGGTTTGGCCCAGGTCGGTGTGGATGCCAAGTCTGGCGGGCCAAGAATTTTCCCACGCTCCATGTGTAGCACCGGCGTCGGCTTTGGTGTTCGTCCGGCTGCGGGATCTGCATCCGCGCTGTTGTCGTACACGTGCAGGGTGGTGAGGTGGGGAAGCAGCGCGATGAGATTGAGACGGCTATGTTCGTAGCGCCGATGAATGTCGTGCGCAGGGATGTCGTGTCCGCCTCGACTGACTCGGGCCTGCACACGCTCGATGTGCAATTCCTGGCTGGCCAACCCCACGTACCAGACGTGCACCTCGATGCCTTGTTCGGCGGCTTGCACGAGGAGACCTGTGATGGTGTTCCCGCCGAGTGTAGTCTCGAAGGTAAACTCAAGGCGCTCATCGATGGCCCGACTCAGCAGACTCGCACCCTGGCGCCAGGCTGCGCTGTTGACGTCTGCCTGTGTCAGAGCAGGGGTTTTCTCTCTCAGGATGCGGGCCACTTCGTCCGGATTGAAATACTCGCCTCCGTATTGACGGACGGCCGCTCCGCCGATGCTGCTCTTCCCCGCACCATTGACGCCGGCCAGCACATGAATGCGTGACCGCCGGGAGACGCTCATGCCCGCGCGGCGATGGGAACACGCCGCGCTCGTTTGCGCGCCGGTGCGCGATGCTTTTGGGCGGCCTTGACCGCAGCGCGCCCTAGTTCGGCCGGAGAGGCTTCGAATGCGGCCTCTACGCCCTTTCGCGCTTGTGGCGTCTGCATGTGGGCCAGCAATCCGTCGAACTCCGCGCTCAGATCGTCCAGCGAACGGCTGCGTTCTTTCACCAGCGATTCGAACTCGGCGAACGACAGGAGCACGGCCTTGGGCATGTCGTGACGGGTAATGGCGACCGCGCCACTGTGCATGGTTTGCTCTAAGATTGCGCCGAACTCGTTCTTGACTTTCGTGGCCGCCACAGTGGAAATGTCTACAAGCTGTCCGTGGCTGTTTCTGAACGTGAGCTTAGGCATAATGTCCTCGCTAGGGGTTCATATAATAACCAATATGACTAAATTGTACATAGTGGATGATTCTTGGTCAAGTGCGCGCAGAACGGGGCCGTCCCTGGGAAAACCTGCATTTTTGATATCCATCATGTCTGAATACCTCCATATTGTGAGAAGAGCGCGGGAACATGCTGCGTTTCCACCAGCTTCTGCAAGCGTTCGATCGGTCGAGGGCTCGTCTGGGGTCCCCATGGGTGACAAGTTACTGCCGGGATCTGACAAACCATACCGCTTGACTTGCGCGCCTGTTCCAGTATGCTTCGGCCCGTGACCATCATCTCCCTTCAGGCTTGAGAGGAACTCACAATGGCTCGATTGATCTTGCTGCGGCATGGCGAATCGCAATGGAACTTGGAAAATCGTTTCACGGGCTGGGTGGATGTGCCCCTATCCCCTCGCGGCATTCAGGAGGCGAAGGACGCGGGCGAAAAGTTGCGCAGCTTCACGTTCAACCGGGCCTTTACCTCCGTCTTGGCCCGCGCGAATGAGACGTTGCGACTCGTGCTCGAAGCCATCGGCCAGACCGGTATCCCCATCGAGAAGGACAAGGCCTTAAACGAACGGATGTACGGCGAACTCCAAGGATTGAACAAGGTGGAAACAGCCAAAAAATACGGCGACGAGCAGGTAAAGATTTGGCGGCGCAGTTACGACGTGCGTCCTCCCGGAGGGGAAAGCCTGAAAGACACCGCGGAGCGTGTATTGCCCTACTATGAACAGACCATCAAGCCCCATATTTTACATGGGGACACAATTCTCATTGCGGCGCATGGAAACAGTTTACGGGCTCTTGTCATGGAGTTGGAGCAGCTCTCCCGAGAGCAAGTGCTGGAGCTGAATATCCCAACAGGCGCGCCCCTACTCTATGAGTTGGACGGCACAGGGAAGGCCGTCGATCATCGCTACCTCTGAGAGAGTGTTCCAGGTAAGCAGTTTGTTGGCAAACGAGATGATGACGCCAGAAATGACACCACTGCTTAGATCGCTGACGGAAGCTGACTGACCTGCAGGCTGTTCAGAAAGTCTGGACTTCTCACCCGCCCAACCCCGGCGTGCCGAAACACGCCGTTCCGCAGGCAAGGCCGCAGCGAGCGAAGAGGCGAGGAGGTATCAACCGCACTTTGTGTGGCTGTTCGCCCGTATAATGACTCTTGGCGAATGGAAAATACCCTCCAGTACTTCCGAGCCTCTGAACGACGCGAGAACGCCACGTGGGAAAGAGCGCGTCTCGGCGCGCCAGAGCCTGCCAAGAGATTATCCGACATTTTCCAGCAGCTGCCCGTAAATGTCGACCGGCACGAAATCGATCAGCAGGGTCAAGAGGTTACGCCCCTCTGCTTCTGTGACTAACCGGTTCTCCTCCATGAGCGCGGCGGCTGCTGCACTCACCGCAAGCGGGCTCATCCCTTGTTCGACCAAGCGGCTATACTGAGTACGACGTTCCTGCCATTCGTTGAGGTAGTCGGTCCAGGACGCTGACCCGACGGGAACGGTCGTCCCCCATCCTGCTTCCATCGAAGCCAACATGTGATCCGACAGCGCGGACTGATACTTCAGAGGAATGTGCGCCTCGATGGCCGCGAAGACCCAAAACAGGTTGAGCGAAAGCACTTCTTGCGTAATCGCCTGAGCCTGCTCTGTCGTCGCCTCGATCCCATATTCTTCTAGCTGCTGAACAGACAGACCGGTCGGCATTGCTGCAAGCAGGGCGACCGCTGCTTGCCTTGGTGTCATCGAGTTGGCTGCCATGCTTCCCCCCTCTTCATCCACGGTGGCAGAGCGTACTCTACTGTTGCTCATGGGCTCAAGCAACTTGTTCCAGCTTACCCTCTATGCTAGAGTTCGCCGCTATGATTCAACAGATCGCCAGAGTATTGTCACGGTGGGCCTGTGCCGCCGGCCTACTGTCTATTTTGACTGTGAGCGCCTTTGTGGGTGAGTCGCATGCTCAGGCAGATGGGCAGCGTTGGGGGTTCGGGAGCGACTTGGGTCTTACAGCCGGGACGGTCAATGGCACAGTGTTCACCATGGGATTCAACGCCGACTACTACATCGATCAAAATTTCTCCGTTGGACCGATGATGCAGATCAGTCCGATGGGCGACCTCTTCCAGATCTCCTTCGCCGGGGTCGGCCGCTATCACTTTCGCCTCAATAACGTCATTAACCTCGTGCCCTTCTCGGGAATCGGGTTGCTCCACGCAGACCTAGACCGTGGCACTGGCCCCGGGCGCATCGACCGCAACGACACGAGCTGGTACATCCCTATCGGTGTCTCACTCGAATACCAGGCTTCCTCCAATATCGCCTTGTCTTCGACATTACTCGTGAATCTCCACGATATCAACCTCTCTCCTTCGCTACGGGAGAATGACACCACAAGCGTGGCCTTGCTGTTTGGTTTTCGCTTCAAACC
>JBDTSF010000397.1:0-7204 GCA_039931295.1 Nitrospirota bacterium | reverse complement strand
CGGGCCCCCTGCTCGTCTTGAGGCGACAGGTAGTTCCTTTGCTGGAGCATTGGAAGTGCACGCCGGAAGCTGGCGTCCCACTCGACTGGAAGCGTGACAAGATGCACGAGTGTGGAAATCCCCATCGTCGCCATCCCGGCAACCAGGACGACCACACCCGCCACAGGAGTCTGCGCCAACGCCGCGGCAATTGGAATGCCCATCATCACGACCCCTCCAAGCTTTTCCGCCCCCTGCGCGACCCGCACCAGTCGCGTGCGCTCCGTGAACGGTTGGTAGCTCGTATGGTCTTGAATGGCATGGCCAACCTCATGGGCGGCCACGGTGATAGCGGTGAGGGATTTCCCATCGAATTTATCGGGAGTCAGGCGGACGGCTTTAGTTTCAGGGTCGTAATGGTCGCCCTGCTCGGTCATCTCCACTTTGATGTGCTGCAAATCGAGCCGATCAAGCAAGTGTCGCGCTAGCTCCGCCCCGGTTCCAGGATAGTCAGGACGGGGCATACTATGTTGGGCAAACACCCGCCTGGTCCATAGTTGCGGACCGAATACGACGATAGCGAC
Source organism: Nitrospirota bacterium (assembly GCA_039931295.1). Classification (GTDB taxonomy): domain Bacteria; phylum Nitrospirota; class Nitrospiria; order Nitrospirales; family Nitrospiraceae; genus Palsa-1315. The sequence goes on along the minus strand of JBDTSF010000397.1, from coordinate 6,641 downwards.
AATGATCAACAGCAGGGCTATACGCACGATATACTCCCACCACATCGACCCCACCTGTCAGGCGTGGCACTTGGCCCAGGCCATCGGGAAACACCTGCGTGGGATCGCCCCTTTCTCATTCACGATAACACAATGGACCGATGCACGTTCTCCTCAAGGGAGTGCCTGGGGCTACCCTTGCTACAGCTATCGACCGAACACGACCCGTGCTCTTCCCCCTCGCTCTGTGCGTGAGTAGGAGCGCATGGGCTGGTCTGGAGGCTAGCGTGATCCGAGCGGCTGTGCTATAGACCGCATCAAGTCTCGAACAACCTCGAAAGACAGAATGCCGTATTCCATTGATGTGATCTTCATCGTGTTCTCCACCCTCGTCATTCTGAGCATTTACACGATCAAGCTCTCGAATCGGTTCGGCATTCCCTCTCTAGTCTTGTTCCTCGCCATCGGCATGTTGGCGGGATCCGATGGTCTCGGCGGCATCTCGTTCGACAATCCAGCTCTGGTGCGGTCGCTAGGTGTCACTGCGCTCGTCTTGATTCTATTTTCTGGTGGGTTGGACACAGAATGGTCGGCAATACGCCCCCTCGTGTGGCAGGGAGTGTCGCTCTCGACCATCGGGGTTCTGATCACTGCGCTGCTCATCGGGATGTTTGTCGCCTGGGTCCAGGGGTTCTCATTCCTGGAGGGCCTCTTACTCGGCGCAATCGTGTCGTCCACCGATGCGGCGGCTGTCTTCATGGTGCTACGGGCACGAAAAACCAAGATTCCCAGGCGATTGATCCAATTGCTCGAGTTCGAGTCAGGCAGTAACGATCCGATGGCCGTCGTGCTGACGATCGCGCTGATTCGACTGTTGGTGGAGCCCTCGACCTCTTTTGGAGAGCTGGTCCTATTCTTTGTGATGCAAATGGGCGTGGGAACGGTGATTGGCATTGCCATGGGCGAGCTTATGCGGCGAGCGTTCAATGCGCTCGATCTGGAATTGGAAGGCATTTATCCGGTGCTGTCCGTGGCGCTGGCGCTGCTGACCTACGGCCTGACCGACTACCTGGATGGGAGCGGCTTCCTTGCCGTATACCTGGCGGGGCTCGTCATGGCGCGCAAGCCGTTTACCCACCAGCAGAGTGTCTTGCGTTTTCACGACGGGCTGGCCTGGCTGATGCAGGTCACCATGTTCTTGGCGCTGGGGCTGCAAGTATTTCCGGCAAGGCTCGTGCCAATCGCCGGGGTGGGCATCCTGGTTTCCCTTTTCCTGATCTTCATCGCCCGCCCGGCGAGTGTCCACGCGGCGCTGGCCTTTTCGCCGATGTCCTTTCGAGAACAGACGCTCGTGGCCTGGGCAGGACTCCGTGGGGCCGTGCCAATCATCTTGGCTACCTTTCCCTTAGTGGCTGGGCTCGAGAAGGCCGACATGATCTTCCATTTGGTGTTCTTTATTGCTCTCACATCCGTCGTCATGCAAGGAACGGCGATCCCTTGGCTTACGCGGCTGCTAAAGATCGGAAGCCCACAGCTCAATCCGGCGTCGCCCCCCAAACAGACGCCATAACTCTTTTCTGGTTTGCCGATGCTTGCGGTAGGTCCAGATGGGTGACGGGTGAAAACCGTTTGGGAAATCTGGCGCACGAGGGCCTCTCTTACAAGAGGCCCTCGTGGCCTTCATGATGGCTGGTTTTACTGCACGTCAACGGTGACGCTATGGGTGGCCATGACAAGATCGTGGTCCTTTGTGGCGCCAGTCACGGTGACCTTGTGTGTCCCCTTGCTCAGGCTCTTCAGCGTCCCGGCAAAACCCTTTTGATACTCTCCATCCACATATGCATGGACATGCGTCGCTTGGGAGCCCTTCGTCAAGTTGTACTGCACCTCAAAGGTATCAGTGACCTTGTCCCCGTCCTTGGGAGACGTAATCACCAACTTCGACCCGTCCTCGACTGGTGCTTTAGCTGATGTATCCCCTGCGAAAACTGGCGCCATGGCGAGACAGCCCGCCAACGCAATCCCAAATCCCATCAACCCGATACGTCCCATCTTCTGCATCACGACGACCTCCTTGTTTAAACCAACTGAATGAACAACAGCACCTCGTATCCCTCTCCGGATATCCTCTAGTCTGAGGACCCGTCATTCCCGAGTAGAGAATTTCAAGACATTTTACTTTCCGGAATTTCCTCAGTCAATCCGCACCTACGCGCCGGTGGCCGTGAAAATGGCTGACTGCAGTATTATTCCACTTCGACGATAATCGTATGGGTGGCCGTCACAAGATCATGGTCCTTTGTGGCGCCGGTCACGGTGATCTTGTGATCTCCCTTGCTCAGGCCCTTGAACGCCCCGGAAAAACCCTTCTGATACTGACCGTCTAAGTACACATGGGCGTGCGTCGCTTGGGAGCCCTTCGTTAACTCATACTTCAGCTCAAAACTGTCGTCGACCTCCTCCCCGTCCTTGGGAGAGGTAATCACAATCTTCGATCCATCCTCAACTGGTGGTTGAGCCAGTTTATCCTCCGCAAAGAGTGGCGCGCCGGTAAGCACGCCCACTAACGCGATCCCTAATCCCATCAACCCAATACGCCCCATCATCTGCATCGCGGCCTCCATGTTTGAACCAACTAAATAGATACTGTGGGTACCTTTCCCTGCAATACATCCCCTCGTCTGTTTTCCAGCCGTCCTCCCGTGGAAAATATTGGACCATTCTACTTTTCAGGATTGTCCCGGTCAATCCGCACCTCCAGGCATTGAGCGACCCTGAGCGCAAATAATCCCCAAGCTCGCTCGTTCTCTCTCTAGGGATGGGGGCTGATTGATCTTCCACTGCGCGCGGCTTCCCGATTCCCCATTTGGTTTTCAAGGGAAGCCTGGTCGATCCTCGATTGCGCGCGTCGAACGAGCACCTTCCGAGCGTGCGCGTTCCGCGAGCAGGAGGACGGCCAGGCTGCCCTTCCCTTTCCCCCCTCACCTCCCAATATGGTACGGTACAGAGGAACAGGACACACAACGATGACCATGCACGCACAATTTCCAGACGAGCAAAGCGTCGAGGGCTCCTTCACCAGGCAGCCGGATGTCTTTCAGAGCTGGGTGACTGCCAACGGGAGTTCCGGTTCTCCGGCGGCGAGCGGCCGCTACCATCTCTATGTTTCCTGGGCCTGCCCTTGGGCACATCGGACGATCATTGTGCGGAAGCTCAAGAAGCTTGAAGGCGTCATCGGCATGACGGTTGTGGACCCGATCCGCGACGAGCGAGGCTGGGCGTTCCGCGAAGGGCCGGGGCATTCGCTCGATCCCATCAACGACTTCAAATTCCTCAGCCAGGCCTACAAGGCCACCGATCCGAACTATCGGGGACGGTTCACTGTCCCTGTGTTGTGGGATACGGTGACGAAACGTATCGTCACCAATTCCGACGACGACCTCATGCGCATGTTTAACGGCGAGTTCAATCGCTTCACCGAGAGCAAAATTGACTTGTATCAGGACGGCATCCGGAAAGAGATCGACGACCTCAATACCTTCATCTACGAGAACGTGAACGACGGGGTCTATCGCGCGGGATTCGCCACATCGCAGCAGGCCTATGAACGGGCCGTGCTGCGCCTCTTCGACGCGCTCGATCAACTGGAGACCAGGCTGGCGCGTCAACGCTATCTCTTCGGTTCACAATTCGTCGAAACTGATTGGCGCTTGTTCGTCACGCTCGTACGCTTCGACGCCGTCTACCATGGCCATTTCAAGTGCAACCTCAGGCGGATTATCGACTACCCCAACCTCTTCGGCTACCTCAAAGATCTCTATCAGATCGACGGCATTGCCGACACCGTGAACTTCGACCACATCAAGCGGCATTACTACATCACCCACGACGACATCAATCCGACTCGCATCGTCCCGCTCGGTCCCGACCAAGATCTTTCCACCCCCCACGGCCGCGAACATCTGCGATAACAAGCAGGCGGCTTAACGTTTCAAATTGACCCAAAACCTACGCTCCTTGATGCTGGCAGCATTTGTACCATCCTGGTAAGGTACATTTTTTTCCTGGAAAGTCTGCCTCCATGTCCATCCAGTGGTTCCCGGGTCACATGAATACGGCGCGCAAAGAAGCGGCCAAGACGATGGAGGCGATCGATGTCGTCGTCGAAGTATTGGATGCGCGCATACCGAGCGCCAGCTGCAATCCACTGATCGAAGAGCTGCGCCTGGCCCGCCAACGCCCGAGTCTGAAAGTCCTCAACAAGGCCGATCTCGCCGATCCCACCGTCACTCAGGCTTGGCTGGACCTGTATAACCAAAAGCCGGGCGTCAGCGCCGTGGCCCTTTCTTGTCATCATGCGGGCGACGCCGCCAAGATACCCCAGCTCTGTCAGCCACTCGCTCGGCATCGCAACAGCAGCGCAAAACCGCTGCGCATGCTGATTATGGGAATCCCTAACGTCGGCAAATCGACCCTGATGAACATGCTCCTCAAACGCCGCATCGCTCGTGTGGGCGACGAACCAGCCGTGACCAAGGTCCAGCAGCGTCACAAACTGAACGACCACATGGCCATCACCGATTCACCCGGACTATTGTGGGGGACCATCAAAGACCCTCATGTGGGCCTCCTCCTCGCCACGGTCAACGCCATAGGCCACAAGGTCGTCGATGACGAAGCCGTCGCAGAATTTCTCGCCGTCATCCTGCTTGCGCACTATCCGGCTCGACTCACAGCCCGCTACGGGTTTGTAGTGGCAGGGCTGACGAGTTCTGGTGTAATCGACGCCATCGGCAAAAAGCGCGGCTGCCTGCTGACCAGGAACGGTGGCGGGATAGATCGAAACAAAGCAGCGAGGATACTCCTGTCGGACTACCGCGACGGCGCACTCGGCCGCACCAGCTTAGAGACACCGGACAAGCAGGTAGAAGAACATGTGCCGATAACAAACGCGTGAGGTAAAAAGACCGGCTGGTTTATGTCGTTCCCTAAGCCGAACAAACCAGAGCATGGCGACTCACTCACAATCCGACTCTGACAAAGTCGATATACCCTCGTTCAATGTCCGTACTGAGAAGCTCTACCCATACCTTGTCTCCGACGTCGAGGCCTCGCTCGCCTGTCACCAATCTCCCTTCGACGGGTGGCTCAAGGATCCGGACCCACGTGCTTCTGTCTGACATACCCGTCACGATCGCGTCGAAACGCTGCCCAATCCGCGATTCGAGCAATAACGCCGCTGCGGATTTGCGGAGCTGCCGCTCGACTTTTTCCGCATTGTGTTCTTGTTCCGTGCAGTGGTCGGCCAGATACTTCAGTTCTTCTGGACGGTACGGCGTTGCTGCACCGGCCAATGCCGCTTTGATCAGCCGCTGAGTAATAAGATCGGGAAAGCGGCGGTTGGGAGCCGTAGAATGCGTGTACCCCTTCACCGCAAGCCCGAAATGTTCCGGCGAAACCCCTGTCGACTGATCCAGCACATATTCGCCTCTGCCGATGAGTTTCACGATGGCCAGGGACAAATCGGGAAACGTGAGGGGATCGGCCTTCCGGCGCGTGACGAGGAACGATTCGAGCGCCCTCGCATCCGGCTCCTGTGGTAAATGCCCATTCCAGCGTGCGGCAAATTCCCTAATGCGCTGCCAGCGTTCGGGAGAGTGCAGAATGCGATGGAACGGGGAGATACCTTTTCCCTTGAGATAGGAGACGGTCGCCTGATTCGCTGCGATCATAAATTCTTCGATCAGTTCCTTGGCGCGATTTTTCTGTTCGACCCTGAGATCGGTCAGCACCTCACCATCAAACACAACTTTTGGCTCGATCGTTTCAAGACTCAGCGCTCCCTGCTGATGTCGTCGTGCCTTGAGCCGCTGCGCGACCTGGTCTTGCAGCCGGAGTTGCGCATCAAGGCCTGGGACAACATCAAGCCGTTCAGGCGCACGCGCCTCCCCTGCGAGCCAGGCTGCGACGCTGTTATAGGCCAGCTTCGCATGGTTGTGGACCAGCGCTCGAAAGAGGGTGGAACTGAGCACTGCCCCATCCTCCGCAATGTCTATCTCCACGACGATCGCGAGACGGTCTTGCCCTTCATTGAGAGATGTCAGATCGGTCGACAGTTTTTCCGGCAGCATGGGGAACATGTCGCCGGACGTATAGACCGACGTCGTATTGTGTTTGGCGTGAGTATCCAAGGCTGATTCCTTCATGACCAACGCGTCCACATCCGCTATCGCAACCAGGATGGTGACAGACCGATCAGGATGGGGCTCGGCGGCGGAGAGTTGGTCGAGGTCTCGGGAATCGTCGTTGTCGATCGACGCCCAGAGTAGCCCCGTCAAGTCACGGATGTTCGAGTCCCATTCGGTGGCGGCAGTCTCTATGCCGGCAAGCTCGGCCATCGCCTCAGAAGAAAAATCCGGCAAGAAGCCTCGTTCGATCATGACTCGACGAGCAATAGTCTTCAGATCAGCACGATGATTTTTCATATGTCCCTTCAATCTGGGATGAGGCCCAGCTAGTTCTTGGATAGGGAAAGAACATGATGGCGCTTCCATCCAGACACAATCAGTAGCTCCACATCTCATGCGCCAGCGGAGCATGATTTAGCTCATCTCGATGCGCGCGCCAGTTTGGCATGAACTGATCCATCAACATCGTGAATC
>JBDTSF010000396.1:0-5910 GCA_039931295.1 Nitrospirota bacterium | reverse complement strand
TTTTGCATCACGGCCATAATCCTGCTGTGGTCACGCAGCAAATCGATGCGTCGGAGAGGATTGCCTTTGAACAAGAGGAGATCCGCTTGTTTCCCTTTCTCGATCGTTCCCACCTGGTCTTGAATCCCGATCAATTGGGCGGCTGCGGAAGTCGAGGCGAGAATCGCCTGCATCGGGCTCATCCCGAATGCGACCATACGTTCGAGCTCCTGGGCGTTCTCGCCGTGGAAGTTGAAGGGCGTTCCGGCGTCCGTCCCCATCGCAATCTGGATACCGTCCCGCAATGCGTTCTTGAAGCTCACTTGATGGCGCTTCGTCATGGATTTCGCTTTGTCCAAGGCACTTTCTGGAATGCCGCATCCGAGTCGGCAGGCGGCAGTGGTGGCCAGTGCGGAGAGGGTTGGCACCATGAACACACCCTGCTGTTTCATCATGGCCGAGGCTTCTTCGTCCATGAGTGTGGCATGCTCGATCGAATGGACTCCGGCGCGTACGGCATTTTTCATCCCCGACGACCCATGGGCATGGGCGGCGACTTTTCGTCCAGCTCGTTTCGCTTCGTCCACGGCAGCCTGAAGTTCTTCTACAGTCATTTGTGCCTGGTCCGGCGAGGTGCCTGGCGTGAGGACGCCGCCTGACGCAATGACTTTGATGACGGCAGCTCCTGCGGCGATTTGCTCACGTACGGCAGAACGGACTTGTTCTGCTCCTTCCACCTCTTGGCCGATAAATCTGGCGTGGCCGCCGATCATGCAAATTGCCAGGCCTGCTCCGACAATGCGAGGGCCAGGAACGAGTCCTGTATCGATAGCCCGTTGTAGCGTAAAGATGGCGTGGTCGCGCGACCCGACGTCGCGCACGGTGGTAAAGCCTGCTTCCAGAGTCCGCCGTGCAGCCTGGCCGGCTTTCAGCAACGTTAGGGCGGATGTCTCTTTAGCGATCGCATCGACGACATCCGGTTCAGCACCGAGGCAGAGATGCACGTGACAGTCGATCAGGCCCGGCAACAGCGTGAGTCCTCGGCCGTCGATCTTGGTTGCCCCACGCGGGATGGGGAGGTCTCGATCCGACCCGACAGCGGCAATCGTGGTTCCGCGAACGACAACCGTAGCCCGTTCGAATGTTCGACCGGTTCCGTCGATGACGCGTATTGAGCGGATGGCAATGGACTTTATCATGGTGTATCGAAGGAGAGGGCTATCCCGCGACCCTTCACATCGCCGGTTTTGTCGGCGCGGCCTTGTCCTCAGGAGCAGGAGCAGAATACGGCTCCATATGATCGGCCAGCGTCAGCGCGAAAAATAAGTATGCGAGTATGGCGATAACGGCAAAGGTCCCGGCGGCGAACATCCAGAGTGATGGTCTCTTCTTCATGCGATCAATGTCCTCCACCGTCAGGAATTTCTACGGCTATAGACTTGTGCGGCAGCTTGGAGTCCAACCCCGGGAGTGGAGAGCCAACCGCCGCGGATAAATAGTTCTTCCAACGCATTGAGCAGGGTCAAGACGTGAGCTTCGGTCGACGATTCACCCATCAAGCCGATGCGCCAGACCTTTCCCTTGAGTGGTCCAAGTCCGCCGCCGATTTCTATGCCATAGGTTGAGAGCAGGTTCGCTCGTATTTCAGCTTCAGGAATGGAAGCGGGGACTGTGACACAGGTCAACATCGGGAGTCGATGGCCTGCCAGGGGCAGTGGCGGAAGCCCAAGTCCGGTCAAGCCTGCGATCAAGGCGTCGCTATTGAGTTGATGGCGAGCGAAGCGGGCAGGCAATCCCTCTTCTTCGACGAGTCGCAATGCTTCCCGCAGGCCATAGAGCATGGAGATCGGTGCCGTGTGGTGATAGGCCCTGGCACCTTCAGTCCAGTAGTCGGCAATCAAGGCCATGTCCAGATACCAACTTTGGCAGGGATTTCGCCGTGCCTTGATGGCCGCGAAGGCGCGGTCGCTGAGCGTGAAGGGTGACAATCCTGGCGGGCAGCTCAAACATTTCTGCGTGGCGCTATAGCAGACATCGATGCCCCAACGATCGATCTCGAGCGGTGCGCCTCCCATCGAGGTGACGGCATCGACGATGAAGAGCGTGTCATGGGTACGACACAGCTGAACGATCGGTTCAAGTGGCTGCCAGACGCCGGTTGAGGTTTCGGCGTGCACGATGGCCACCGCTTTGACCGGGCCGGATCGGCGTAATGCCGTGTCTATTGCGTCTGGTTCTATGATCTGCCCCCAAGGGGCTTCCACGCGAATGGCTTTACCGCCGCATCGTTCCACCATACTGGCGAGGCGTGTGCCGAACACGCCATTGACTCCGACAATCACGGTATCGCCCGGCTCAACAACATTCACGATCGACGCTTCCATACCGGCTGAGCCGGTGCCGGACACCGCGATGGTGAAGCGATTCCTGGTCTGAAAGACAACCCGTAACAGGGTTTGGATATCATCCATGAGCGCAAGAAAGGCCGGGTCTAGATGGCCAAGCAGAGGGGTCGAGAGCGCACGCAGGACTCGCGGATGCGCCATGCTTGGCCCTGGGCCAAGGAGTAGACGGCGTGGGGGATTAAAGTTCTGAAACGGCATATCACTCCAAATCTAACAGGATGCTGAAAAAGCCCGCCAGCTTCGTTCTCGGCTCATCGAAATCCTCAACGTACCGAAGAGATTCTCGGAGATCGGAATCTCTGGAGGAGCTTTTCCGTTCGCCAGGATCCACTGTACGGGCGAACAGCTCCACAAAGTGCGGTGGGTACCTCCTCCGGATTCGACTTGCCTGCGGCCTTGCCGGACGAGCTTTTTGAGCATCCTATACCGATTACTCCTGTTGCCTAAGACGTGTGGACTATCGAACTGCCATTTGGCCTAAAAGAGGTTTTCCCGAGCCTGCTACGAAAGCCCCTTAGTATAGCGGAGTTCAGTCGCGCTCAGCCACGGGTATTCTGAACGGGCTGCTTCGTCGCCAGGAGTCTGTCCGAGTAATCCCTCGTTGCGAGGTGAACGAGTCGAGAACTTCTTGGGGCCGAGAACGATGCAGATGCCCGCAGATCGTTTGCCGCAGTAGGATGGCATTACTTGTACAGACTCCTAGCTACTATGGGGGGATGTCGAGGGAGAAAAATAGCATGTTATAGTTCCAACGATGATCGAGTCAGCGACCTTGCCTCTCAACGAACCGCAACAACCCAAGTCCTGGTGGCGATCTACAGATGCGCCGCCCCCGGTCGGGGTCTATTTCGGGCGGTTCTCGCCTGTGATGACGCTGTTGGCTGCGGTTTTTCTTACCGTGGCGCTGGGGTCGATGGTCGGGTTATCGACCTCGGCATCGAAGCTGGATCGAATCGAGTCACCTGAGCAAGCGCTGAGTTTGATGGTCAGTCGGACGAGGGATGTGGAGGAAGGGCTCAAGCGCGCACCTCAATGGGAGCAGCAGCTCTTGGCCTGGGCCTCCGGTCACGACGAGGCTGAACGGACGCAAGAAATTGAGTGGTATCGAGAACTGGCAGAATCTTCCGAAGACCCGTCCGTCGATCTTCAGTTAGCGATTCTCCAAGCGGAGGCCGGTCATGTGTCGCAGGCCCTCCTCTCAGCGCATGAGTGGGTAAAAAACGGAGACCCGTATCCTCAGTTCGCCGATCTGGTGACGGCTGCCTATAGTGAAGGACCGGTGCCTGACGCGGATAGATATATTTCGCGGCAAGCCACAGCGGCAGAAATATTGCCGTCCGGGTGGTTTTACGATCGATTGGCTGAACGCTTGGCGCGGCGTGCCAACGATGTCGCGCTCGTAGCCAGCATTCAAGAACAAGCCGCTCTGCGTATCGACCGCCAGTTTGCCCGTTCACATGGGCTGACGCTTGTTGAGCTCGGCGCGATGATTGTCGGGACGGTGGTGTGCGTGCTGCTGTGGCTGAGGCGGAATGAGGCGTCCAGTTTCGTCCGGCTGCATGAGCCGGGTGTGCCGCCGCCATGGCCAGGCGGCATTGGTGCGGCGGTATTGTTGCGCGGCGGTGCGATTGGCGCCATGCTCACGGCGTTGTTTCTTCTCTATGTGCCGCCAGACAATGCCTTGCTCCGGGCAATGGCCATTCCGCTGACGAATGTGCCGCTGCTCATGTTGGCGTACCATCATCTGTTCCGGCCCTCCGGGATGACGTTCTATCGTGGTTTTGGGTTGGAGATCGGCTGGGCCAATGCCGGTCGTTTAGCGGTTGCGGTCTTGGCGGTGGTGGCTGCCGGCTTGTGGGGAGGGTGGGTGATGGATCGGCTGGCGGCGCCGTTTCATCTGACAAGCCATTGGGTCGAGTGGTTCGATGCCAATCTCGTCTGGGCTGCACCGTCCGTGACAGCCGTCAGCTTGCTCGAATACGTGATCTTCGCGCCGCTGTTCGAAGAGCTCGCGTTTCGCGGATTGCTGTTCGCGATTCTCCGCCGTAAATTCCGCTTTCTGCCGGCTGCGTTGATCAGCGCCGGCATCTTTGGGATTGCGCATGGCTATGGAGTCATAGGATTATTGAGTGTGTGTTGGAGTGGAGTGCTCTGGGCATGGATCTATGAAAAAACCGGAAGTCTCTGGCCAGGTATTCTCGCCCATGCGATCAATAATCTGCTGGTGTGCTTAGCAGTAATGGCCCTCCTCCGGTAATCGGATGGTGAAACTGGCTTCCAACGTCGTTCTCAACTCACCCAAATCCTCAACGTACCCCAGAGGGTACGCCTCCGGTTTGTCCTCGTCTGCGGCCTAGTTGGAGAACCAGTTTGACCATCCTCAAAGACATAACGAGGGCTGGTGATTATCAATATTGGCGGGGATGGTATCGCGCTCAGTTCTCTGCTGAGGGTACGCCTGTGGTCCTTTCTCACCTGCGGCCTCGTTGGATGACCGTTTTGACAAGCCTGCGCTCTCACTCCATCCCTGATCCGATCAACGCGAGTGCTTCATATAAGTCGGCATGCTGAAACCGGTAACCCAGCTCAGAGCGAAGCTTGGCGTTGCTGATTCGTTTTCCTGTGAAGTGGTCTTCTTTGGCTGCTGTCGCTGTCACACCCCATCGCTGCTGCGCAGTTGCACAGATTTCATCCCAGGTGTGCGGTGCACCATCGCTGACGTTGTAGGCTTCGCCAGGCTTCCCCTTCTCAATTGCGGTCAGACAGATGGCTGCCAAATCTTCCACGTGAATAAGATTCACGTACTTGCGTGACGGACTCACGCGGCCTTGCCTGATCCAATCTAACGGGTTCCGACCCGGGCCATAGATGCCTGCTACGCGGAGGACGATGGCACCATGATGTTGGCGAAGATATTCCTCGCCCTGCACGCGCGGCTTGGTGCGGTCGATCGGAGCTGATTCGTCAATCCAGAGGGGAGGGTATTCAGTCGATTCACTCGATGTGTCGTATGCTGAGGTGCTTCCTAAGACAACGATGCGTCGGGGTGGCGCGGGGAGCGTGCGCACGAAGGCCAGGACCGGTTCGAGGGGTGCGGCGGGAAAACACCAGATGAGATCGGTGCCCGCAGGAATGTTCAGCCAGGTCGAGGGCTGCTCCAAATCAAACCATAGACATTGTTCCGAAGGAATACCTGAGAGATTATTGAGGGGACTCCTGCTGGTGACGTGGACAGCTTTTCCCTGCGAGGCTCCGATGCTGTGCACGACACGGCCCGTGTAGCCGAATCCCAGCACGACCAGGGGTGATGTTGCCTGTCGCGTCACTCAATATCTCCATCCGTAAATGTCGGCCACTGTTACCGCGTCGCGTAAAATAGCATATTTGTTGTCTCAAAGAGGAACTCGTAGGAGAATGCCCCCTATGAAATCTCTTGCACTCGTGTTATCGATCATCGTCTTTGTCTCCGGACTCTCAGGCTGTACAAACAGTGGGGGCGGAGGTGGGGGCACTGCTTCAGGTTTTG
>JBDTSF010000395.1:0-6911 GCA_039931295.1 Nitrospirota bacterium | reverse complement strand
GCTGGCTTAATGAATTCATCCGCCAGAAATGCATCAAACAATGCAAAAATGGCCTGATCATCCCTGGCGAGAATTTCTCCATAGCCCTTTCCTGATTGCTCACGTGCGTCACCAAGATAGGTTCGGCCAACACGTCGATAATTATCGAAGTCTCCAATATGAACAAACCGGCTGTCTTTGGGCATCTTAAAGGTAGAGATAACATATTGTTCATTCAATTCCGCTCTAACCTCGGCGAGCGCCATGTCTTCATAGAGTGACCAATAGCCGACAGGTCTCCTTGGTTGATGACAACGTCCGTAAACGGATGTTGTGTCAGATGGAGTAGGCTATAGTGGACCCCAATTTCCGGACAGTAGTTTAAGGTGGTAGCCTGCTGTAAAAAGGAGCAGGTCATGAGTGCACGTACGCGCAAGCATTTCAGTGGGGCGTTCAAGGCCAAGGTGGCACTGGAGGCAATTCGAGCGGTCAAGGCGGTGAACGAGATTGCCCAGGAATACGGGGTCCATCCGACCCAAGTGGGGCAGTGGAAGAAGGACCTGCACGAACAGGCCGCAGCCATCTTCGACGCCAAGCGTGGGCCGAAACCGGCTGACCCGTCGGCGAGTCCGGAGCGGCTCTACTCCGAGATCGGGCGACTTAAGATGGAACTGGACTGGCTTAAAAAAAAGTCTGGGCTATGCCTGTAGCCGCGCGGACAGGCTGGGTGAGCCCCCATGAACCACTGACCCTGACCCGGCAATGTGCACTGACCGGGGTGACGCGTTCCACGATCTATGCGCCACACCCAGTCGCCACACCGGACGAGCAGGAATTGATATTGCTGGGACTGATTGACGCGGAATACACCCGGCATCCATTTTACGGCAGCCCCGCAAGATTCGGCAGTACCTGCGTGGGGTCGGGCACCCGATCAATCGCAAGCGGGTGCAACGACTGATGGGCGTACTGGGTCTTGCGGGCATGGCACCGGGGCCGAATACCAGTCGCCCACATCCGCAGCACACGGTGCATCCCGATTGAAGAAGGGCAAACCACAGGAGGCGCTATGCAGAAGTAAAAGGCTCGGCTCGTCGATCCCTTCCCTCTTCAGCGTCTTCGTGATCCCATCTTCTGACATCATAACCTGCTCTTTGGTAGCCTCCTTTCCCGGCCGATGGACCACCCGTCCACCATGCCTCACGGACCGGTGCTCAATCGACCTAACTACTTTTTCTGTGCCCATGACTTCACTGCGGCAATCTCCGCGAGGGCGTCATTGGTCGTGCCGCTACTCGTCCACTCGTGCAACATCCAGGCGGTGTCCTTCTTCACCAGAAATTGATACCTTTCCTCTCCCGTATAGGCTCCCAAGCGATTCTTGGCGTTGATGTGCGCTTCGACGATATAGCCGAACTCAAGCTTAGGGGCGTCGTTCGGCACGTAGGCGAAGCCCTTGACCGGCTCCTTCACATAGCGATAGCGCGCCCCTTCAGGATCGTAGAACAGCGCCTGCATGTGTGCCTTAATCGCCTCTTTGTATTGAGGGTTCAGCTCCCCATAGTCAGCGGATTCTAATAGGGCTGGCGTCAACTGTGTCGCGCATCCGACCATCAGTATGGCTAGGCCGAGCATTCCCGCGAGTATCGTTCTCATGAGTTCATTCCTTTGTTTCCTTCACAACGTTTCCGTTGTACCAGCCTTCGCCGACCCCGTCAGAACCTTTATACGAGACCCCCCTACTTACGGCCTCGTCCACTGGCTCCGCCAGATGAACTTGTGCTGTTCGAGCCTGATCCTCCAGTCGACCCTTTGAAAGTGTCCATTCTCATATTGGGCATATCTACTGGTGCACTTAGAGTTATCGTGCCGTCGGTTCGGCTTTCTGGCTCCTGGCTCATATTGTACGATGGTGCGGGATGTGGCTTGATGGAGCCGTCCGATCCAATGTCTCTGTACGATCCAGCGAGACTTTTTGATTGAGTCGCCAGGGTGGTACTATCGGATTGAGCTTCCCCTTGTGGTCTGTCCGCCAGAAAAGCACAGCCAGCGAAGAGGAGAATTCCACTCACCAACACCACATAGACGCACGTTTGTCGGATTATCATACTGTTCTCCCTTTTTTTATTGGAAATGAACCACGTCCGCGATTACTAAACCCAGCCATGCCTTAACCCATTTATTGTAGTGTTCGTGCTCGGAGCGAATTCACTTCCGCTTTCAGTACAAGGCTCGGATGAAAGGTCACCACTCGGCGTGCCGTGATCATTATAGCTTCGCGTGTGCTGGGATTCCGGCCCTGGCGAGCGCGCTTACTTCGGACGGTAAACTTGCCAAAGCCGTGGATGGTGATCTGTTCACCTGCCTGAAGGGTGGTCTTGCGGAATCCAAGAATCCATTCCAGCAACGTGGCTGCTCCTTTCTCTGAGATCCGTGCCCGCTTTTGAAGGGTGCCAGGCAATGTCCGCCTTTTGCATCACCGTCACTTCCCGTTCGGCAGTCCGATCAACCTTCCCGACCCCTTCGCGAGACCATGCGATTTAAGGCATCCACGATACTTTGCACGTCTTTATCAGCTGATTCACTTTGAGGAATTCCAATGAAGATGGGATCGAAGAGGTCGTCCACTAGGGGTGTCTGTCCGTAGACGTGATAATAGGTCGACTCATATTTCCATGCGATGCTTCCGTGGCTTTCTGGGCCGGTGCCGAGGGGCTCTTGCGGCGTGGCCTCGTGTGTTTGCCCTAAGTGCTGTTCAGCCATGATCACGGCGGAAGAAAGAGCGCCTGGTTCTAATCGTTGACCGCAATGCAGACACGAGAACACAGATTCATCGCCATCGACTGAGGTCTTAGCCCATTCATGTGGACAGTCACTCATCGCGACCCCTTCTCCCGGTACTTCTTGAGCAGATCGTGGAGATAATAATGCCTACCGAAATAGAGCAAGACCAGGATTCCGAGGAGAAGGAGGCCACTAATTATGCTAGTTACAATTCTCCTCCGTCGTTCATTCACAGTTCCCCCCGTCCATAGGAACTGCTGTTACTTCCCCTTCGGCAGCAGTCCCTTCTTTTCCAAGTCGCGAATCTTGTCCTCAATCAACTTGAGCAACAATTCCCGTACCGTCGTCTGCTCCGTCGCGGCGGCCATTTTCAAGCGAAAGAAAGTGTCGCGTGGAATCCCACGGATGTGAATGGCGGTGGTGTCGTCCTGTGGCGTTTTCGAAAGCATGTGTGGCGGGGAAGATACCACACCGCTAATTCAGTGTCGATTACACTTGACATCGTAGGATATCATTAGATATAAGATATCTATGTGACACAGATATCCCTAGGAGGTTTAGGCGATGAGGATGATTAGAATACATGTCCCGCTCCCCGGCACCTTAAAAACCAAACTCGACGCGGCACGAAAGGAGGGCACGACCGCCAGCGGGCTCATTCGGCATCTATTGGAGCAGCATTTCAAGGGCAAGAAGGCGGCATAACCCTTAGCGAAGGAGGTAGTTATGGTGCTCCATCCACGTCATCGCGGGGACTGTGCTGAGTTTTTTGTAGCTACGGACCAAACCAAACCCATGATATTTGCCGGTACCAAGGACGTGCTCGCCGAACTTGAGCACGCGGCGGCCCTGGCCGGGCGTACGTGGAACGACCAAGTGAACTATGTCATGCGAATCTGTCTCGGCCGTCGTCAACCCGATTTCGATGATGGGCGCAGCGTGTAGGATTGGCGGACCCTCCTGAGGCCCTGTGAGGTTCGCATGGGCGAGGCAGAGGACTGGCTGCCGCTCACGTGGCTAGTGAGCAAGGCCCCATGACCATCGGGGAATTACTCGTCATCAATGAATGGAATCATGTCGCGTTTGTGAAACGTTAGTCACACATCAACAACCTGGAGGTGTCACATGGGAAATGTCGTCGCGATCGAACAAGACAAGCCCTCCAAGAAAGCGTGGAACCGGAAGTTCTCGCTGTACTTAGAAAACGCCGAATCTGACTATCTATTGACGGGCACGGATCAGCGAGGAAAGACGGGATACTTCTTCAAGATGAACATCACCGGACTTCAGGAGCGGATATTTGGTCCGTATGACAGCCGATCCATGGCCGTCGAATGCTTCGATAGAGTGCTTGAGGCCGCGCTTGAAGCCTTCTGCGTGGTGCAGGGCGAAGGCCGCATGGCGACCAGCGGCATGGAGCATATTGCGTTGCCCACGAATCTCACGCCGGTTTCTACGAGGTGAACCGTATCAACCAACAGGGCGATGCGCCCAGAAAGACTGGTGACTCATGACCAAATCAGAAACACGCTACGACATCATGGAGGGCGATGACGAAGGCGGATTCATCCCTTCGGGTTTTAGTGAATGGACCCTGGAAGAGACAGAAGCTCGGCTGCGGGTATTACGTGAACAGTTGCCTGAGGTCTACCGCGGTGCCTTCATCTGTGAAACCATCACCACGCGCCTAAGCGCGGTCACCCTGGAGGCGTAGCATGAACTTCAAACAATTCCGACAGCCAGCTAACGGACATAACCGCACCGCGAGAATCAACGGGCGGGTCGTAGGCGGGCGTGGCCTTCGGCTCATGTCGAAGATCGGGCAGCAGGCCATCAGCTTACAGCGACTTGAACAACTCCTCGACCAGGCGACACAGAAGGGACGGTGACTGATGATCTATAGGGAGTTCAATCAACTGGTGACCGCATACTTGAAATCCATCTCAGGGGCCGGGCCAGCTATGCACCCATGCGCCGAGCGGCCTCCCCGTGGATCTTGACGCTCCACGCCACGCCGACGCGGGCCGAGGTACTCGCCCGGCACAAAACCAAAGGGCATGGCGATTTTCAGCACGGCGCCGTGTCGGCGAATACTGAACTTGCGTTAGTGCGCGCCGCTTGCCGCTGGGGGCTGTATCAAGAGTGTTGGGAGGGCGGCGATCCGACCGCGGGCATTAAGAAATGGAAGCGCCCAAGACGCAAGCGCATTGGCCGACTCGATGAATTGCGGGTCCTGCTCCGCTACCTGGACTGTTGCGTGAACGATGCGGAACTGCGCGATCGCGCCCTCATCGGCTTACAACTCTTCACGGGCTGTCGACCCAGCGAAGCCCGCACGGCGCGGCTCGACGCGATCCGGCCCTATGGCGAGATGGGCTGCTGGACGAAAGGCAAGACGAAGACCGGCGAACCGCATGAAATCCCGGTACCCTGGCAAGCCATGCGCTGGCTGGACGCCTGGCTGCGGGTGCGTCCCGATCACGACCCCAGCGGGAGGAACCCCTGTCTGTTCCCCGGCTTCAGCCGTGAGGCACCCATCACGGCGACGACGTTCCGCATTCGCTGGGCGGATCTCCGGATCAAGCTCGGCATGCCGGGGCTCTGGACGTACGATCTGCGCCGAACCATCGCCTGCTATTTGGGCAATGAACTGCACTACGACGACACGACCATTCGCGCGGTGTTGAATCATTTCGACGGGTCGTCCCTTTCGCACTACTACTTCAAGAACTTCGATTCACTCATCAAGCCTATCCAGGAGTATGCCGACTGGCTCTGCAGCTTGAAGACCACGCCGGGCGCAGATGTGTGCACGCCGCCTCCTCTGAGGCAGCCGACCGGAGAACCGGCCGCATGGGTGGAGTATCCGGGGTGACAGGAATGACGAAGAGAAGGGCGCAGCGCGGCAGGCCTTGGATGATCAGGCCGAGCGCATGTTGGGGCAGATAACGGCCCCTTCGACGGTCGCGCCTGTCACTCCTATGGTCGTCACACGGTCGGAAGAATGGTCCAGGGTAAGGGTCTTGCCTCTCTCGGGCCGCTCACGGGCGCCACCAGGGTTACTCCGTGTGGTCGATAGTGGGGGATGTCCTATAGTGCGTTATGCTTTAGGAGACGCTATGGGAATACAATTGGAGTTGGGGCCGCTATGCCTCCGGCCCTTACCTGTCAGCGAACCTATGGCGGGATTCCGAAGCACGAGGCCCGGTTCCGAAAGGGACCGGGCTTTTCTTTTTGTTACTCCTTCTGAGAGTTACCCAAGGCCCCCTTCGCGGTACTCCCTCTGTCAGAAGTAACCGGCGAACGATAGACTTGCCTCAGACGATGAGAGAGATGAGGCGATCAAGAGGGAGGACTCTCACCATGTTCAGACTATTCATAGGGCTGCTCGTGTGGTACTGCTCCCGAGCTGCGCAGGGCATGCCGAAACAGCCGGACATTAGGTTCCCCGTGCTGAGAACCGGACAGCCAGTCGCTACCTAGGTCTGACAGCCCGGATGGTTGCAGGGGCAAGCAATTCCACCCGCGCGGGCATTGCGGCATGCGTCAGAGCAGAATTCTTTTCCCGCTGGGGCGGAACATTTACATTGTGGATGGGCGCATGTCTTCTCAGCCATGATTTACCTCCTAGACGGTAAGGCACCGTGAGCACGCGTTACCTTGGCACAAGCGAATGGGAAACTGGAAAAATGCCTTGGATGTACTCTTGAAAATACCTTTTCAATGAGTGCATAGGCCCGCTCGATGTGCTTCCTATCCTTCTCTGAGTAAACATCATGTACAGGCTTCAGTCAAGGATCCCTGAGAGGTCCTTGTAATCCAGTTTCGTAATGAAGTCGTGCATGCAGTAAAGCTCTTACCTAGATGAATGGATCAGCATATCTGAACTCACCTTGGTCACAAGAACTTTCTGAGCTCCACATTCCTCGCATATCATTCTCATGCTCGGAAATGGCGGCGCCTCACCAGGTTTCGCGACCATTCTCTTCCAGCATTCCAAGCAAATCCATTTCTCGTGTTTTGCATTTTCCATCATCGTCCTCCCATTCCTACTCCGGGGGATTCAGTGCAGATGCAAGCTCCAGTGGGTTGCAGAGAAATAGTCAAATGTTGTGTATGCGGATATGATCAGGCGGCGATCTCCTGAC
>JBDTSF010000394.1:0-4286 GCA_039931295.1 Nitrospirota bacterium | reverse complement strand
TATCGGCGAGCGTGACGCGTCAGCAGATGCATACCTCGATCGTCGGTCCGTCTAAGGGCTGCGCCTTTCGACAGGCTCAGGGCGGCTCGAGCTTGTCGAGCCTTCGACCCTGCTCAGGCTCGACCCCGAGCGAGGTCGAGTGGCCGAGGGAGGCGTCACGTATTAGGGGTTGTCGCATCCTGCGAGGGGCACACCCATGACACTCTGGAGTCGGTCTCACAGTCTCCAGCATAAGATCATCGCGGCGATCGTGCTGGTCGGACTGCTCCCTCTCACCCTTCTGCTCGCACTCACGTACATTGAGGAGCGGCGCGCGCTTCGCGACATGACCGGCGCCAACTTCAGGGAAGTCGCCGTTGAGGCCGCTCGCCGCATCGAAATGCAGATCAGCCGCGGGATGAACGAAGCCCAGCAGCTTGCCACGACCCCCTTTCTCCACACCGCGGTGACCGAAGCCAACCGCACGTACGAGGGAAAGGATGCTCGTAGCATTCAGAGCATGATCAAGGATTGGCAGCAGCGATGGCGGGAGCGAGGTAAGCCAAGCGAGTTTCCCCTCTTCATCAATCGCATCGTCACGAACTACCTCATTCGGTGGCACGATATCCGCCGATCGGACTATGTCGGGATCTTGGTCACCGATGTGCAGGGGGCGCTGGTGGTCAGCTCCATTCCACAAGTAGAGTATTTTTACGGGAAGACGGCATGGTGGCAGGCGGTCGTAAAAGGAGGAAGTCCTCGGGGCTATGTGAGCGAGATCGCCTTCGATCCTGCATTCGGGAGTCACGTGCTTGTGGTTGCGGTGCCCATTCTTGATGAGGCCAAGGAGAGGGCGATCGGGGCGGTCACGATATTATTACGCCGAGACACGATCTTCCATGCCATTGCCGAAGTTACGATCGGGGCGACCGGCCACGCGATGTTGTTCAGTTCCGATGGTGTCCCTGTGATATGCCCGGTCCTGCCTCCGGAAGCGCATACGGTACGGCCCGAATTGATCGGCATCCTTGGCAGGTCAGAGGCCGGTTGGGTCGTTGCGGCAGACGATTCGCACGGGGGCCTGAATGCCTTGATCGGGTTCGCTCCGGTCCGATTCGGCGAGAGCTTGGCCCCAGGGAGTTTGGGCGGACATCAGTGGGTCACGGTAGTGCGGCAGGATCCAAAAGAAACCTATGCGCCGCTTGCCGAACTCGTGGCGAAAGTGCTGCTCTATGGATTGGTTGTACTCGCGGTGCTGTGGGGGACAGGGGTACTCGTTGCACGCCGGATCGCCCGCCCCATTCAGTTGCTGCACGACGGGGTCGGTGAAATCGGAAGCGGGCGATTGGATCGACGATTGGAGCTGAAGACCGGCGATGAAATTGAAGGGCTTGCCGATGCCTTCAATCGCATGGCGGAGAATCTCCAACGGTCGTTTGCCCAAATTGAACAGCGCGTGGTGGATGTCCGCCGCCTGGAAGAGAAGTATCGCGACCTGATCGAGCATTCTCCTGAGATGATCTGCCAATTGGATCGGAGTGGTCAATTCGTGCATGTGAATAAGACGGGGATCGAGAAGCTGCGGTATAGCTTCGATGAGATGTTAGCCATGCGCCTCTGGGACCTCGTGCCGCGTGACCAGGAGCCGCTCGTCCTGCAATATCTCGAGCAATTAGTCGTACAAGGACGCAGTTCGATGGAGACGGTGTTTTTGACTAAAGACGGTCACCCGATCGATGTGGAAATCCACGCCACGGCCTTGATCGATCAAGAGCGGGGCGGGTTGGTTCACTCGCGCGCGTTTGTCCACGATGTGACCGAACGTCATCGGCTTGAGCGGCATCTGCAATCATACACCATGAATCTGGAGCAGGCTGTGTCGGAGCGCACCGAACAACTCGTGGCGTCGCAGGCGCGGTACAAGGCGCTCTTCGACTTGGTGGCGGACTCGGTGTTTATGGTGGATCCGAACGGCAGCATCGTCGCCGTCAACAAACGCGAGGAGCAAGCGCTGGGGTATGCCGAGACGAATGTCGTCGGTCAGAGCCTGCTCGAAGTGGTGCTCTCAGGTTATCACGAGGCGTTGCGTGGATGGCTGAACGACGTCATTTCCGGGCAACGCAAAGTGTCCACTCAGGAGATCATGGTGCGCCATGCCGACGGACAGGACATTCCGGCTGAAATGGATTTGATTCGTGTCGGAGTGGCCGACCAGCTGTTGGTCATGGTGCAGTTGCGGGACATTACCGATCGGAAGCGGCTTGAACGGCAGTTGGACACGTACAGAGAGGAGTTGGAACATAACGTCAAAGAGCGCACCAGAGAGATCGAAGAGACCAAGCAATATCTCGAAAATCTTCTTGAGAACGCCAACGATGTGATCTACACCCTTGATACCGAACAACGGTTTACCTATGTCAACAGCAAGATCGAAGCATGGGGCTATCGGAAAGACGATCTGATCGGGCGCCCGTACCTTGCGCTTCTCTCCAAGCGCCATCGAGGGAAGCGCCTCAAAAGCACATTGGACATCGGCGCGAAGCAGGTCTATGAGGTCGAAGTGGTGACGCGCACAGGGGAACCGAGGGCTGTGATGGTGAGTGTGTCCCCGCTGCAGGGGATTGAGGGCATGATCCTGGGCGTGCTGGGCATCGCGCGAGATATGACGGAGACCAAAAAATTGGAGCAACAGATCAGGAACTCGGAGAAACTGGCTTCGGTCGGAAAGCTCGCGGCAGGGGTGGCGCACGAAATTAATAACCCCCTGGGAGGGATTCTGAACTGTCTCTACAATTTGCGGAAGGGCACGCTATCGCCGGGGCGGCAAGAGGAATATTGGGCGTCGATGGAAGATGGCGTGCGGCGTGTGCAGAAGATTGTTCGTCAGCTCCTTGATTTCTCTCAGCAGCACGAACCTGCCCTTGCGTTGACGGATATCAATCACGTCGTGGACCGGGTGTTGGCCCTCACGACGCATCTCTTTGCTCCGAACCGAATCCTCTTGGAAACGGGATTCGGTCAGGGGTTGCCGACTGTGATGGTCGATCAGCATATGATTGAGCAGGTGTTGATGAACTTGGTGTTGAATGCGGTCCAAGCGATGAAAGACGGAGGCGTGCTGACGATTCGAACGTCCGTGGTCGAAGGGGTGTGTCTGATCGAAGTGCATGATACCGGATCGGGTATCGCGCCGGCAGTCCTGCAGAGGATTTTTGATCCATTCTTTTCGACCAAGAAGGAAGGTGAAGGAACCGGCCTCGGCTTGTCGGTCAGTCTGGGTATCATTGAGCGCCACGGAGGAAAGATCCTGGTGAACAGCGAAGTCGGAAGGGGAACGACCTTTACCCTCTGCCTGCCAGTCTCCAGAGACCGTTCGTTGATGGAGCGGGTGTCATGAAGGGAATCAGGATCTTATTGGTCGATGACGAGCCGCTAATGCGGCTGTCGATGGTCGATGCGTTGGAAGCGGTCGGTCATGATATCGAGGCCGCCGCTTCCGGCACGGAAGGGGTCGACGCCATCCGCCAACGGCCGTTCGATCTGGTGATCACCGATCTGCGGTTACCCGGCGCAGACGGGCTCGCCGTGCTTGCAGCGGCCAAAGAGCGGTCGCCCCACACAGAAGTCGTGATGATTACTGCGCATGGATCGGTGGAAACAGCAGTCGGCGCGATGAAGCTCGGCGCCTTTGACTACATCACGAAGCCGTTTCAGATGGACGAATTGCTGCTGATCGTCGAGCGGGTGGGCAGCATGGTCACCTTGCGGCGCGAGAATCTAGATCTTAAAGCGGTGCTGGAAGATAAGTTTAGTTTTGGAGGCATTCTTGGGGCGAATAACCAAATGCGGGCCGTGCTTGAAAAGATCAAGCTGGTGGCCGGAACAGATTCGACGACGTTGATTCTGGGAGAGAGTGGGACCGGCAAAGAATTGGTTGCCAATGCCATCCATCAAAATAGTCCACGCAGCCAGTACCCTTTGATCAAAGTGAGCTGTGCGGCGCTTCCGGAAACACTATTGGAAGCGGAGCTCTTTGGCCATGAGAAGGGGGCGTTTACGGGGGCGCTGCGGCAACGGCGCGGACGGTTCGAGCTGGCTCATCGGGGCACGCTGTTTCTCGATGAAGTCGGGGAAATCTCGCCGGTCATCCAGGTGAAGTTATTGCGGGTGCTACAGGAACGGCAGTTCGAGCGCGTCGGAGGAAACGATACGATTCATGTCGATGTGCGCCTGGTCTGCGCCACGCAGAAAGACCTGCGAAAGGAAGTGGCTCAGGGGCGGTTTCGAGAGGATCTGTTTTATCGCCT
>JBDTSF010000393.1:0-3167 GCA_039931295.1 Nitrospirota bacterium | reverse complement strand
GATCGGTCTGTCATGCTGATCACAACGGGCGCACCGTGACCAGAAGATCCTGGGTTACGCTTCTGATCTGGTGCATGGTGCTGGGTTTCACCGCGTGGTTCGTGGCCACGCATGCACATGTGGAGTCCGAACTCTCCCGCCTATTGCCGGAAGGTGCCACACCAACAGAACGCCTGCTACTCACTGAACTGCGAACAGGCGCGGGCGGGCGGCTCATTCTTATCGCACTCGAGGGAGAGGATGCCGACCTCTTGGCAGGAGCCAGCACACAGTTGGCGACCTGGATGCGCAGCAGTGGTTCGTTCCACTATGTCGGCAATGGGGAACAATTCCTAACGCAAGAGGAGCAGGAACGCCTCTTTCAGAATCGGTACATGCTCAGTCCAAACCTGCAGCCGTCACCCTTCAGCAGAGATCATCTCCGCGACTCTCTGGAGCTGCGGCTGAAGGACCTCACCTCTCCCCTGTCACCGATGATCAAGAGAATGATCCCAGCCGATCCCTCCGGCGAGTTCATGAAAATCCTTCAAGCCTGGATGACTTCGACGGCTCCAGCACGACACCAAGGAGTGTGGTTCTCGTCGGACCTACGGCGCGCATTGCTCGTGGCGGAAACGCACACTGCCGGTTTTGATTTGGAGGCACAGGAGCAACTGCAAGAGCAAATTAGAGTCGCCTTCAGAGCGGTCGCCGGAACTTCCCCGGGTGCAGCTCCCATTCAGTTGGTGATGGCGGGGCCCAGCGTCATTGCCGTTGAGATGCAGCAGACCATCCAAGACGATGTGTGGCGGTTGTCCTTATTCGCGACGTTGCTGGTGTCCACGTTGCTCTTCGCCAGCTATGGATCCGTTTCGGTTCTGGTTCTCACTCTCCTTCCATTGACGAGCGCGATCCTGGCCGGGATCGTAGTCGTGAGTTTTATGTTCGGATTCATTCACGGCATGACCTTGGCATTTGGGATTACGTTGCTGGGTGTCGTGGACGATTATCCCATCCATCTGTTCAGCCATCTCACCAGGGAGAGCCGGGCACCGGCCGTGATGAAAGAGATCTGGCCGACGATGCGCCTCGGAGTCGTGGCGACAGCTCTTGGGTTCTCTGCATTACTCCTGAGCGGCTTCCCTGGCCTGTCGCAACTGGGGTTGTTCGCGATGGTCGGCTTGTTCACGGCTGCATGCGTGACCCGTTGGGTCCTTCCCCACATCGTTCCCATAGAATTTCACACGAGACGCGAAGGGCTGCCTGTCGCACGATGGGTCGATGCACTGACGAGAGCGCGACTTGTGGTCCCGCTGGCAGTGGCCCTTGCCATCGGCTCCTTCTTCTGGTCGGATAGGCCACTATGGGAACAGGACATTGCCAATCTGAGCCCGATCTCGCCGGAGCAGAAAGAGCGAGATCAAGTCTTTCGTAATGAACTCGGGGTGCCTGATGTCCGGGACCTCATCGTGGTAGAGGGCTCAAGCGAAGAAGAAGCCCTCCAACGGAGTGAGGCGTTGGCGCTGGAGTTGGACCCACTCGTGAGAAATGGGGAAATAGCAGGATACGAGCTCGCTGCCCGCTATCTGCCCAGTCGCAAAACGCAACAGGCGCGCCAGGTGGCGTTGCCTGATCACGAAACGTTAGAACAGAATCTCACAGCAGCCATGAAGGGCTTACCATTCAAACCCAGCCTGTTTCAGCCCTTCCTGGACGCTGTAGGGAAAGCCAAGACGCAGGAGCCGGTCGACTTGCAGACATTCCGCGGGACGGCGTTGGGGCTCAAACTGGACTCGCTGCTGGTCATGCATGAGAACCGCTGGGTCGCAGTCGTGCCGTTGCGTGGCGTCACTGACAGGCAGAGGTTCAGGGATTTTCTGACGCCGTGGGGCACAGAACAAATTACCTATTTGGATTTGAAGGAAGAATCGAACCGAATGGTCAGCCTGTACCGGAATGAAACACTACGACTCTTGGGGTGGGGGGTCCTGGCCATCGGTCTCGTGCTGCTAGCCGGACTTCGCGCTCCCGTCACAGTCCTGCGAGTGATGCTTCCGATCGGGAGTGCCATCGTGGTGGTCGCTGCCTCGCTGCACGCGCTAGGAGAACGGTTTTCGCTGTTCCATATCGCGTCGTTTCTGTTAGTTATTGGTCTCGGGTTGGACTATGCCTTGTTCTTCAACCGGAGAGATGGCACACAGGCGGAACGAGGGCGCACCGTCTACGGGCTGGTCGTATGCAGCACAACCACGATTTTGGTATTCGGAGTATTGGCCCTCTCCCAAATCCCCGTGCTCCGAGCCATCGGGTTGACCACGGCCATGGGATCGCTGGCCTGTCTGGTCTTTGCCGCATTCCTTGCTGAAT
Source organism: Nitrospirota bacterium (assembly GCA_039931295.1). GTDB lineage: Bacteria > Nitrospirota > Nitrospiria > Nitrospirales > Nitrospiraceae > Palsa-1315. Next base: position 821 of record JBDTSF010000393.1, on the reverse strand, counting down.
CGCCTAAGAAACCACCTCTTCTCGCCAAGACTTCCCCCGACTGAGCAATATTGGACAGATGGTCGCTACGCAACCTGCTATCTTTCTTGCGGGTCGGTTTGATCGCCAGCGCGGAGGAGCGCCTGCAATGCCACAAGCTTTGGTTCATGAACACATAGAGAAAGACGTATCTCGCCTCGTTGAGGGTCGCGGCTCGAATCAGGGCGTCGATGGTAGCCCTCACAACCTTCAGGGCCACCGGCACGCAATACCACAGCATCGACACACTGGGGCACGATCGATGGCCCCGCTTATTCTCACCCACTACACCGTCGTCTCAGCGCTGGGGAAAGGCCTCACCGAGACCTATCAGGCATTGCGGAATCGGCGTTCCGGGTTGCGGCTCTGCGACTTCGAAGATGTGGGAATCACCACCTACATCGGTCGGGTCGATGATGTGGAGGGCGTGTTCGTCGGCGGTGGCTCGGCCTCAACGGAATTGGAGCGGTTCGACTGCCGGAATAATCGGCTCGCGCTCCTCGGACTCCAACAGGATGGATTCGTCCAAGCCGCAGTTGAGTCCCGGGAGCGCTACGGCGCCCACCGCGTGGCGGTGATCCTCGGCTCAAGTACTTCGGGCATCCTGGAGACGGAACATGCGTATTGCCGCCGTGACCCTGCGACCGGCGCCTTACCATTGTCGTACCTGGCATCCCATCGATATACCCATAACATGTTTTCATCCGCGCATTTTGTGCGCACATACCTGGGGCTGCGGGGACCGGCAATGGTCATCTCCACGGCCTGCTCGTCCAGCGCGAAGGCGTTTGCGACGGCGGCAC
>JBDTSF010000392.1:0-8241 GCA_039931295.1 Nitrospirota bacterium | reverse complement strand
AGAATCTGGCCTTTCTTTTCAATCGGCAGGAAACGGCGATCGTCACTCAAGGGATGGATGATGACCGTCGTGTCTTTCCGCGCCTCGACGATTTCGTCCAAATAGACGATCGCGCCATGCTTCACGCCAAGCGTCAGCGGCCCATCGGCCCATACCGTCTCTTGCCCCTTGAGCAAATACCGTCCCACAAGATCGGAGGCCGTGAGATCCTCGTGACAGGCCACCGTAATCAGAGGGCGGCCAAGCCGGTAGGCCATATGCTGGACGAATCGAGTCTTGCCACATCCGGTCGGCCCCTTGAGCATGACCGGCATCTTGCTGTTCGCCGCAATCGTGAATAACCCGATCTCGCCGCGCACCTCCGCATAGAACGGCTCCTGCGTGATTCGATAGTGCCCAATGTCGAGTTCGCGCCCTTGCTGTGTCATCTCACGTTCACCTGGTCAGCCATCTTCTTCGCGTTACATTTCACATTTCACGTCTAACATTTCACGCACGTTGGGAAGTACGATAAACGGAACCGAGGTTGAAGATCAAGCAATACAGCTGGAATAACCAAGTGCATCCGAGCAGGAAAAGGTTCCCACAGGATGCTCAAAATGGCTGTCCAGCAAGGCCGCAGCCGATGAAAGCACCGGAGGCGTAGCCTCGGGCTACGTTGAGGATGCTTTCGAGGAGAGAACGGCACTGGCGGACTTTTTCAGCATCCTATTGGGCGACTTTTACACTGTCCAACACTTCGCGCACTTTTTGGACCAAGGCAGGGGGCGAGAATGGCTTCTGCAGAAATCCCGTCAGGTGGCTCACGCCGTCCTGGTCAAATACCGGGTGGTCCGGATATCCGGACATGTAGAGCACTTTGATCTCGGGTCGAGCGATCTGAATCTTTTCTGCAACTTCAGGCCCGCTCATTTGAGGCATCACCACATCTGTCAGCAAGAGATGGATCGGCCCCACGCATTTTGCGCTGGCGAGGAGGGCTTCGATGCCATGGCGCGCGACCAGCACCGTATAGCCCTGGAGCCGCAAGGTCTCATGCACGAGACCACGAACCGCCGGCTCATCCTCGACCAACAGAATCGTTTCGTGGCCAGGTGCCTGAGCCGTCGTTTCGGCACCCGCCCGAACCTCTGAGACCTCTTGTTCAACCCGAGGAAAATAGATCCGGAATATTGCGCCCTGACCAGGCGCGCTCTCCACCGTGATGCTCCCCCCACTCTGCTGGACAATGCCATAGACGGTCGACAGTCCCAATCCTGTTCCTCTGCCTTTTTCTTTTGTCGTAAAGAACGGTTCAAACAGGTGCGATCGAACCTCCGCATCCATCCCTAGACCGGTATCACGCACCGCCAACAATACATACGATCCCGGCGCCACCCCCACGGCATCGAGGCGCACCTCTTCCCCAACCGTCACATTCCTGGTCTCGACTGTCAGGCGCCCGCCCCTAGGCATCGCATCACGCGCATTGACCACCAGATTCATGATGACCTGCTCGATCTGTCCAGGATCCGCCTTCATAAGACAGGTCGACGGATCAAGTTCAGTACTGAGTTCGACCAGATCTTCACCGATAAGACGACGCAGCATGCCATCCATATTGGCCACGAGTGTGTTGAGATCGACGACCTTGGTTTCAACGAATTGCCGGCGGCTGAATGAGAGCAATTGACGGGTCAGCCCGGTCGCGCGATCTGCCGCTTTTTTGATCTCTTCCGTATCTTTCCGCATGGCGTCGGCGGGTCCTAGACGGCCCAGAAGCAGCTCGCTGTATCCTCGAATGACCGTGAGGAGGTTATTAAAATCGTGCGCCATACCGCCGGCCAACCGTCCTACCGCTTCCATCCTCTGCGCTTGTCGCAATTGCGCCTCGGTTTCCCGTAACACACCCTCCGTGCGGACCCCTTCGGCAAATTGGCCGATCTTCAGACCGATGTCTTTCATCATCTTCAACAACTCGTCATCCGGCTCTTGCACCTGTCGGCTACAGAATTCGATAACACCCCCTACCTCACTCCCTACGAGAATAGGGAATCCGAACGCCCCGTGGAATCCAACATATCGGGCCTGCGCTTCAGGAGAAGAATTGGCGTCAGTTTCGGCATCCGTCGCCCAGGCTGACTTGCCACTGGCCCAAATACTTCCGGGCAAACCCTGGCCGCGTGTGAGTACACGCTGCCACGTGGCTTGGATAAAGGGGTCTGGCGGCACGGACGGAGCACTCCACAGATCAAAACAGCGCAGCACCCCGCTCGCCTTGTCCACCCGCCAGAATACGCAGAGATCCCATTCCAACGTCTCCCCGACGGCATGGAGGACTTTCGGAACCGCCTTTTCCAGGGTCGCCGACTCGGAAAGCGCATGGGTCACGGCATACTGACAAACGAGGCGCCGTTCAGCTCGACGGCGCGCGGTAATATCCCTGATAAAGGCACTGAAGATGTACGCATCCCCGATTTTTGCCGGTGACACGGCCAACTCAACGGGAAACTCTCGCCCACTCCTGTGTCGAGCGACAATTTCAATCCGGCGGTTTAATATTGGGCCGACCCCTGTCCGCAGAAATTCACGGATGCCCTGTTCGTGCGCCTGGCGATCCCGCCCAGGAATAATCGTGTCGGCAAGGGGCCGACCCAATGTCTCTTCGCGGGACCATCCGAAAATTGTTGTCGCCTGCGCATTCCAATCGGTCACAATTCCAGTCGCATCGATGGTAATCACCCCGTCAAGCGCGGTGTCGACGATGGCCCGATTCCGTTCCTGGCTCTGAAGCAATGCGGCTTCGGCCGCCTTCGCCCAAGCGCTCTCTTGTTGTGCCTGCCGATGTTCTCTGCGTAATCCCGTCGTGGCCCACAGCAACAACCCCATAATGAGAATCCAGATCACCCCACCTATGATCCCGACTTTCCAGAAGTACGCATGAATAGGCGCCAGGATAGCCTGTCGATCCATTCGCACCAGGACCGACCAACCAAGCCCAGGAAGTCCGCCAAAGCCTTTGGTCTGCGCATAGCCAGTCACCACCTGGACATGTCGGCGCAGATGCTCTTCCTCGATAAACCCTGGTACACCGGCCTCGCTCAACAGCACCGAAGGGAGTCCGATCTCTTTGAGATTGACGCCCCCCTTGTGGGGCAGATCCGAGTCGATGAACGCCCTGCCCCGCCGCGTCAACATTTGGTACTCGACTTGCCCTCCCAATACTGGCCGAGCTTCAAGTGAACGAATGGTCCTGGTGGTGACCTCCTCCAAAAATGAGACCCCCACCTGCGAAGTCACGACGCCCAGGAACGTGCCTTGGGAGTCGAGAATCGGAGCCGTAAACGCGACCATGTCGCCGCCATTCTCCGCTGTTTCCTGCGCAGCGATGTCGGCAATGTCGAGTCCTCGCGTCGCACGCGCAGCGAGAAACGATGCGGCACGGCTATAGTCGCGTCCCACCAGGGATGGCTCCGTCGCCGCCACGACCGTACCCTGAACGTCCATGACCGCTAACGACAGATAGGCCGGGGCATAAGTCGTCTTCATCCACGTCAGGTACTCGGAGAGATATGTTGGATCGGAGATTCGCAACGAAACGGCTCGAGCCATCATGAGCGCGGCGCCTTGGCGTTCGAACAACATCCGATCGAGTTTCGCGGCCACTTCTGCCGCAGCCAGCTTGAGCTCTCCTCCCGTCGCCTCCACAAAGCGATGTTCGACGAACCGAACCAGGACGATACCGACTAGAATCCCAAAGAGGGTCGTGGCGATCAGGAGATAGGGCAACCACCGATAGCGGCGAGGAACGTGGATGGGTATGGCCGTTGTCGTCTTCATGATTCACGCGCCGGAGAGGCCACGAAGTTGGGAATCAATAAGGCGGGATGATAGGCCTGCTTCGATGCGCGCAAGCCGGAAAGACCTGCATCATCCATCGCATTGATGTACTCGGCCCCTTCTGCAAGGGCCATCCGACAGGTCTCACGAAAGAGGTACTGCGCCAGACCTGGGTATACGCGGTCCGTGACCTCTAAGAGGACACAGAATGTGGCGCTCGTCAACCAATAACCGAAGGTATAGGCGCACAGCCGACCACGAATCCTGATCACCCTCCCTACGAGTCGAAGGGCCGACGCCTGTGACCACACGATTTCGTGAGCCGACACCGCATCGGCCAGTAACATCGCCCCGAACGATTCAAGCCCTTCTGCCTGCTTCTGCCGCGACCAATCCGCGAGGAGGGCGCGACAGTCCTGACGGTCGCTGACCTGATAGGAGTCCACCTCAAAAGATTGCTCTCGTTCGAATCGATTACACAGGGCGCGTTGAGATTTATATCGATCGCCCGCCAAGGATACGAGATCCGCCGCGCGATACAGATAGTCCGGTTCCTTGGGCGTCACACGATATCCCAGTCGTTCCAACTCCGGCACCAACTGAGACGGTACATTCTCAACCCGGCTGACCGGCGAATCGCCGTTCCATCGGCGCAACAGCCCAATTGCGCCCGACAGGGGTGCCTCGATCGGGCCCGTCCTGATTGGAGGCAGCGGCATGAACCAGCCGTCCGGAGATTGCGCAAAGAGACATATGGCCTCCTCAAGCTCCATCCACCAATAGGCCAATAATCCATTCCATATGTAATGATAAATCGGTGAACAGGCGGCGAGCGATTCAGCACCGAGCCATCCTGACCGATCCAAGGCTGTCGTCAGGCGTGGGATATCGTCCAGTGTAAACCGATGCAGCGGTGTAGGCCCCCACTGACCAGCCACGGCAATAGTGAGGCGCGGAAGACGTGCGAGCACAACCACGTCCTCTTGAAATTGCCCGATGAGGCGAGGATGTGCGACGATTTGCTCACAGAGGCCCGGTTGATCGAGCAAGGCCATCACACGGTCGGCATGCCGCTGAATCTCCCCCGGAACCTCTTCTCGCATGAAGGGGCACTTTGTATCCCACCCCAACAACACCTGGTCCTGTCGCTCATCCCACATCAGCGCCAAGGGATAGAGCTGACAATCGAGCGGACGCTGCGCGTAGATGCGGCACGCTGAGGTTGTTGCATCGAATGCCGGGCAGAGATACCCCTCTCCATCGGAAGCGGGAACCAGGATGACTTGTGACCCTCGCCGATCGGGAAAAGCCGTTTCCCCAATGCCCCCCGCCAAAGCCCCCGAAATTTCGTTCTCAGTAAAATAAGGACGGAGGGAACTATCGGGGTCCGGAAACCGACAACAGACATCGCACTGGAGGCACGTACGGCTCGGAACAAGTTGGGGAAGCGAACTCGGTGGTGTCACGAACACACCGATTCGCTCATCGGTATCTACAGGCATAGAAGGAATCCGTTCAATGTGCGCCCATCCTAGCACTTTTCCGCAGGGGTTCCCAGAGGATGAACAACTTTTCACCGACTCTCTTCTCAATACACACCACAACATTTCCCATCCTGATATCCACGGAACAGGCGAAAGATCCTTCGAGCTTGCGGTACGCCCCACCTCCCTACTTTCCTTGCCCCTTGTACGCTCCCAAAACCCATGTTACAGTTCTGCGGCCTCGCATGAGAGGCACTCATTCACATGGATACTGCCTCTGTCTGACTTGGCTACCTCCGACCTCCAACAACGCTGCAACACCATCCGCGACCAGCTGAGCCAAGCTGGGCTCTTTCCCGCTGCGCCTGAACAGGCCGTAGCCCCCGAAATCGCCACAAGCACGACGACGTGGCGTATTGCCGTCACCCCGTTCGCGCTCACGCACGATCAATCCGAATTTTTCCGCCAACTGGGACCACAACTCCTTGCTTTTTATCGAGCCTTGAACCGCCTCTACGCCGACAGTCTCCGTGGTCTCCAACCATCCTGGGTCGCGGAATACCTCGACCGAGGAAAGCCTGAAAGTCTGCTGACTTATAGCCGGATGAAACGGTTTCGAGACCAGCTTCCCGCGGTCATCAGACCTGACATCATCCCAACCCAAGACGGCATGGTCATCACCGAACTCGATTCAGTCCCCGGAGGAATCGGGATCACCGCATGCCTCTCCGCGCTCTATGCCGAAATGGACGACGGCGAGAATCTCACACTTGTGGGCGGCTCCGAGGGGATGGTACGCGGGTTTGCAGACATGATAAAAAGCCAGCTCGCCCAGCAGCACGGATGCGTCGCGATTCTGATTTCGGAAGAAGCCAAAGATTATCGGCCTGAAATGACGTGGCTCGCAGCCCGCCTTCGAGCAATCGGTCTCGATATCTACTGCGTAGAGCCTCGTGATATTCGATTCACCGAAGAAGGCCTCAGGATCGCCAGCGAGGGAGTAGACCAGCCAATCGCCTTGATTTATCGCTTCTACGAGTTATTCGATCTGCTGAACATTCCCAAGTCCGAGCTCGTCCAATATGCGATCAAGAAGGGCCGAGTCGCCGTCACCCCCCCATATAAACCGGCACTGGAAGAAAAACTCGCCTTTGCCCTTCTTCACCACCCGGTTTTGCGACCCTTTTGGGAGCAGGCATTGGGTCAAGACCTGTTCCTGCACCTGGCCACCCTCATGCCTCGCACCTGGATTCTCGATCCTGCGCCGATCCCTCCCTCTGCAACCATTCCAGGCTTGGCGATCGGCGGACGAGGCGTGATGAGCTGGCACGATCTGGCCGCAGCTACTCAAAAGGAACGGCACTTGGTGATCAAGCCATCGGGATTTTCTGAACTCGCATGGGGAAGCCGAGGCGTGTCGGTCGGGCACGATATGCCGCAACACGAATGGGCCGGCGCCATCGACAATGCCTTGGCGTCCTTTCCTCGAACACCCTATATCTTGCAGGAGTTTCACAAGGGCCGCCTATATGAACTCGACTACTTCGACCCGGTCAACAACAAGATGAATCGGATGTCCGGTCGTGCCAGACTTTCCCCCTATTATTTCGTGAGTGGCGAAAAGGTTGAGCTGGCTGGTATCCTGGCTACGGTCTGCCCAGCGGATAAGAAAGTGATTCACGGCATGAAAGACGCCGTCATGGTGCCGTGCGCGGTTGAAACCAGTAAGGGGTGAGGCGTAAGGAGTTAGGGGGGATCATGATACGTATTCATTCTTGTGTCATCGCCTCACCCTTCACCCCTTACCCCTTACGAGCATTGTGACGCTCTATCACGTCGCCTGGTGTCCAGACTGTGACGTGGTGCGCCGAAAACTGGCTGAACTCCACATCGAATATGCGCAGGTCGTCGTGCCAGACTTTCGCCCGATGCGCAAAGTGGTCCACGAGGTCTCAGGCCAATATTATGTTCCGGTCCTCAAGGATGGAGACATCGTGCTGACGGAAACCGACGACATCCTCGATCATCTGGACAAGACGTACGGTCAGGAACCGATCGCCGGCAGCTAATGACCCTGGCAGGCCTACCGATCTATTCGACAGGAAAAAGGAGACCGCATGGAAGCATGGAGACGCATACTCGCTGACAGCATCGTGAAGCCAAAAGACTTGGCGGACCGACTCGGTGTCGACGCGAAAGAAATCGAAGCCATCGTAGGCGACTATCCGATGCGCATTACCCCCACGGTGATGGCGACGATCAAAGAAAAAGGCGACGCGATTTGGAAACAAGTGGTCCCGGACAGCGCAGAAATGGACGACTTCGAAGCGGAAGACGATCCGCTCGAGGAAGATCTCATGAGTCCGGTCCCGCATCTCGTCCATCGCTATCCGGATCGCGTGCTACTCATGGTCACAAACCAATGCCCGATTTATTGCCGGTTCTGCACGAGAAAACGCCTGGTCGGAAAACCGGGGTTCCTTAAGAAAGGCGAACTCGACCAGGCGATCGCCTATTTGCGCGAGCATACCGAAGTGCGCGACGTCATTCTCTCCGGCGGCGATCCCTTGCTTCTGCCGGATCATCTCTTGGACCGGATCCTCAAAGCCCTGCGCACGATCCCGCATCTTGAACTGATTCGCCTCGGCTCTCGGGTGCCCGGCACGTTGCCGGAACGGATCACCCCGGAACTCTGCGCGATCGTGAAGAGGTACCATCCGATCTATATGAACCTACACTTCAATCATCCGGACGAGCTCACTCCGGAAGTGAAAACGGCCTGCGGAATGTTGGCCGATGCCGGCGTGCCGCTCGGGGCGCAAACCGTGTTGCTCAAAGGCGTCAACGACGACCCGGACATTATGAAACGATTGATGCACCAGCTCCTGCTCGCTCGCATCAAACCCTACTATCTCTACCAAGCGGACCTGACCAAGGG
>JBDTSF010000391.1:0-5081 GCA_039931295.1 Nitrospirota bacterium | reverse complement strand
CACCCGTCAAGCAAACCAGAATGCCCCCGCTAAGGTTTCAGACATCAAGGAGCACACCGATGACCACCATGCGGAATACTCAGACACGAGAGATCAAGGCGGCGGTGGTCCGTAAGAAAGGCGGACCGTTTCAGATCGAGACCCTCACCGTGGACGAGCCTCGTTCCGACGAGGTGCTGATTCGGATCATCGCAACCGGCATGTGCCATACCGACATGGTGGCGCGCGATCAATCGTATACCGTGCCCTTACCCGTCGTGCTCGGCCACGAAGGCGCCGGTGTTGTCGAGCAGGTCGGCAGGAATGTCCAAAAAGTCGCAGCAGGCGACCACGTCGTGTTGACCTACATGTGGTGCGGCCACTGCACACCCTGCTTGCGTGGCGACCTGACCTACTGCGCGAATTTCTACGCCCTGAATTTCGGCGGCGCTCGCGAAGACGGGAGTACCGCCACGAAGGACAAGCAGGGGTCGGTCCACGATCACTTCTTCGGACAGTCGTCGTTCGGCACCTTCACTCTTGCCCATGAACGTAATGTGATCAAAGTTCCAAATAATGCCCCGCTGGAACTGCTTGGTCCCCTCGGCTGCGGTGTTCAGACTGGCGCGGGGGCCGTAATGAATGCAATGAAAGTCAGGCCCAGCGCCAGCTTCGCCGCGTTCGGCGGCGGAGCTGTCGGTTTGAGCGCCGTGATGGCTGCACGTGTGGCCGGCGCGACCACCATTATCGCAGTGGACGTGGTGCCGTCACGGCTCGCACTGGCCAAGGAACTCGGGGCGACCCATACTGTGAATAGCCGCGAGACCGATCCCGTCGAGGCCGTGCGCACGATCACCGACGGCGGCGTCGATTTCACGCTCGAATCGAGCGGTCGGCCTGTCGTGCTGCGCCAGGCCATCGACGCGCTGGCAATTCGTGGAACCTGCGGCATCGTGGGAGCGCCGGCGTTAGGTACGGAAGCCAGTTTTGATGTGAACGGGGTTATGACGACCGGCAAGCGGATTATCGGCATCATCGAAGGCGACAGCGTTCCGGATCTCTTCATCCCGAGTCTCGTCGAACTCTACACACAGGGACGCTTTCCGTTCGACAAGCTGGTGAAGTTCTACAACCTCGATCAGATCAACCAAGCGGCCGAAGACAGCGAGAAAGGCATCACGATTAAGCCGATCATCCGCCTACAGTCGTGAGCCGAGCCGTCAACGAACCCCGTTCTTCCACAAGAGGTCAGAGCACATGCGCATCCTCAGGGAACGGAAACAGGGACATGCTGAAATGTTGAGGGTTGGGGATTACGCGACCTTCGTCCGCACCAGCTTGACTTGAAGCTCGCACCCCACAGCCCTTGCGTAGCGCTTGAGTGTTGCAAGAGATGGAGCGTGCTTGCCTGCTGATTCGAGTCGGGAGATTGCGCTCTTGGTCGTGCCCATGCGCTCTGCGACTGCGTCTTGGGTGAGGCCGGCGCGAAAGCGAGCCTTGAGCATTTGACCCGCGACCTGATACTCCAGCGCCAGCGCGTTATAGGCTTTGCTGAAGCCTTTTCGTGTACGAGCTTTAGCAAGGAAAGTCTTTTGATTGTGGGGGACAGGTGTGTATTTATATTCAGCCATGGTGCAACTCCTTCAGGCGCTTGCGCGCCAGCCTCAGGTCTCGATCCGGCGTATGCTGAGTTTTCTTTATGAATGCGTGCAGCACGGTGACCCGTTTGCCCACCATGAAGCAGTAGAACGCGCGGCCTATACCAGTGCGACTTCGTGGCCTCAGCTCGAACAGGCCTTCTCCCAATGAGCGCGAATGCGGCAATCGAAGACTCGGGCCGTACTCGATCAACAACCCAACAAGGCGCGCATAATCTGCAAGGACATCGACTGGCCAAGATTCGATCTCGGCAAGCACACGCTCATGGAAGTACTCAACCTCAAACGCCACGCGCCAATGTTACCAAATACGCTAACGTGACGCAACGAGGCACAGAAACGGCGCATTCTGAATTGTTGCTGGCAGTTGCACGCATTACACGTCAATTATACAAGAATGCCCTTAAGTTTTTCTGGTGGAACGCGTGGTCATACGCCATGCTGGCAATACGCCTCATATTCCTGAAAAAGCGTATTCAAGCGAGCGAAGAATTCCCGCATTTTCGGACACTGGCCATCAATATAGCTTTGAAGTGCGTTATGACCAAAAATATTCTCAAACTCTCTTAGTGCTACTCGGTGCGCATCGAACTCATCCGGCTTTCTCTCCGCCTCCGTTTGTGGGAAATGGCTTTTTCTCCACGTTTTTAAGAATTCTTTAGGCTTGACCAAGACGCTGTGGTCGAGATTTTGCCGATGATGGGCCAACTCGTGTGCATACTGCATCGCAAACGTTTGCAAATTCCCATCGGCGACGTTCTTGGGAATCCAGATGAAAAAGGTCCATTGTGGAGAGTGAAGGTATTCCAGTATCTCTGGGGTTGTGTTCTCTATCTCTTTGGTTCGGTTCTCACCTAAACTGTTGCGTTCAAAGGTCGTGCGTGCGACATGGAAGGCGATGCATTCATTGTTGGTTGGGCCATTGATGGGGCTCGATTCAAAAACAACATGAAGGCCTGTCTTTGAGATGAACAACCTCTCTTCGACGCGCTCGGCATTACGTCGAGCTTCCGGCGACAGGAGTTCGCGGCTCGTGAATCGGTCAGGTATGGTCTGCACTGGGCGTATAACGTCCGGCGTCATCCGCGCCCGCTGGCGGGCGTCTGGCGCACGTGGGGGTTAGTTTGCTTTGGGGCACTCATGTATTTATCACGCCAAGGGTTGGCTTGCTTAAGAAAGCCAGCCTTCTCCGATAACAGTGGCGGTTCAACATTCTGAAAATGAGCCATGAAGATGGTTGCCCCGTGGACAAGAAACTTTACCGCCTCCTCCAGCCACGCTTTCATGTACTTTTCGCTCAAGAACGGTCCAACTAGGCCGAGCCCTTCGGGGGCCAAGAGCTGAAAGCCTGGAGCTGTCGCATGGGAGGCATACTCAGACAGGCGGTCGTACATTTCCTTCCGTTTGTTGTCAGAAAATCGATCTTGCTCATTAAGCGCCTTCCGAATGGCGCCCGGTCCAAATTTTGCGATTCGTTGTTTCCTGTCGATTGCCTTCCATACGACGATCTGGTCCGGAAAGCTCCGCATGTAATCGAGTAGTGCTACGGTTTCGAAGATATCCCGCACTAGCGCGAAGGCCGACTGGTAATAGCCCGAGAGGCTGAGCTTTAGCGACGATGCCGCCGAGTTGAACAAGCGCAGGCCAAGATATTGACTAGTCAATTCATCGTCGGTCGTATTGGCATGATCGTGTGTAAGAGCGTAGATGATCGCCATAGATCCATGAATCATGGCCAAGTGATCGCTGAAGTTCTGATGCTTTTCGATCAGGCGGAGGCTATCAACACGGATCTGCTCCTCACGCTGGTGCAGAGATGTGAGATTCTCTGGGAGCATCGCGTTCAAGCAACCTAATTATTATGTGAGCTGTGAGGGCCGTGCCGTTCAGTGACGGTCTTTCTCAACATATGCCTACACGGGGGATTTTTGAGCATTGTCATGAACTTTTGAACATGTGTCAATGAGGCTTCCTGGGATAAGATGGCTTGCAGACTGCGGGAAACTATGTGGGCTTGCTGAACGTCGATGGTCCGCACACGTGATACAAGAGAAGAATATGCTAGTCGTCGTCTGAAGTGTTCCTGATCCGAAGCCTGAGCTCTTTTGTGCTTGTCTGATTAGCTGAATCTCGAACTGTAAAATCATGCCTAATATTACTCGTCGTCGTCGGCGTTCCACTAAGCTCCCCCGTTGTGGGAGCCAACGTGAGCCCGGTTGGTAACGGAGGGGTCGCTGACCAGGTATAGGGGGGGACGCCTCCCGAGGCTTCGAGCCTGTCGGCATAGGGCTGGTTCCTTCTACCATCAGGAAGCGATCTCGTCGTGATCGTCAATGGCGACGACTCGGCGCTAATCGTGATCGATAATGACTTGGTGGCAGATTGTTGATTGGGAATAGTCGAATCCTGCACCCCGAATGTCGTGGATGTTGTGCCTGTAGTTGTCGGGGTGCCAGTAATCGCTCCGCCTGCGCTGAGCCTCAGACCTTGTGGCAGAGGCGAGCCATTATTACGGCTCCAATTATAGGGTGAGGTGCCTCCTGAGGCTGTCAGCTCTGGAGCGGTATAGGATTGGCCGACAGTGCCGTTTGGGAGCGAGGTAGTCGTGATCATCACAGGTGTGACATTCGCAATAATTGTGAGTGAAAGTTTTTTCCTGCCTTGCTGATTAATCGGCATGGTTGAATCAGTCACGGTGAACTCATGCGAGGAATTGCCGTTACTTCCACTTAAAGGTGTTCCGCTGATGATCCCTGACGATGGATTAAGCGCAAGACCGTTCGGTAAAGCAGGATTCACTGACCAGGAGTAAGGTTGTGTGCCGCCAGTGGCTGTTAATTGTGTGTTGGGATATGGCTGATTCACGGTTCCGGCCTGCAGTGAACTCGGGCTGGTTATAGACGGCGGAGTCGAAGCCTTGATGGCGATCGTAAAGTTCTGCTGATCGGATTGCGGAATCTGATCGGTGACTCGCAGTGCAAAACTGAATGAGCCGGCGCTGGTCGGTGTTCCGGAAATATTGCCGTTTGAGGCATTGAGGTCGAGACCGGGTGGTAACGACCCGCTGGTGACACCCCAGACAAGAGACCCGACTCCTCCCGTGACCGATACGGTCTGATTGTAAGCCACGTTGAATGATCCTGCGGGAAGTGAAGTGGTTGTGATATTGGGCGCCGACGGTAAGTTGATCGTAATCGATAATGATTTTGTCGTGGTGTCTTGTGGGCTTCCAGCGTCCCGGACCCGGAAGGTCGGCGAAGAGGTTCCGGTGGTTGTTGGTGTTCCGCTGATCACGCCAGATGAACTGAGATTCAGGCCTGTTGGCAGTGACCCGCTGCTCATATCCCACGTCTTTGTCCCGGTCCCTCCTGTAGAGGTCAATGTTACGGTATAGGACTGCGTCACCATGCCGGACGGTAGTGGAGAGTTGGTTGTAATGATTAG
>JBDTSF010000390.1:0-2744 GCA_039931295.1 Nitrospirota bacterium | reverse complement strand
CGGCCCACCCAACAAACACCGCCCATGTTTCGTTGAGCGCTTCCCAGGATTCTCGATCACTCAGAAAGCGTTCCTCCGTGTCGCCTTCTCTCTGCACAACCGGCGTGATCAACACTGCCCCATAGTGACAACCCTGCTGGACTCTCGCAAAAATGAGCAACGGATCCCACATCGTCTCAGGCGATGCCTCAGCCGCTGTGACCAGAAAATCAAGGTAGGCATGGAACAGTTCGTGGTAGAGCGTTTCCATCTGGACATGGGTGAGTCGGCCGAGCGGACGCAACGTCGCTCCGGCTCCATTAAAGGAGAGTGAACGATTGAGCACCATCCGATGCTCTCCAGGATGGTATTCGGCCGCATAATTGTGCAAATCGTCAAACTCAAATTGAATGAAATTCGGTGGGATTGCATTGAGGAACTTCGTGGGAAGGCCCAGCGCATTGGCCTCGCCGAGTAACTGATGCCACATCCGATCTGTGGAGGGCAGACGATCCCCCGACATCCCGACATTCGGGGCAAGGGAAAGTCCGCCAATGAGGAATCCCGTCACGACCGCCCTGCACAACGTTCGCACCATCGATCTTAGTCCGCATTAGTCATGGCCATACAGGATGCTCAAAAAGGCCGTCCGGCAAGGCCGCAGCGAGTGAAGACCGGAGGCGTACCCAAGGGGTACGGTGAGGATCCGAACGATGCGAGAACGACGCTGGCGAGCTTTTTCAGCATCCTGTCAATGATCGTCGCGGGCATACCAATCAGCCTGCCCACCCTCCTCCATCAAGACCAATTGATCCAGCTGTCCCGGCAACACAGGGTCCAAAAACCGGGACGGCTTCGACAGTATCATCCCGCTTCCCCTATCGAACACATTGATCGGGTAGGTCAGGTACAGATGCCGCTTGGCTCTCGTCACAGAGACATAGAATAACCGGCGCTCCTCTTCCAGCCCCTCATCTTCACTAAACGAGTAGACCGATGGGAATCTTCCATCCACAATCCAGATGACAAATACACATTGCCACTCAAGCCCCTTGGCAGAATGGATCGTGGACAATACCAGCCGTTCGTCGTCTCGATCGGTCGCCTCCACACCGGCGGCACTCCCATCCGGTGGCTCCAGCGCCAAATCAGATAGAAACGTTTCGACCTCCTGATACCCCTCCGCAATCGTCTGCAAGTGGTCCAGGTCTCGCATGCGCTTAGGATAGTCGTCGTATTGGGTCTTCAGAATCGGCAGGTAGTACTCATAAATATGGTTCACTTGCTCGGCTGGCCGAAGATCTCCGGATCCGGCGAGACTTTCGAGCGTCAGGGCTAAATCTTTGAGTCCTTTCCCGGATCGCCCCGTCATCTCACGAAGGGCCTGATACGGCTTGTCCGATTTCACAAGGGCAGCCATGACATCCTGCGCCTTCTTGGGCCCCACACCCTCAACGAGCATGAGCACGCGATGCCAGCTGACAGCGTCCAATGGATTGGCCACGACACGCATATGGGCCAGCAAATCCTTCACATGGGCAGTCTCGATAAATTTCACCCCGCCACGCTTGATAAACGGCAGTCCGTGACGAGAGAGCTCAATTTCAAGATCGAACGAGTGAAAGCTCGATCGAAAGAGCACGGCCATTTCGCTGAGCGGAACCCCTTCCTCTCGCAACTCTAAAATTTTCTGCGCAATGAAGCGGGATTGGGCATTCTCCCCTGCAGCCTCCACCAGGACCGGCAACGGCCCATCAAGCTTCCGCGTAAAGAGATGCTTGCTGTACCTCTCCGTCGCCGCTTCAATAATAGTATTCGCGAGATTCAGGATCGGTTGGGTACTGCGGTAATTCTCCTCCAGCTTATAAATAATGGTGCCGGGGAAAAGCGAGGGAAATTCCATAATGTTCTTGAACGTCGCGCCGCGGAAAGCATAAATCGACTGCGCGTCGTCGCCCACGACCATCACGTTCTGATGGGTGGAGGCGAGATGCTGAACGATATCCGCCTGCAAGCGATTGGTGTCCTGATACTCATCTACCAAAATGTATCGGAAGAGGGATGAAATCGTCCGCCGTACTCCTTCATCTTCCATCATGAGCTGCCGCAGCAACACCAATAGATCGTCATAGTCCACCAGCTGACGCTGCCGCTTCGACGCCCGATAGCCTCGCTGTAATTGCTCCAATGCTTCCAGATGGTCTGAAAAATGATCGAACTCCTCGACTACGATCTCGTCGAGCGGGCGCAATGTATTCTCAGCCTTGCTGAACATCTCCGCGATCGTCCCCTTGCGAGGAAACCGTTTGTCTTTTTCGTTTAAACCCAGTTGCGCGCGAACCAAGGCAATCAAGTCCTCCGCGTCGCCCCGATCGAGAATGGTAAAGCCCGGCTCCAGTCCGATGGACCGGCCATAGCGCCGGAGTAACATATTAGCCACAGAATGGAACGTGCCGCCACGAACGCGTTCGCTGCGTACGCCGATCAACTCACCGGCCCGATCGAGCATTTCCTGGGCTGATTTTCGGGTAAAGGTCAACAATAGCACGTGGGACGGATCAATCCCCGAGTCGATCAGATAGGCCACACGGTACACCAAGGTGCGTGTCTTGCCGCTACCAGCGCCGGCAATGACCAGTGATGGCCCTTCGCCCGCAGTGACCGCCGCAAGCTGCTGGCTATTCAACGCCGCAGCATAATCGATGGACAGCGTCCGAGGAACGGCCTCGTCAACCGGCCGCTTCAGCACATACGTTTTGGTTTCT
>JBDTSF010000389.1:0-3345 GCA_039931295.1 Nitrospirota bacterium | reverse complement strand
CACCACTCGGAGTTCCCCTAGTTCTCGGGACCGTACTGGTAAGAACCTATACGGCATAGATCGTTCTACTTCAGCGATTCTGGGGTCTCGCATCTGACTGCATCTCCTTCGCTTCGTTACGAAGGCACTGTCGGAGAGCCTCCCGGATCATCACGCCGCATCACACGGTCTTGTCAGCCAAATTATGAGCGGCGCGCAGATCTTCGCGAGGATCGTTCGTGACGCCAATGATCATGTCGCTGCCTTGTTGCTGGTATTCTTCCTGGTAGATCACAAACGTGACGAGGACGACAGCGAGGAGAACGGGGCCGAGAAATAGACCGAGAAATCCGAAGTACGCGAGGCCCCCCAACGAGGCTAAGAACAGGGGAAGCACCGGGAGCCGCGCTTTCCCGCCGACGAGAATGGGCTGCAGTAGATTGTCCATCAGGCCCACCAGGCCGAGGCCGACCCCGATGAGAATGACGCCTTTGGCTACCGCCCCGCTGAACAATAAGTATAATGCGACTGGTGCCCACACTATCGCTGTGCCGCCGACGGGAAGCAGAGAAACCAGCCCAGACAAAGCACCGAGAAATACTGAAAAAGGCACTCCTAATAAATAGTACGTCACCCCGGCCGTCGCACCCTGTGCAACGGCGGTCAACAACGTGCCCCTCACGACAGCCTTCATGGTCGTGTTGAGACGTTCGAAGATCTTTGCCTTGTGCTCCTCTTCGAGGGGAATCGCCCGGAAGATTGTGTCCCACGTATGGGGTCCGTCGCGAAATAAGAAGAACAAGGTGAAGAGCATAATGAGAAAGTTTGTCGCGAGGAGCAATGCATTCCTGGCAAAATCAGCCCCTTGCGAAAGAAGAAAGCCACTGACGGCCTTCCCGCCTTCCAGGAGGGAGTCCTCGACTTGCCCGCTGCCGCTCACAATGAGACGGCCCGCCAATTCCTGGATCAGCCCTCCGACCCCGGGTACCTTGGCAAGCACAACGCCTATGTCTTTCAGATGTCCTCCCTTCAGCCACTCTGAAGCTTGAGCATACGCTTCCATTCCTTGCTGACCGGCGAGGATCATACCGTATACGGCAGGAGCCACCGCCATGATCAGTACTCCCCCCGTCATGATTCCGGCGGCCACATTTCCGTGTTGTCCCACGCAAGCTAATAATCGTATGTACAGAGGGTATGTCGTGGTCGCGAGGATCACAGCCCAGAGAATCGGCGAGAAGAACGGACTGAGAATCAGTCCCAGTTGCCACAGGAGCAGAAGAAACACCAACAGAAAGGTCACTGTAAATAGCTGTCGTCTAGACATCGGCTCAAAACCAGCAAGATGATCGTAGAGGGACTATCGGTTTACACAGATTCGGTGGGTGGCAGGCCCGAGCGCGTTATCTAAGTAAAACGCGTGCGCACCCACTCCGCCATCCACTTGGCGTCGTCCACCAGGGTTCGGACGGTTCGTAGTGGGATGACATGAACGGACTTTGCCACTCCCCATCCCGCCGCCGCGAGCCCCCACGCCCCACCCAGGAGAACGACACTCACTATTGCGGCACAGGCCCAGGCCGGCAACCCTGTATACTCAAAGAGGATCAGCACACAGACCGCGGCGCCCACGAACAATCCGATCAGTGCCAGCACCGCAGCGATCCCACACCACAGGACCGACTTGAGGATCTTGCCGATCTCGTACTGAACCTCATGTTGCGCCAAGGCCATTTCCTGGCGCACGAGCGCGCGAATATCTCTGAAGAGTCCGCCTATCACTGTCTCAATTCCTGATCGTTCTGTGTCGTGCGTCTGTGGCATCGTCACCTCACTGTAATTCGAGGGAGAACATGTCCTAGTGTGACTCCGATCAGCACCGCATCACTCTGCTCTCTTTCTTGACCGACGAATGCCATGAGGTGCCGTGGGACCTGGATCGTGTCGTCGGGAGCAGCGCATCAGACTTCACGGTGTTGGTGATGGAGCGTGAATCTGGGGTGGCACCTTGGGCGGCGGAATTCGCATCATCTGCGCGAGGGAGGGACGAGTTTTTTTCGACGCCACCTGTACGCTCACGGGCTGTCCGGTCCGCGCCGACCGTCGCAATGCTTCGATGATTGTCACGTCGATCAGCCCCTCGAGGCCGGACGGCTCGGGCTCCCGGTTCCGAAGAATGCAATCCGAAAAATAGCTGAGCTGTGGCGCGAATTGGTCATGAACCGGATAGCGTCGCGTCTCCGTGCGTCCGCCGATACGAATGACTTGCTTCATTCCAACCGAATATTCATAGGCGGACTCAAGTCGCACACTCCCCTTGGTTCCGACGACATCGATGTCGGCACGGTCGGACGCTCCAAAACTGCAGACAAACGATGCCAGACGGTCCCCTGGGAATCGCAGAAGCGCTCCGTCCATCTCTTCTACACGACGAAATCGAGGGTCCTTGCTTTTGAGCCGCATCGCGACCACTTCGCGTGGTTCCGCTTGAAACAGATAGCGAGCCGCATTGATGCAATAGATCCCGATATCGGGCAAGGGTCCTCCACCGACCCTCGGGTCTAGTCGGGTATCTCCCTTACGAACCTGCTGGGTAAATAGCGAATGCACGATGCGCAGGTCTCCTAGACGGCCCGACTGCCCCAGGCTGATAAGGTTCAGATTCGCCTCATCAAAGTGGAGGCGATACGCGACCATAAGTTTCGCTCCGCCTTCCTCCGCTGCGCGAATAATCGTGTTGCAGTCCGAGACCGTCAGGCTCAATGGCTTTTCGCAAAGGACATGAATACCCTTTCGCAATGCCGCGCTGGCGTAACGTTTATGGAGATGGTTAGGGAGGGCCAGGTACACCGCGTCCACTGCGCCGCTTTCCAAGCACTCATCGTAGCGATCGTAATCATAGGTATGCTCCACCTTGTACGTGGTGGAAAGCTTGGATAATCTGGCTCGACTTCCCGATACGAGGGCGCTCAGCTGAGAGTTGGTGCGTGCGTGACGGAACGCCGGCAGCACTGCTGCCTGCGCAATGTGACCCAACCCCACCACCGCATACCGAACCTTTTTACCGACATCTGTGTGTTCCATTTTAACGGATCGCCGCATGAAAGAATCTATCTTCTCAGTTTCCCCAAACACGAAACCCTGTCCATCGAACAGTCAACCGTTGCAGCGCGTGGAAAATCGCCGCCATCGTCAAGGATGTCGATATATTGCATTCATTTACTGAGGAGGCTTTGTTGGAACACGTATTTCCTCAGTGGTCGTCGTCGTGCTGGTGGTGGTCGACGTTGTCTTTCTTGGACTACCGGTTTGATCACCGGCTTGATCAGTGTTTTGATCACTGCTTTGCTCACTTGTACGACCCCT
>JBDTSF010000388.1:0-30423 GCA_039931295.1 Nitrospirota bacterium | reverse complement strand
GGATACGCTCACGACGGCATTGGCGAAACAGTTTCCGGACAAGTTCCAATAACTCGTGAGGGGTCCCACCGCCGGGTCGATTTCGAGAAGGATATATACGTACGCGCACAAATGTAGCGTCCAGGGGTTTTATCGCATGCCGATGTATTTGTGCGCTTAGTAGGGCCCGTAGATAAATTTTCCAGCCAGTATGTTTGATCCTGCGGGTGGCGTTAGATTATTTGCAGGATCAACGATCAAAAGGTTGCGATTGTGATTTTTCCCTCGTTACCGATCGGGCTGGAATCGACGGATCAGTCCGTGGGTGACACATTCCGACTCTCTCCACCCTTGGCGAAGGCTCACTCCAACCCGGCATTAAGTCCGACCACGCTTTGGCAGCGTTCTGACCGTTGTGGTGACGGATTGAGGCGCCTGTCCGACATCGACCCTTCTCCTGCGGTGAACGATGGCCACGCATGTGTATCGTGCTCGACCTCGACAAATCCTCACCATATTCCTGCGAATACGCCTCCGGTACCCAGCTCAACGATAACGAGGTTGCGGCTATGGATCATCACTTGAATGCGGGCGCAGTGGATAGCCGAAGAGCGTGGGATATCCCGACGATAGGGTTGTTTGCTCTGGTCACGTCGTTGAGTCTCATCGGGGTGCCGCTCTTTATCTACATGCATGGCTATACGAAGCTTGACTGGGCCTTGGCGGGGATTCTCTATCTCATCAGCGGGCTCGGCATTACCGTGGGGTATCACCGGATGATTTCCCATCGCAGTTTCCGCTGCCCCGACTGGGTCAGTGTGGCGTTCCTGGTTGCAGGTAGCTGGGCCATGGAGAACTCGGCCCTGAAATGGAGTGCTAATCATGCCCGGCACCATGCGCGCGTGGACCAGGAGGAGGATCCCCATAACGCGACAAAAGGATTCTGGTATAGCCACTGTGTCTGGTTCTTTATGAAAAGCCCACACAAGACCGAACGCTATGCGCCGTGGCTGCGCGAGGATCCTGTGGTGATGTGGCAGCACCGCTGGTATGTTCCCCTTCTTCTTTCCGGACTGGCGCTGCCGTTTCTCGCAGGCTACGCCTACAACGGCTGGATAGGCGGTAGTGGGCTGCTTCTTGTTGGCCGGTATCGGACGGATCTTTCTGGTTCTGAACTCCACGTTCTGCATCAATTCTGTCTGCCATCTATGGGGACGTCAGCCCTACAGTCGGTCCAACTCCAGTCGCGACAGTTGGTGGGTCTCGCTCATCACGCTGGGCGAGGGGTACCATAATTATCACCATACCTTTTCGCGTGATTATCGGAATGGGCCTCTGTGGTACAACGTCGACCCGTCGAAGTGGCTTATATATGCATTATCCAAGCTTGGACTTGCCGAAAGGCTGGTCAGATGCGACTCGAAAAAGCGCGCCGGGACCGGGCCCCAAAGTGCAGCGTCAGGAGGTTTTGGGCACACTGCCGGGAAGCACGTCGCAGGCGCGCATTTGAATAGTAAGTGTTAAAACCAAGGGTGTGTGTGCACCAATGGATCGGCAGGGAGGATGACAGTCTTCCTGGTCTGGCTCCATGTGCTTGCGGCGGTCAGCTGGATCGGCGGAATGATTTTTCTTTCCCTGGTCCTGGCCCCCTTGGTCAGGAGCCGTAAGGCCGCGCCTGAATTCATGGCGCTCTTTCGGTCTGCTGTGCGCCGATTCCGCTTTGTGGTCTGGGGCGCGATCGCCGTCCTATTGAGCACCGGCCCTGTGCTTCTTCAGCAGAGAGGCCTTTCTCTTCTCAATCCGACTGAATGGCCACATGTCTTGTGGATGAAGCTAGGATTGGTCGGAGCACTCCTTCTCCTTACAGCTACGCACGATCTTCTGCTCGGGCCACAGGTGAGGAAGATCAGTGCTCTCCCTGAGGGCGCCAGGTCTTCCTGGGAGCAGACCACCGTTCGTACTTCCTCTTGGGTGCCTCGCGTCGCGCTCTTGCTTGCTCTTTTCGTGCTTGGCGCAGCGACCATGCTTGCGCGCTCTTAAATTTCTGAGCTGTCGCCTTCCGCCCCTGTACTTGCTTCTCATCCCTGTAGCAATACTCCCCACGCACCGTGTTGATCTAAAGTCCCGATGCTCCAACCTCTGAATTTTCCTAGGAAGCACCTTCATTCTGGTTCATCTGCCGCAAGGTCTTATCCTTGCAGTTCCTGTGAGGGGATATCTCCTTCTGACGGCGGCCGGAGCCCGTGCTATGCGATATCTTCGTAATACGACTGCATGGATCATTCTGTTCTTGATTGTCCCCACCATCTCCATGGCGGAGGAACGGTCACAGGCTCCGCCTGAACTGCGCCTCAGTCTCCATGATGCCATTCAGGCAGCGGTGGATAACAACGTCAACGTGCGGTTGCTGAGAGAGCGGATTGCTGCGGCGCAATCGGCAGCGAATACGAGCTTGGGGGCCCTATTGCCGAATGTCTCGGGCCATGCGAGTGGTCGCAATCAAACGATCAACCTCGCCACATTCGGCCTCCCTCAAGACAGACTCGGGGCTCTTGGATTATCCGGCAGCGTGACACAACCCTTCGAGGTCTACGATGCGCGTGCCAGCCTCGTTCAGAGTATTTTCAGCTTGAGCTTGATTCAGCGCTGGCGTGCGGCGCGGACCGGGGTCGATGTCGCCGCATTGGAAGCGGAAGTGACGAAGCGCGATGTCATGGCCACGACTGGGCTGCTGTACATGGAAGCCATCAGGGCTGAAGCGGCCGTGAAAGCCCGTCAAGCTGACATCGAATTGAGCCAGCAATTACTGAAGTTGGCAAAGGATCGTAAGGCGGCTGGTATTGCAACAGGGCTCGACGTCACACGCGAAGAAGTGCAGTTGGAGAATACCCGCCAGCGGCTGCTGGTAGCGCAGAACGATCAGGAGAGTGCGAAGCTGAATGTCATTCGCGCTTTGGGCATCGATTTCGATGTGCGATTGATTCTGACCGATGAACTGTCCTTGGTACCTGTGGCTCCTCAATCTCCTGCCGACGCTCTCCAGGCCGCCCAAGAAAACCGCACCGAATTGCAAGCGCAGCTCACGCGTCAGAAGCTGGCATCGTTGAGCCTTAGCTCCGTCACGAGTGAACGGGTCCCCTCGTTGTCCTTGAACGGCGACTATGGGTGGATCGGTCTGAAACCGGACGAAGCCTTGGCCACGCGCTCGGTCGGGCTCATGCTCTCGGTGCCGATTTTCGACGGAGGGCAGCGGGAGGGCCGGATTTCCGAAACCCGAAGTCGCGTGCGGCAAGAGTCGATCCGGATGAAGGATGTGTCCGATCAAATCACCCTCGAAGTCCGCAACGCGCTTCTCACGCTCGACTCATCTACACAGCAGGTTGCAGTGGCCGAAAAAGGGATCGAGCTGGCGATGAAGGAACTGACCTTTGCGCGCGATCGATTCGCCGCCGGCCTCGCCACCAATATCGAGGTGACGAATGCCCAGACGTCGGTGGCGCGTGCTCGTGACAACCTGATCGAAGCACTCTTTCGATTTAATGCCTCTCGCATCAACTTGGCTCGCGCGAAGGGAGAACTGGAACAGATCTTCTGAGGTAACTCATATCGAGATCTCCTGGCGTCCCATCATGAAAATATCTCGCATTTATCTAGTCATTGCTGTGGTCCTGGTTCTGCTTGCTATTGCCGCATTCGTTCTGCTTGACCGGTTCGTCTGGAACCCACGGTTGCCCGAGGGATTGATTCAAGCGAACGGACGGATCGAAGGCGATCATGTGACGGTGGCGAGCAAGTTCCCAGGACGAATCAAAACACTGCTCGTGCGTGAAGGAGCGACGGTGACGGTGGGCCAGGTGTTGATTCAGTTGGATGATAGCCAGGTGAGCGCGCGGGCTGATCAGGCCAGGTACGCATTCGAGGCGCATGAGGCCCAGGTGCAAGCGGCCCACATGACATTGGCTGTCCACAATCTCGATGTGCCGCTGGCGATCGAACGAGCGGAGGCGCAGGTTGCCAAAGCCAAGGACACAGTGAGCAAGGCCCTCTCCGTGGAACGAGAGGCCCGCAGCGATGCGCAACGCTTCAAGGATCTCGCGGCAAAAGATGAGGCCTCGATTCAGCAACGGGATCAAGCAGCCATGAGATGGGAAGTGGCTCAGAAGGACATCGCCTCCTCCCGTTCTGCCCTGACCCAAGCGGTCAAAGAACTCGCTCAGGCAGAACTGGGCTGGAAGCGGATTCGCTCAAAGGAATCGGATGTGAATGCGCTCGAACGGCAGCGAGACCAGGCGGAGGCGGTCCTCAACGAGGCTGAAAGTGTGCTTAAAGACTTGACGATCACGGCTCCCACGAACGGAACCGTAACGACGAGGATGGTGGATGTAGGGGAAGTGGTGGCAGCCGGCACACCACTACTGGAATTGGTAGATCTCGATCACCTGTATCTCAAGGTCTACGTGCCAGAAGTGCAGATCGGAAAATTACGACTCGATCTGGCGGCTCGCATCTACACGGATGCCTTTCCTGACCAGCCCTTCGACGCCACCGTTCGCTATATCGCTTCCAAGGCTGAATTCACACCGAAAGAAGTCCAAACACCAGATGAACGGGTCAAACTCATCTATGCGGTGAAGCTCTATTTGGCTGCGAACCCGGATCACCGCCTCACGCCTGGTCTTCCTGCCGATGCGATCATTCGATGGCGGGAAGATGTCGCATGGCTACGACCTCGAAAATGAACGAGTGTAGTCCAACTGGGGTTTTTCATGAACGCAGGCATTGATAGACGTGAGCTTATTGGCATGATGGGCAAGAGCTTGTTCCTGCTGTGCGCCTCGACGCTCCTGCCAGGCTGTGGTGGGGTATCGCGAGAGAGTTTCTTGGGTGAGAAGGAGGAAGAGCCTGGTGTTTCAACCAATCCAGCTATTCAAAAGATTCTCCGCCTCGCGTCATTGGCGCCCAGTGGACACAATACACAGCCCTGGACCGTGAAGCTAGTGGAACCACCGCGCTGGATCATTGGCTCTGAGCGAACCCGATGGCTCCCTGCAGTCGATCCTCATAATAGGGAATTGCTGTTGTCGATCGGCGCCTTTCTCGAAAACTTGGTAGTTGCCGCGAACCATTACAGCTACCGTGTGGAATATCGACTCGTAGCAACGAATCCAGAAGATAGCGATCTGCTCGAAGTGCGGCTCCAGAAGGACAACGCCATACCCTATCAGCTTGAGCAGATGAGTCTGCGTCGGACTATCCGAAGCGGGTACCTGAATCGTGAGCTCAGGTCAGAGGATCTACGGCAGCTGACCGATGGTCTTTCAGAATGGCACTACTATCCGGCCGGATCAGCTCAGGCGAAGTACCTTGTGGAAACAACGATCGAGGCCAATCGCAAGCAAGCGTTCCGCGATGATGCGCAAATGGAGTTGGCGAATTGGATCCGTTGGTCCAATCGTGATGCGGAACGATTCAGAAACGGACTCACGCCTGAGTCGATGGAAATTACGGGGTTTGCAGGCTGGTTTGTGCGGACATTCTATGATCGAGAAAAAGTGATGACCGAAGGCTTTCGGATTGCCGGAGTGGACCGCGTCATCGAGCAGGTGCGTCAAGGAGCAGGCTGGTTGGTTGTCGTCAGTCCAGATTCGGAGATGACGCACCTGATTGAGACAGGTCGCACATTTGAACGGCTCTTTTTGCGGGTCAGAAGCCGATCAGTCGCCATGCATCCAATGACGCAAGTTCTTGAAGAACAGCCTTGGAGCGAGCAAGTCGCAACGCAACTTGGGATGAAGGGGCAGGTTCAGTTCATTCTGCGCGTGGGGTACGTCAGTTCATACCCCGATCCGGTGAGTCTGCGGATGCCGGTTCCAAGGTTCATACGCTGAAGACCAATCCGTGAGAACAAGGAAAGTCTAGGGGCTCCACAATGACAGAAGTTTCCAGCACGCACGAAATGGGAGCAACCGGTGGCCTGGTAGCGATGGAAGTTGCAGAACCTATCGTTCGAGTTCTTGGCTTTGTCAAACGCTACAAGAAGCACGTTGCGGTGCAGGGCGTCGAACTGGAGATCAAGCGAGGAGAGATCTACGGTCTCATCGGTCCTGATGGCGCCGGGAAGAGCAGTTTGATGAAAGCGATTGCGGGGGTGTTGTCCTATGAAGGCGGGACCGTGGAGGTTTTTAGCACGACCGTCGATTCCGAGCGATCGGCTGAGCGGATCAAACACAAGATCGGATTCTTACCCCAAGGGCTGGGGCTGAATCTCTATCCGGATCTCTCGGTTGAAGAGAACATCGACTTCTTTGCAAGGCTCAGGTTGGTGCCGGAGCCAGATTTGGCTGAACGCAAGGCCCGTCTCCTTGCCATGACGCGTCTGGACAAGTTCCGCGACCGGGCGATGAAGAATCTGTCCGGAGGAATGAAGCAGAAGCTGGGATTGATCTGTACGCTGATTCATGAGCCTGAGCTGGCGATTCTGGATGAACCGACGACCGGCGTCGATCCGGTGTCGCGGCGTGATTTCTGGACCATTCTCGCCGAGTTGCTGCGGGAACGTGGTATGACGGCGTTGGTGTCGACGGCCTACATGGACGAGGCCGCACGCTTTCATCGGCTCTCATTCTTATCGAGCGGCAAGGTGGTGGCATCGGGTACGCCGGCGGAAGTTCAAGCGCTGGCCCCCGGCTCAATGGTGACCTTTGAAGCGACACCGCAAATGGAGGCCATTGCCAGGCTCAAAACAAGGTACAAGCAAGTCGAGGCCTTGGGCCCCCTTCTTCGTGTTTTCACGGAGCACACTGTTCCTGCTGCCGCGGCGCAAGCGCTCACATTAAGCCTGGGTGACATCACGCCCTTGCACCTTCGAGTGGATGAGCCGGAACTTGAGGATGTCTTCGTCGCACTCTTGCTTCGGCAGGCAGATCAACCACCGTCCGCCGAGATGCCCCGCGTCACGGCCTTGGCGGCGAATCACGGATTGGCCATCGAAGCCAAGGGACTCATTCGCGACTTTGGCGCCTTTCGCGCGGTGGACCGTGTGAGTTTTCAGGTGAAGTCGGGGGAAATCTTCGGCCTCCTCGGGGCCAACGGAGCAGGGAAGACGACCGTCATCAAGATGTTGAACGGCCTCATGCCACCGACCGGGGGAGAAGGATGGGTTGCGGGGGCGGACATGAAGACCGCGGGCGGGGCCATCAAGGACCGGATCGGCTATATGTCTCAAGCCTTTTCACTCTATCTGGATTTAACCGTGGAGGAAAATATCCGGCTCTTCGCCGGGATCTATGGCCTTGATCGGCCGGCGACTACCACACGGCTTGAGTGGATCCTGTCGATGGCCGGCTTGAAAGGATACGAGTCGAGCTTGACCAGTCGGCTGCCGATGGGAGTTCGCCAGCGATTGGCGCTCGGCTGCGCGCTCGTCCACCAACCACGCGTCCTGTTTCTCGATGAACCGACTTCCGGTGTCGATCCCATCGGGAGGCGCCACTTCTGGGACATCTTGTCGGTGTTGGCGCGAGAGGAAAGAGTGGCGATTATGGTGACGACCCATTATATGAGCGAGGCGGAGCATTGCGACAAACTGGCCTTGATGTTTGCCGGACGGATCGTCTCGGAAGGTTCCCCGTCCGAGATGAAACGTCAGGTCGAAACGGAAGCAGGCCGGTTAGTGGAACTGACGGTCGATCGTCCAGCGCCTGCGATCAACGAACTGGAGCTGGCCGGCTTTGCAGGCGTGGCATTGTTCGGCACCAAATTGCACCTCCTCTCTCACGACCCTGAAGGAGACGAACCGCGGATCCGGGAGATTTGTGCCGCCAGCCAGGTCGTGGTGCAGTCGATCAAAACCCGTCCGCTAAGCCTTGAAGACGTATTCGTCTACCGGGTGATGGAATTGGAAAAACAGGAACGGAAGCAGACGACGGGAGTGGCCGCATGAACTTTCGTCGGATCAAGGCCGTGGCCTTCAAGGAATGGCGTGAGACCGTGCGGGATCGGATCTTCCTGCTCCTGGCCTTTCTCCTGCCGGTCCTCTGGATGCTGGTGTTCGGCTATGGCCTGGTGTTGGACGTGGAGCATATTCCCCTGGTCGTGGTGGATCGGGACCACAGTGCATTGAGCCGTGACTATCTGTATCGATTCACCGAGTCACGGTACTTCGACTTTAAAGGGTCGCTGACGAGTGAAACTGAAGCGGATGCCTGGCTGCTCAGCGGCAAGGCGCGAGCCGTCATCGTAGTTCCGGAGAAATTTGGAGAGCGCCTCCTGGCAGGACAGCCGGCCCATGTCCAGACCTTGATCGACGGGACTTTTCCCCTCCGGACCGACATCACGAAGGGCTACGTCCTCGCGATTAACAGCGCATTGAGCGGAGAGTTGCTTGTGGACTATGTGGCGCGGACGCGCGGCTTGTCCAGAGAGCAGGCGAAGACCCTGGTTCAACCGATCCGCCTGGAAGTGCGGTACCTGTACAACGAAGAGGTGCGGAGTGCCTGGTCCATCGTGCCGGCGCTCATCATGTTCTCGCTGATGTTGGCTCCGCCCTTGCTGACGGCGCTCGGGATCGTGCGGGAGAAAGAGACCGGGTCGATCTACAATATCTATAGCTCCACCGTCAGCAAGATTGAGTTTCTCACCGGGAAGTTGACCCCCTATGTGGCTATTTCATTCGTGAATGCCCTGCTGCTCTGGTTATTGGCTACGTTGTGGTTTCAGGTGCCGTTCAAAGGCAGTTTCGGCCTCTTCCTGCTGTCGTCGTTGATCTTTGTGCTGACGAGTACCGGGATCGGGTTGCTGGTGTCTTTGATGGTCAGTACCCAAGTCGCCGCGCTGATCATCACGATGGTGCTCTGTACCTTGCCGACGATTCTGTTCTCCGGATTGATCGTGCCGGTCTCTTCTCTCAGTCCCGGTGCGCAGGTTCAGGCCCATCTCTTTCCCGGCATGTATTACACGAATATCGTGCGGGGGACGTTTCTCAAAGGCGTCGGGATGAACGTGTTATGGGCGGATATGCTTGCCCTGGCCTTGTATGCCGCGCTGTTGCGACTCGTGGCCTACCGCTTGTTTACCAAGAGGCCGCGATCATGATCGTCTCGGGCGCGCCCAGGTCGAAACGCGCGGCCATCTGGTGGGGACGGCTCATGGTCATGACCCGCAAGGAACTGATTCAGCTGTTCAGGGATGTGCCTATTGTGGTGTTTCTCATCTATTCTTTCACCCTCTCGGTCTATATTTCAGGGAACGGGCTGAAGTCGCAGCTCCACAATGCGAACATTTTGGTGTATGACGCCGACCACAGCTTCTCCTCGCGCGACTTGATTCATAAGTTTCAGCCGCCGTTCTTCAGCTTTGCAGGAGAGCTCAGCTCATCCAATGAGGGGCTGTATCGGCTAGATCGAGGGACGGTGTCGGCAGTCCTGGATATTCCCCCCCGGTTTCATGAACAGCTTGCCGCCGGGGAGCCCACGGCAGTGCAATTGTTGGTGGACACCACGAACTCTCCGCAGGGTCTGTCCGCGGCAAGCTACGCGGCGCGGATCGTGGCGCAGTTCGGCCAGGAGGCGTCGCTGGCGCGTTTCGGAGGATCAGCAGAGGCTTCACAGAATCTGCCGGTCATCGTGAGCGACCATCGAGTCTGGTACAACCCGGACCAGAATGAAACCTGGTTCGAATCCATCTCGCATCTTCTTCGCATGATCACCATCTTTGCAATGCTGCTCCCTGCGACGGCGCTGGTGAGAGAAAAGGAGCGAGGCACCATCGAGCAGTTGCTGGTTTCGCCCCTGACGCCCCTGCTCATCATGCTGCCGAAGGTATTGGCCATGACGGTGGTGATCCTCTGTGCGATGGCGGTGGCCCTCTTCGGGGTCATGCAGCCGATTTTCGGCGTGCCGATCAGAGGCAATCTGGTTCTCTTATTTTCCCTGACCGCCCTGTTCGTGTTCACGACCGCCGGCATGGGTTTATTTGCCGCGACGATCACCAAGAACCAGTCGCAGGTCGGTCTCCTGACCCTCCTCCTGATAGCCCCCATGCTGATGCTTTCAGGCGTGACATCGCCGATGGAAGCGATGCCGCCCTGGGTGCAATATCTCATGACCTTGTCGCCGCTCCGTTATTTCATCGACGTCGTGTATGGGATCCTCTTGAAGGGAAACGGGTTGAAGGAGCTCTGGGGGCATGTCCTCGCCATGGGGTTGTTGGGCGGCTCGCTATTCGGTTTCGGCATGTGGCGATTCAGAAGACAGTTCCAATGAAGACCCATCAGGTTGTGAAAGCTGGTGAGACCTACTTCGCGCTTGTTTTTGGGGCGGGCTTCGTGCTGGGGACGATCCGTGTCCTCTGGCTCGTCCCGGCTACCGGGACGCGGACAGCCGAATTGCTGGAGATGCCTATCATGTTCATGGTGATTATTCTCTCGGCGCGATGGGTGGTTCGGCATTTCAGCATGCCCTATACAGTATCGAGTCGACTCGGTATGGGAGGCATTGCCGTAGCCTTAATCCTCCTGCTGGATTTCACGGTCGTGCTCTGGATTCGTGGTCTCTCGTTCAGTCAGTACATCGAAGCATTCGATCCAGTGGCGGGAACGGCCTATTTCGTGATGTTGGGGGTCTTTGCCGTCATGCCGCTGCTTGTCGCAGCGGCGTCTCAGTGGTCGGTTAAAAGCCTTCGTGAATAATGCGGGCTAGTGTAGCCTTCTGCCACAGTGTTCTCTATCATCGCTGTAGCAAGACACCCCGAAAGGCTCGGCATCTTCCGGTCCTGTAGTTTAACCACTCAAAACACGGGTAAAATCTTCCCGTTCGACTGAGAGGCGAACGGTATTGGGATTGCAGAGGTTCATTCTCGGCGTCGTGCGCGACCTTCACGGCGTGAGGCTTGTGTGTTATTTCGTCGTGATTGTATCTGTCTAACCCCCAACCTACATAGGTGCCGGCTATGCCAGTGAATAAAAAAACCTCCTTTTCGATCTTGTATGTCTTTCTTGCGATTTTTGCGGTCGTTCTCGTGCACGATTTTATCGTGGCCACGCAGAAACTCGAAGAGATTCCGTACAGCGAATTCAAGTCGCTCTTGGCAACTGGCAAAGTGGCTGAAGTTACGGTGACTCAACAGAGAGTGACCGGGATGCTGAGGCCTGGAGATGCAACCAAAGAGCAGAAGATGTTTACGACCATTCGGGTTGAAGACCCCGACCTGATCAAGGAACTCAGTGCCGGCAACGCCAAATTTAGCGGCGTGATTGAAAGCACCTTCTTGCGCGATCTCCTTTCCTGGGTCCTGCCCGCGCTGGTCTTCGTCGGTATTTGGTTCTTTGCCATGAAGCGTTTCGGACAGGGCCAAAGCGGGTTTATGACGGTGGGGCAGTCGAAGGCGAAGATCTATGCCGAGAAGAACATCAAAGTCACCTTCGCCGATGTGGCCGGTGTGGATGAGGCGAAGGAAGAACTGCGCGAGGTGATCGAGTTTCTGAAGACGCCGGAACGGTTCACGCGTCTCGGAGGCAAGATTCCGAAAGGGATCTTACTCGTCGGCCCGCCTGGGACTGGCAAGACGCTTCTGGCCCGCGCCGTGGCCGGAGAGGCCGGGGTCACGTTTTTCAGTATCAGCGGGTCTGAGTTCGTGGAGATGTTCGTGGGAGTGGGGGCAGCGCGCGTGCGCGACCTGTTCGAGCAGGCGAAGGGCAAAGCGCCCTGTATCATCTTCATCGACGAACTGGATGCGCTCGGAAAAGCCCGTGGGATGGGACCGATGGCGCATGAGGAGCGTGAGCAGACCTTGAACCAGCTGTTGGTCGAGATGGACGGCTTCGATCCCCGCATCGGCGTCATTCTGATGGCGGCAACCAATCGGCCAGAAATCTTGGACCCCGCGCTCTTGCGGGCCGGTCGGTTCGACCGGCAAGTCTTGGTCGACCGACCGGATAAGATCGGCCGCCTGGCCATCTTGCGTGTCCATGCGAAGCAAGTGGTCTTGGGCCCCGATGCCGACCTCGAAGTGATCGCCGCGATGACTCCCGGTTTCTCGGGCGCCGATCTCGCCAATATCATCAATGAAGCGACACTGTTGACCGTGCGTCGGAATAAGGAGCAGGTCGGCCACTCGGAATTGCAAGAAGCGGTGGAGCGGGTCGTGGGCGGGTTGGAGAAGAAGAATCGGGTGCTCAACAAGATGGAGAAGGAACGCGTCGCGCACCACGAAGTGGGCCACGCATTGGTGGCGCTGTCGGTTCCTGGCGCAGACCCCATACAGAAGATCTCGATCATTCCCCGCGGGATTGCCGCGTTGGGCTATACCCTGCAGCTCCCGACGGAGGATCGTTTCCTGATGACTAAGACGGAGCTGGAGAACAAGATTGCCGTCTTACTCGGAGGGCGGAATGCGGAAGAATTGATCTTTGGCGAGGCCTCCACGGGGGCGCAGAACGATCTGGTCAGGGCGACGGACATTGCCAAGAGCATGGTCAAGTCTTACGGGATGAGCGACAAGCTGGGGACCATCACGCTCGATCGTGAACGTCAACCACTCATGATGCAGATCCAGGCGCCTCAGGAGAAAGGCGACTACTCGGAAGAGACTGCCCGCGAGATCGACTGCGAAGTACGCCGCATCGTCGATGAACAATACGAGCGTGTGAAACAGCTGCTGACGGAACGAAAGCCCGCGCTCCTCGAAGGAGCGAAGAGGCTACTCGATCAAGAGGTGATTAGCGGCAGTGATCTTAAAGCCATCATGGACAAGCACTGAAGCGCCGACTCACATCGGTAGTGAAAGTCGACGATGAAGCAATCGCTCAAGACCGGCTTCAGCTTCGGATTGACGTCCGGTGTGATCACCCCGCTCGGCCTCATGGTCGGGCTGGACGCAGTGACACATTCGCGGGTGGCGGTGATCGGGGGCATTATCACGATTGCAGTGGCTGATGCGCTTTCCGATGCGCTGGGAATTCATGCTGCGGAGGAGTCCAGGAATAAGGGGGTCGTGTTGGCAATTTGGGAATCGACCATTGCCGCCTTTCTGGCCAAGTTTCTGACCGCACTGACCTTTGTCGTGCCGATGCTGCTCTTGCCGCTAGAGGAGGCCGTGACGGTAAGTGTGGCGTGGGGCCTCTCGCTGCTCACGGTGCAGAGCTACTTCTTGGCAAGAGCCCAGCAGATCCCGGCCTGGAAAGTCATTGCGGAACATGTTGCGATCGGTGTCGTCGTGATTGTGATCACGCATTATGTGGGCACCTGGATTAACTCGACATTGAGTTAGTCAGGCATCAATGAGGATGTGACCAGGAGGATCACCGATGATGCCCCCCCGTTCGTTGCCAGCCGTCAAGGCACCAAAGGCAACGCAGTATTGTTTGTAGACGAGCGGATTATGAGCTGATTCTGTACAAGCGTGTGGAGGATGTCTATGGGCCGGGCAATATCTCAGGTTCCATTGATCCGCTGGTTTGAAGAGATCGGCATCGAGGACATTCCGATTGTGGGCGGGAAGAACGCCTCTCTGGGAGAGATGTATCGGGAACTCGCCTCACAGGGTGTCCGAGTGCCGAACGGGTTTGCCGTGACGGCCGACGCCTATCGAATGTTTGTGCGGGAGGCCGGACTCGATCACATCCTTAAAGACATCCTCAAGGACCTCGATGTACGCGAACTCACCAATCTCAGTCAGCGTGGACGTCAGGTGCGCCAGGCATTCTTGGCGGCGCCGCTCCCAGGTCCTGTGGAACGGGCTATCGTGGAGGCCTATGACCGTTTAAATGGGGAGCGTGGAGAATTGATGGATGTGGCGGTTCGCAGCAGCGCGACCGCCGAAGATTTGCCGGATGCCAGCTTTGCCGGGCAACAGGAGACCTATCTTAACGTCCAAGGCCCTCAGATGCTGCTGGAAACCTGTCGTCGCTGTTTCGCCTCGCTGTTTACAGATCGCGCGATCGCGTACCGCGTGGAGAAGGGCTTCGACCATCTCAAGATCGCGCTCTCCATCGGAGTCCAGTATATGGTCCGCTCGGACCTGGCCACTGCCGGGGTGATGTTCTCCATCGATACCGAGACCGGGTTCCGGGATGCAGTGCTGATCAATGCCTCGTATGGCCTTGGCGAGAATGTGGTGCAGGGATCGGTGAACCCTGATGAATACTATGTCTTCAAGCCGACGCTCAAGCAGGGGCACCGTCCCATTCTCAATAAACTCCTGGGCAGCAAAGAGTTCAAGCTGATCTACGACGTGGGCGGGAGCAAAATGGTCAAGAACGTTCCGGTGCCTCCTGACGACCGGGCCAGATTTGCGCTCACGGATGACGACATTCTCACGCTCGCGCGATGGGCCTGCCTGATCGAAGACCATTATGCAGCCAACCGCGGTACTGCCAGTCCGATGGATATGGAGTGGGCGAAGGACGGGCGCACCGGCGAACTGTTTATCGTCCAGGCGAGGCCTGAGACCGTGCAATCACGGAGAGACAGCAATACGATCGAGACCTATCGTCTCGCACGGCGAGGCCGGGTCTTGGTGAGCGGACGCAGTGTCGGGGGCAAGATCGGTCAGGGTCCGGTGCGGGTCATCACACAGGTGCAGCAGATCCATGAATTCAAAGAGGGGGACGTCCTGGTCACCGACAAGACCGATCCGGATTGGGTGCCGATCATGAAACGAGCAGCGGCGATCGTGACCAATCGCGGAGGGCGGACCTGCCACGCTGCCATCGTGAGTCGGGAACTCGGGTTGCCGGCCATCGTGGGCACAGAACGGGCGACGGAAGTCCTGATGGATGGTCAGATGGTGACCGTGTCCTGCGCGGAAGGGGATACGGGCTATGTGTATGAGGGAGATCTGCCGGTCGAGGTCGACCGGCACGATCTGAGAGAACTGAGCCGTCCTCATACCAAGATCATGATGAATGTGGCGAATCCACAAGAGGCTTTCCGGCTGTCGTTCCTTCCGAACGATGGCGTGGGGCTCGCGCGAGAGGAGTTCATTATCAGCCATGCAGTCGGCATCCACCCACTGGCGTTGTTGAACTACGAGCGACTGGACGACCAAACCGTGAAAGCCGAGATTGATCGGCGGACGACGGGCTATCCCGACAAGCCCGGGTTCTTTGTGGAGAAGCTGGCCCAAGGGATCGGTATGATTGCGGCGGCCTTCTATCCGAAGGACGTCATCGTTCGCCTCAGCGACTTCAAATCAAACGAGTATGCGAACCTCATCGGCGGAAGGCCCTATGAACCGGTAGAAGACAATCCCATGCTCGGCTTCCGCGGAGCGTCGCGGTACTACGATCCACGCTACCGCGATGGCTTCGCGCTGGAATGTCGCGCGTTGCGCAAGGTGCGCGAGGAGATGGGGCTGATCAATGTAAAGATCATGATTCCATTTTGCCGGACGGTGGAGGAGGGTCGGCTGGTCATTGCCGAGATGGCGCGCCATGGGCTCCGGCGCGGCGAGCGGGGGCTGGAGGTCTATGTGATGTGCGAGATCCCCAGCAATGTGATCCTGGCCGAGGAGTTTGCGGAAATCTTCGACGGGTTTTCGATCGGCTCGAACGATCTCACGCAACTGGTCTTGGGAGTGGATCGTGATTCCAGCATCGTGGCCCCACTCTTCGATGAGCGGAATCCTGCGGTCATGCGCATGATCGCAACTGTGATCAAGGCGGCCAAAGCCAAAGGCAAGAAGATCGGCATCTGCGGGCAGGCGCCGAGCGATTACCCGGAGTTCGCCAGGTTCCTGGTCACCGAGGGCATCGACAGTCTGTCGCTCAACCCGGATGCCGTTATCAAGACGACGGTCGCGGTGCTGGAGATGGAGAGGACCCGCGCGATGTGAAGGCAGGGAGTGGTGCGCAGGGTCGGAAGGCTGACCAGACGACAGAGAAGGCCAAGCCCTGGCCGCGACTGCGCTGTCTTCCACGGAGCAAGGTGAGGCAGTTGCGGCAATGGAGTAGCCGCAGTGGTTCGGTCTTGCAGAAGGGAATAGGATGAAGAATCTGCCGATCACCGCTCAAGCACCCGCTCTCTTACCCAAGCCCATGCTTCAACGGCTCATTGATCTCTTGCACAGCAAAGGCTATCGAGTCGTCGGCCCCACCCTGTGCGACGGTGCGGTGGTGTGGGACACGATCCGCCAGGTGTCGGATCTGCCAGTCGGCTGGCGCGATGTGCAGGAACCGGGACGCTATCGGCTTGAGGAAGCCGGCTCACAGCAGATTTTCGGTGTCGTACATGGGCCGCAATCGCTCAAGCCTCTTGCTTTTGCGCCACGTGAGCCATTGCTTCAGATCGAACGGACGAAGAAGGGGTTCGTCGCGCATCCGACCCTTCCCCCGGAAGAAAAGATCGCTGTGCTCGGGGCCCGTGCCTGCGATCTGGCCGGGCTGGCGATCCAGGATCATATTTTTCTCAAAGATGCCTATCGGGACCCCTACTATGAAGCCCGCCGCAGGGGGCTCTTTTTGGTGGGAGTGAACTGCACGAGGGCGCTGGCAACCTGTTTCTGTTCATCGATGGAAACCGGTCCCCGTGTAACCAGCGAGTTCGATCTTGTTCTCACCGAACTGGATGACGCGTTCCTGATCGAAGCGGGTAGTGCAGCCGGCCAAGATCTCCTCTCGGAAGTCCCGCTGTCACCTGTCTCACAGGAGTTGATCGGAGAGGCGGCACAACGCATCGATGCTTGTGCCCAAAGCCAAGTCCGACGATTAGATCGCTCGCAGCTGCCGCAGGCGCTCTATGACGCCCATGAGCATCCGCGCTGGGATGATGTCGCAGCGCGCTGTCTCGCCTGTGGGAATTGCACGATGGTCTGTCCGACCTGTTTTTGTCACCAGGTCGAAGAGGTGCCGGACCTCACACAGCAACGTACCGAGCACGCCAGATTATGGGATTCCTGTTTCACCCAGGAGCACGGATATATTCACGGCAAAAACATTCGGCCGACGATCAAAGACCGGTACCGCATGTGGCTCACGCATAAGTTGGGCTCCTGGATCGATCAATTTGGCACGTCCGGCTGTGTAGGTTGCGGGCGCTGTATCACCTGGTGTCCGGTGGGAATCGACCTCACCCAAGAGTTGCCGGCTTTGCTGAACGGCGCTGAAAGTGGTGAAGGGGCAGTGATGAGGCCAGTCCGGTAGGCAGGAGCCATCATGTCATCCTTGAAGACCGTCGACGATCAGGGAATTAATCCCTATTTGATCCACTCAGCCACCATCATGGAGAAGATCCGGGAGGCCGAGGACATCGACACCTATCGATTGCGCTTCGTCGATGCACAGGTGCGACGAACCTATCGATTCGCGGCCGGTCAGTTCAATATGGTCTATCTGTTCGGGGTCGGCGAGGTGGCGATCTCAATCGTCTCGGATCCGGATCACCCAGAGCTCCTGGACCACACCATCCGGGTCGCGGGGCGGGTTACGAAGGCGATTGCGGAGTTGCAGCCGGGAGACGTGCTGGGCATTCGTGGACCGTTTGGGACGGGCTGGCCGCTCGACGAAGCGCAAAGGAAAGATGTGGTGATCGTGACCGGCGGGTTGGGCTGTGCGCCGGTCGTGGGCGCCATTGAATATATCTTCCGGCGGCGCGACCGGTTTGGAGCCGTGAAGATTCTGCACGGCGTCAAAACGCCGCACGATCTGCTCTATCGCGAGCGGTTCGATGCCTGGCGGCGGCATCCTGATACCGAGGTGTTATTGACCAGCGACCAGCCGGATAAGACGTGGCACTATCATATCGGCGTGGTGACAGAACTGTTCGAACAGGTGTCGATGGACCCGACCAAGAGCATCGTGCTGATGTGCGGGCCTGAGATCATGATGCGACTGGGCGTGCCGATCTTGATGCGGCGTGGGATGTCGGCGACCGCGATCTATGTGTCGTTGGAGCGGCATATGGAGTGTGGCATCGGCTTGTGTGGCCATTGTCAGTTGGGTCCGTACTTCTTATGCAAGGACGGCCCGGTCATGAGGTATGACCGGGTGGCGCCGTGGCTGGGCAGGGTGGGAGTGTGAAACCAGGGACGGATAACCATGGGTGATCGACCTGTACAGCATAGAGGAACAACAAAGAAGGCCGCGCGCCCCACGCTCGGGGTCTTCAAGTTCGCTTCCTGCGACGGCTGCCAGCTCAGCATCTTGAATTTGGAAGATGACCTCCTCGCTTTGGGACAGGTTCTGGACATCGCCTACTTTCCGGAAGCCTCGAGCGAGATGAGAGCTGGTCCGTACGACATCGCGTTGATCGAGGGTTCGATCACGACGCCGGAGGATGCGCATCGGATTCTGTCGGTGCGGGAGCAAGCAAAGGTTTTGATCACGATCGGAGCCTGCGCCACGGCGGGCGGGATTCAGGCACTGCGCAACTGGGCCGACGTGGAGGCCTTTAAACAGGTGGTCTATCCCAGTCCGCAATATATTCAAAGCCTCAGCACATCAACGCCGATTTCGGAACATGTGCGTGTGGACTTCGAGCTGTGGGGCTGTCCGATCGACAAAGCGCAATTGTTGAGTGTGCTCACGGATCTCTTGGCAGGAATGCAACCGAAGCTGCCGACTCATCCGGTATGTGTGGACTGCAAACGGCGCGGGATCGTCTGCGTGATGGTCGCGAAGGGAATTCCTTGCCTGGGGCCAGTCACCCGCACCGGGTGCGGTGCGATTTGTCCAAGCATGGGTCGGGACTGTTATGGCTGTTTCGGACCGGCGGAGGGTACCGTCCAAGGGCCGGGCCTTCCTCCGAATACATCCTCGCTTGCAAAGGAGTTTCATCACGGGCTCCAGCTCATTCCGGTCGAGGTGCTGAGGCGGTTTCGCGGAATCAATGGATCCGTCAAGCCGTTTCGGGATGAAAGCCTGATCTGGGAACACGAGAAGCGTGAAACGTGAGGCGTTAAACGTGTGAGTCGTCACATCGGCAGGAATTGAATGGCAGAGAAAAAACCGAAAACAAGGACCATCGCGGTCAACATCATTGCGCGTGTCGAGGGGGAGGGCGCGTTGCGTGTCACCGTAAAAGACGGTGTTGTGCAGGACGTCGAGCTGAGGATCTTCGAACCGCCCCGGTTCTTCGAAGCGTTTTTGCAAGGCCGGCACTACGACGAGGTCCCGGACATTGTCGCGCGCATCTGTGGCATCTGCCCGGTCGCCTACCAGATGAGCGCGGTGCATGCGTTGGAGCAGATCTTCGGAATACAGGTGACGGGCGCCTTGCGCGATCTGCGGCGGCTGATCTATTGCGGCGAGTGGATTGAGAGCCACGCATTACATGTCTACATGCTGCAGGCACCGGACTTTCTCGGCTACGACAGCGGCATCGCGATGGCGAAGGATCACGCGAATATAGTGACCCGTGGTTTGCGGCTCAAAAAATCCGGCAATGCGATCATGACGTTGCTGGGCGGCCGCTCTGTGCATCCGGTCTCGGTGAAGGTCGGCGGATTTTCGCGGGTACCGCGCCGCCGTGAACTGGAGGGCCTGAAGGATGAGCTTCTGTGGGCGCGCGATGCGGCGGTTGAAACTGTCCGCTGGGTGGCGGGTTTTGAGTATCCTGATTTCCTGCCTGACTCAACGTTCGTGGCACTCCGTTCTCCCGAAGAGTATCCTTTCAATGAAGGGCAGATCGTTTCCAACAACGGTCTGCAGATTTCGGCAGCCGAGTTTGAACAGCACTTTTTCGAACGACAGGTCTCCTACTCCACGGCCCTGCACTGTACGCTGCAGGGATCGTCCTATATCGTGGGACCCTTGGCTCGTCTGAACCTCAATCACCATCAGCTCTTGCCGCTGGCCAAGCAGGTTCTGGAGGACAGCGGACTGGCGCTCCCCCTGCGCAATCCCTTTCACGGGATCCTGGCCCGTTCGGTGGAAATCCTCTACGCGCTGGAGGAATCGTTGCGCCTGATCGAGCGGTATGAACCGCCGCCCTTGCCGGCCGTGCCGGTTGTCGTTCGACCTGGCACCGGGATGGCCTGCACCGAAGCGCCACGCGGTATTCTGTATCATCGTTATAGGGTGGATGGTGACGGGATCATCCGCGAAGCCAAGATCGTTCCACCGACATCGCAGAACCAGGGCCGCATCGAACAGGACCTTCGCCTGTTCATGCCGCGCCTGTTGAACCTGCCAGACAAGAAGGTCGCACTCGCCTGCGAACGGGTCATCCGCTGCTACGATCCCTGCATCTCCTGCGCGACGCATTTCTTGAAGCTAGACATAAGTCGTGAGGGTGCTGCGTGACGGGTAGCGGACAGGGGAAAACTATCCGGATCATCGGACTCGGTAATGAGCTGAGAGGCGATGACGCGGTTGGCCTTCTTGCGGCTCGCCGAATCCGTGGACGGGTGGGCGACCGGACGGAGGTGATTGAAGCGGAAATGGCCGGCCTTGAGATTGTAGAGTTGATGGAAGGCGCGCGGGCCGTGATTCTGATCGATGCCGCGCGCAGCGGGCAAGCTCCGGGATCCATTCACCGGCTCGACGCATCGGTCAGCCCGATCGGTTCCATGGTGTTTCCTCATTCCAGTCACGCGATCAATGCCGTTGATGCGTTGGAGCTGGCGCGAACGTTGGGTACCCTTCCGCCGACGGTGATCGTCTACGGGATTGAAGCCGGTGACACAGAAACCGGACATCCATTATCGCTTCAGGTGGCGCGGGCGTTGGATGACGTCGTGGAACGGATTCTCCAAGAGAGTGAGACGATCGCATGCACGAACTCCATTTAATGGCGCAGGTCGTGAAAGCTGTGGAGGTTGGATTGAAGGGCGCACCGAACGCGAGAGCTTCGGTAGTACGGCTCAAGGTGAACGCACTATCGCATCTGCTGTCTAATGATCAGTCCGCGCTTCAGGCAGCTTTTGCGCTGGCCGTCCGTGGCACGGTGGCCGAAGGTGCGACATTGGACATCATTCCTGTATCCGGTGAACCCTGGTGTCCCTCTTGCCTGCCCGCAGCAAGACAAACAGGCGAGGCATGCGTTCCAATCACTGAGTTCGAGGGTATCTGTCCAACGTGCGGAGGGCCTATGGCAGTTGGAAGAGAAGTGCCTGAAGTGATGGTGCACGAGGTTGTGGTGGAAGAATGAGTGAGACCATTGCGCAGCGCATTCGTGTCGAGGTGGAGGGGACGGTACAGGGTGTCGGATTCCGCCCGTTCGTCTGTCGCCTCGCGCGGGAGCTGGATGTGGCGGGCTGGATCAGCAACACGAGGGAAGGCCTGTTGATCGAGGTCGAGGGGCCCTCAAGCGCCGTTGAGACATTTCTCCATCGGGTGAAAACCGGCGCGCCCGTGTCAGCCAGGGTGGAGACGTTGAGGACCGCCGTTATCCCGTTGCAGGATGAGACGTCATTTTCGATCCGTACAAGCTCGGATTCCGGTCAGCGTTCCCTCGTGATCCCGCCAGATTTGGCGACCTGTCCCGACTGCCTGCGAGAGCTCGTCGATCCAACCGACCGCCGGTTTCGGTATCCCTTTCTCACATGCACGCAATGTGGACCGCGATTCAGTCTGCTCACGGCGATTCCCTACGACCGGTCCAATACGACGATGGCCGGGTTTGAACTCTGCTCCGCTTGCCGGGCTGAGTACGAAAACGAAGCAGACCGGCGCTTTCACGCAGAGCCGATCGCATGCCCAACCTGCGGCCCGCGCGTCATCCTGTGGAATGAAGAGGGTCGAGAAGTCGCCAGCGGTGATGAAGCCCTGCTTCAGGCCGCGGCCTTGGTCCGTGAGGGACGCATCGTTGCGGTTAAAGGATTCGGTGGCTTTCAGTTCTGGGTCGATGCAAGCTCAGAGGAAGGCGTACAACGTTTACGTGCTCGAAAGCAGAGGCCTGACAAGCCGTTCGCGGTCCTGTTTCCTGCTGCCGATGCGGTCAACAGGCATTGTCTTATGTCTCCGGTAGAGGAAGCCCTTCTTTGTTCGCCGCATGCGCCGATTGTGTTGGTGCGGAAACGCCAGGAGACAAATTTGGCTGAGGCTGTCGCGCCAGGCAATCCCTACGTCGGTGCAATGTTGCCTGCGACTCCCTTGCATCATCTGTTGATGGCGGAGCTGCAACGGCCGGTGGTGGCCACGAGCGGCAATCGATCCGAGGAGCCGATCGTGATTGATGAACAAGAGGCACTGGTTCGACTGAAAGGAATTGCCGATGCGTTTCTCGTGCACGACCG
Organism: Nitrospirota bacterium; assembly: GCA_039931295.1. Lineage (GTDB taxonomy): Bacteria > Nitrospirota > Nitrospiria > Nitrospirales > Nitrospiraceae > Palsa-1315. The sequence continues at coordinate 8,274 of JBDTSF010000388.1, read as the reverse complement.
GCCGATCGCCAGGCCGGTAGACGATTCAGTCATCCGCATCGTGGAGGGTGAGCCGCTGATGTTGCGGCGGGCACGAGGCTATGTGCCTCAGGCGATCCGCTTGAGTGATGGCCTGCTCAAGGGAAACACTCGAGGTCCGGTCCTTGCTGTGGGCGGGCATCTCAAGAACACCATCGCCCTTCTGTCAGGTGATCGTGTCGTGCTCAGTCAACACATCGGTGATCTTTCCACGGTGGAAGCCGTCACGGGTTTCCGGCAAGCCGTCGAGGATTTGCAACGGTTGCTCGACGTCACGCCTCAGGTCATTGCCTGCGATCTGCATCCAGATTATCGTTCCTCGGTCTTTGCGCGCGAATTGGCGACCGCTCTGTCTGTGCCATTGGTTCCCGTGCAACACCACCATGCCCATGTCGCGTCCTGTATGGCAGAACAGCGGCTCGACGGCGAGGTGTTGGGCGTGGCGTGGGATGGAGCGGGGTACGGTTCGGACGGCCAGATGTGGGGTGGAGAGTTTCTGATCGCGAGCTATGAGGGTTTTACCCGGTTCGCCCATCTCCGACCCTTTCGGCTGCCCGGCGGAGAGGCTGCGATGCGGGAGCCCAGACGGTCGGCTGCGGCCGTGCTGTGGGAGGCCATGGGAGAGGAGATGTTGACGCATCAGTTTTCCTGTTGGGAGGGGTTGCATGATCAGCAAGATCAGCTGTTGATGTTGCTGAAAACGGGTGTCGCGTCACCCTGGACGACGAGCATGGGTCGCTTGTTCGATGCGGTGGCCTCGCTCACTGGCCTATGCCATCGTGCCTCGTTCGAAGGGCAAGCAGCAATGGAAGTCGAGTTCGCGGCGGAGCGGAACCGGCAGAGCAGGAGAGATTCGGTGGAAAGATATCTAATGGACGTGGGGCCAAGTTCCTCCACTGTGGCCGGCTGGGTCGTTGATTGGCGGTCCATGGTGAATGCCATCCTGGATGATCTTCGCATGGGACACAGTGCCGAGTTGATTGCGGCGCGGTTTCACTCCGGGGTGGCGGAGGCGATCCTGCGTGTGGCCCGGTTAGCCGGGCTGCCTCGCGTGGTCCTGACCGGAGGCTGTTTTCAGAATGGACTCCTGTTATCGCTTGCGCGGCAGCGGTTGGAGGAAGGCGGGTTCACGGTCTATAGGCACCGTGACATTCCGTCGAACGATGGGGGACTCTCTCTCGGCCAGGCGGTCGTGGCGGCCAGTCGAGGATAGATTATGAAGGATGACATATGTACCGTCGTGTGATGGCATTTGATTTTGACGGAACTCTCGCTGTGGATGGAGTGGTGCCCCGCAAGCTTGAGTCTGCCCTCGAGCGATGTCGGGCTGATGGGAATGCGCTGTTTCTTGTCACAGGGCGGCGCTTTGAGACCGTCTCACTCGGCCGATTGGGTGATCTGTTTACCGGCGTGGTGTGGGAGAACGGTGCGGTATTGGTGCACAGCGCCACAGGTGAAGTCTATTTGCCGTTCGGACAACTCGACGAACGTCTTGTGACTGCGCTCGTGGAAACGTCGATTCCCCTTGAACGGGGGTTGGCCATTGCGGCGACCTGGGCGCCGCATGACCACAAGGTCTGGCAAGTGTTGAGCGCTCACGGCGGCGGGGCGTCGGTCGAATATAACAAGGGCGCGGTGATGGTGCTGCCGCTTGGAGCGGCAAAGGGGGCCGGCTTAGAGAGGCTCCTCACGATTTGCGGGTTCTCCGCGCACAATCTGGTTGCATTCGGTGATGCGGAAAACGATTGTTCGATGCTCAAACTGGCTGAAATCGCGGTGGCTGTAGGAGACGCCGTGCCGGCGGTTCTGGAGATGGCAGATGTGGTGGCGACTCTTCCGGGGCCGGCCGGCGTCTTGGAAATCCTGGACCGCTACCCCTTGGCCGGCCAATATCTCAATATTCCGTTGCGCCGCGAGCGGCGCATTCCGATTGGCGTGGACAATGCGAATGTCGCGGTATCACTGCCAGGATCTCTTCTTGCCGGACGGAATCTTGGAATATTCGGGGACTCAGGTACAGGTAAGTCCTGGGTGGTGGGCCTATTAGCCGAAGGGTTACACCGCGAGGAGTATCAGGTCCTACTGGTGGACCCGGAAGGAGACTTCCGTGGTCTCCGGGCATTACCGCGGTTTGTGGCGCTTGAAGGAGATCGGTTGTCCATGCCGGCGCCTGTGGCTGTGGTGACCCTGTTGGAAACAGGAGGTATGTCGGTGGTATTGGATCTCAGCCGGTACCCGATCACCCTTCGTATTCCCTATGTGGCCGAATTGGCGCGCGCGCTTCGTCCGTTGCGGGAGCGAAAGTACCGGCCCCATTGGATTGTCTTGGATGAGGCCCAGCAACTGCTCCCACCCGACGGAGGAGAGGTGGCGGCTGCAGTGGTCCCATTGTTGGAAAAGGGCGGGTGGGCTTTTGTTTCGTATCGGCCCGATCGCCTTGATCCGGCTGTGCTCCGTTCCATACACCATTGCCTGACGACTAGACTGGTTGAGCCGGAAGCGGTTCGGGCCTTGCAAAAGTATTGCGGAGACTGCGGGACTCGAGATGTGGTCTTTGCCGAGATCCCTCCTGGCGAGATTCTCTTGTGCGGAGGCCAGGTGGCCCGCTTGCGACCGGCTCTCCGCCGGATCCCTCATGTGAGGCACTTCTACAAGTATCTTGATGTGCCGCTCCCGCCAGGAAAACGTTTCTGGTTTCGTGATGCAGAGGGAGGTGTGGGCCAGGAAGCGGCCAGCCTGTATGAGTTCTTACGGCTTATCACGACGGTGTCGCTTGCAAGTCTTGAGTATCATGACCGGCGAGAGGATTTTGTTCGCTGGACCGAGGGGACTCTGGGTGATGCGGAGCTCGCTGCGCGTCTACGCAAGCTGGCCCATAGGCGTCTCGAGGGGAAGACGCTCCAGGAGGCCCTCCGGCAGACGGTGGCGGTGCGGTACGAGGAGCTGAATGCGCTTCGTTAATCTGTTAGGTCAAGAAGCTCCCTTCTGCGTGGTGCCAATCAGAGGACAGGTGAACGGCCACGACAATTGTGTCGAGGCCTATTTATAGAAAACCAGATGCACTTGCGGGGCAGCAATCATGTGTTTGTCGGTTCCCGGTAAAGTGATGGACATTCACGCGGATGGCTTACGAACGGCCACCGTGTCATTCGGCGGGATCACCAAGGACGTGTCCCTGGTCCTGGTGCCTGAGGCAGACGTCGGCGACTATGTCATCGTGCACGTGGGGTTTGCCATCAGCAAACTGGACGAGGAGGCGGCGCGACGCACGTTAGAATTGATGGCGCAACTCGAACGGGGAGGCAATGGGAGCGAGGGACAGGAGGGGCCGAGGCCATTATGAAATATGTCGACGAATTCCGTGACCGCACGCTTGCGACGACAATAGCAGAACGTATCGCGCGCACCGTGCGTCGGCCTTGGATGATCATGGAGGTCTGCGGTGGACAGACCCATGCCATCGTGCGGTTTGGACTCGATGCTTTGCTGCCGCCGAGCCTGACCGTGGTACATGGGCCTGGCTGCCCGGTGTGCGTCACGCCCATCGGCCTCATCGACCAAGCCCTTCACCTCGCATCGCTGCCGCGCGTGATCTTTTGCTCGTTCGGGGACATGCTGCGCGTTCCCGGGTCGCGAGGAGACCTGTTCAGTGTGAAAGCGGCAGGCGGGGATGTCCGGATCGTCTATTCGCCGCTTGATGCGGTCACGCTGGCCCGCGACAATCCTGATCGCGAGGTGGTCTGTTTTGCCGTGGGATTCGAGACAACCGCGCCGGCTTGGGCGATGGCTGTTATTCACGCGAAGGAGTTGAAGCTCACAAATTTCAGCCTGCTGGTTGCCCATGTGCTGGTGCCGCCGGCGATGGAGGCGATCCTGTCGTCCTCTCAAAATCGAGTCCAGGGTTTTCTTGCCGCAGGCCATGTCTGTACGGTGGTCGGCTATGAAGACTACGAGGCGCTTGCGGCACGGTATCGAGTTCCGATCGTTGTGACCGGATTCGAGCCGCTCGATATTCTGGAAGGCATTGCGCTCCTCGTAAGCCAATTGGAAGAGGGACGAATCGAGGTCGAAAATCAGTATGTGCGATCCGTCCGCCGGGAAGGAAATCAGCAGGCAAAATCCGTTGTCGATGAGGTCTTCGAAGTGGTTCCGCGCATATGGCGGGGTATCGGTGAGATTGCGCGCAGCGGGCTCCGGCTCCGGACGGCCTATGGAGACTGGGATGCCACGGTGCGATTCCATCACGATCTCGCGCAGGTCGGTCACGGGAGCGAAGAAGAATCGGAGTGCCAAAGCGGGCTGGTGCTCCAGGGTTTAATGAAGCCGACGGATTGCCCGGCATTTGCCACGCGCTGCACGACGGAAAATCCGCTGGGAGCGCCGATGGTGTCGAGTGAGGGAGCCTGTGCCGCGTACTACCGGTACAGAAACCATGTGAGACCTGAGGGGGTGATGCGGGTTTCGTCGTTCCTCCGATAGGCCAGATGTCATGTTCTTTGATAAAAGGTTTGGAGATAGGTGTCACATGATACGAACGACGAGATGCAGGGAGGTCCTGTGAGTAACCACGAATCCATCGAGCTTACCTGTCCGGTGCCGGTGGTCGAGCAGAAGACGGTGCAGCTCGCGCATGGCGGCGGCGGGCGACTCATGCAGGAATTGATTCGAGACGTCTTTCTCCGCGCATTCGACAATCCGGCGTTGGCCTCGCTGCATGACGGGGCGACCCTGCCGATTGAGAAGGGTACGCTCGCGTTCACGACCGATTCCTATGTGGTGCATCCGCTGTTCTTTCCCGGGGGAGACATCGGAAGTCTGGCGGTACATGGCACGATCAATGACCTGGCCATGTGCGGAGCGAATCCTCTATGCCTCAGCGCGGGATTCGTTCTCGAAGAGGGATTGAATATGGAGACGCTGCGTCGGGTCGTGGAGTCGATGGCGAAGGCTGCACGAGCGGCCGGCGTGCCGATTGTCACGGGAGACACCAAAGTGGTCGATCGTGGGAAAGGCGACGGGATCTTCATCAACACGGCGGGGGTTGGGCTGGTGCCGTCGGGCGTCCGGGTGCTGCCTGAATTGGTTATGCCGGGGGATGCCATTCTGCTCAGCGGCGATCTCGGTTCCCATGGCGTGGCGGTCCTCAGCGTGCGCGAAGGCGTGGCATTTAACGGCAATGTCGAGAGCGATTCAGCGCCCTTGCATCGCGTGGTCGCCGATCTGCTCGACAGTGGCGTCGAAGTCCATTGCTTGCGTGACCTCACGCGCGGGGGATTGGCGAGCGCGCTGAATGAAATTGCGGTTGCAGCAAAGACCGGCATGGTGATCGACGAGTCGATCATCCCGGTCCACGAGACCGTGCGCGGCGCCTGTGAATTGTTGGGGCTTGACCCCCTATATGTGGCGAATGAGGGGCGTTTCGTGGCGATGGTTCCCGAATCACACGTCGAGGCGGCTCTGACCGTGATGCGTCAGCATGTTGTCGCAAGCCGGGCAGTTCGGATCGGCGCTGTCACGGTGGAGAATCCGCCGTTGGTGGTGTTGCAGACCCTGTTGGGCACGCATCGTATTCTCGACCTGTTGTCCGGCGAGCAACTGCCGAGGATCTGCTGACAGGTTGTTGATAAAATCGGCCAGCGTCACAGACATTGGCATGTGAAGTGAAAGACATCACGCGCGAATCATCGAGGGTCTCGCGTGCGAAATAGTATTTTCGCAGCCTGTTCGTTCATAGTGCAACAAGGATATGACTGAGGAGATATTGATTATGTACCCGCCGCTCGTCGCGTACTTTTCCATGGAGATCGGCCTTGAGTCCGGGATGCCGACCTATTCGGGAGGGCTAGGGGTGCTCGCCGGCGACACGATTCGTTCGGCTGCGGATCTCGACGTGCCGATGGTGGCGGTGTCGTTGATCCACCGGCGCGGATACTTTTTCCAGCGGCTGGATGCGCAAGGTCATCAAAGCGAGGAGCCTGTCGCATGGCCGGTCAATGATTTCACTGAGCTGATCGAGGAGCGGGCTACGGTCGATGTCGAAGGTCGCACGGTCCATGTGAGGGCCTGGAGGTATTGCGTCATGGGTGAGTCCGGGCATGCCGTTCCGGTCTATCTGCTCGATACAGATGTGAGCGAGAATCAGCCATGGGACCGGACTCTCACCGATGTGCTCTACGGAGGCGATAACCATTATCGCCTCTGTCAGGAGGTGGTGCTGGGGATCGGGGGACTCCGCCTGTTACGGGCGCTCGGGTACCAGGACATTCGCCGTTTCCATATGAATGAAGGACATGCCGCCTTGTTGGTCCTTGCGCTGGTGGAAGAGAAGCTGGTCTTGCAGGGCCAGTCGGAATCCATATCGTCCAATCTCATCGAAACCGTTCGTGAACAGTGCGTCTTTACGACCCATACCCCCGTACCGGCCGGTCACGATCAATTTCCCGAGGAACTCGCCCGGCGGGTGTTGGGAGACCATCGGTGGGCCAGACTGAAGGATTGTGGCATCGAGCAGACATTGAATCTGACGCAACTGGCTCTGCGGGGCGCCCGGTATGTCAATGGGGTGGCGATGAAGCATGGAGAGGTCTCGCACAGCATGTTCCCCGGCTACCCGATCCATTCCATTACCAACGGAGTGCATGCGGTTACGTGGGCCGCTCCATCGTTCCAGAAGCTCTTCGATACCCATCTGCCGGACTGGAGGCGGGATCAACTCTCGCTTCGCTATGCCGTGAGCATCCCCACCTCGGATATCTGGGCGGCCCATGTGGAGGCCAAGCGCACGTTAGTCGAGCATGTGAATCGGGAATCGAACGCGGGATTCGATCGCGATGTGTTGACGATCGGATTTGCCCGCCGGTTTACAGGGTACAAACGTGCAGCTCTGTTTTTCTACGATTGTGAGCGGCTCAAGAAGATTGTTCGCGAGGTCGGGCCGATCCAGATCGTCTTTGCCGGCAAGGCGCACCCGCGCGATCAAGACGGCAAAGACCTCATCGCTTATATCTATGGAATGCGTGACGCATTGCAGGGGTAATCGCGGTGTCCTATTTGACCAACTATGACATGGGTCTGGCCAAGATGCTCTGTGCCGGTGCCGATGTGTGGCTCAATACACCGTTGCCGCCGCTGGAAGCATCAGGAACGAGTGGGATGAAGGCGGCGATGAACGGGGTCCCGAGCCTGAGTGTGCTCGACGGCTGGTGGATCGAGGGCCACCTCGAAGACGTGACCGGTTGGTCGATCGGCGATCGGGTGGAGGCGTGCATGGACCCTGCATCCGGGATGGATGCCTGTCACGCAGCAGAACTCTACGGGAAACTGGAAGAGAAGGTCTTGCCCTGTTTTTATCAGGACCGCGAACACTTTGTCGAGATCATGCGACACACGATTGCCTTGAACGGAGCGTTTTTCAATACTCAGCGCATGGTTGCTCAGTATCTCCGCAATGCCTATCGATTGGGGCAAGCGCGGATGCCCTAGTACGCATGATTTATGACGATTCGTCGCGAAATTCCTGCGCGTGCGTTCCTCGTGAAGCGTCCTTGACAGGCTCGGGATGCCCTGAGCCTGTCAAGGACGTGTCGCGTGTTTTCTAGGAATGTTCAATGGTCAATTCCAGGGAGAGGGTCAGGGTCGGCCGGGCGTCCGGCACATTCATGCGCACAACCGCTGCCCCTCGCCATCAGGGGTGTCTCACGTCTTCACTTCTTCTCTTCAGTTGTCAGATGGCTGTTCATGGGAGTCTGGCAATACCCGTGAAAACTTTCGCCTCAACCCGGAAACATCTTCCTGAGCGCGCTCTTCATAAGCACAGCCTGGTACTGTAAGAATCCTGAGGGCCATGTTCGATCAACTGTAGTTGGGGTTGAGCCACCCCAGTTGTTAGGCCACCATTCACGTGTCTTTACGCCGACAAGCTGATCGGTGCGAAGGTCCGAGTCTCTGGGCGGGTGGACGATACCCCAGCGCGCTATGTGGTCGTTGCGTCTTGTAGCGGTGGCGTCAAAAGGCATTTTGCAGCCGGTTTCAGCCTGCCGGTTCGAAAGTGAGAGGAACTCAAACAACAGGAGGTACAACATGAAGGTGATCGTAGCGATGGATGGATCGAAGTATGGGCAATGGGGGCTGAACTGGGTGGCCAAGCTGCCGCTTGTCAAGGCGCCGCGAGTGACAGCGCTGCATGTGCTCGATAGCGCCTGGCCCCCTAGCCCCCATCGACATCGGAACGACAATACCGTGGACCAAGTACCGGAG
>JBDTSF010000387.1:0-5347 GCA_039931295.1 Nitrospirota bacterium | reverse complement strand
TTCCTGGGAGCGAAGCGAGATTACCGCTGGCGAACTGCTTCAGCATCGTGCGTACGACTCCACACTTATCGACAAACCGCAGCATAGATCTGTGCAATCTCCCCACTCGTCACATTCCGCCAGTCGCCAGGCTGAAGGTTGCCCAGCACAATCGGCCCAATTGCCACCCTCACAAGCCGCAGCGTGGGATTCCCCACTGCGGCAGTCATGCGCCTGACCTGTCGATTCAGCCCCTCACGCAACGCGATTTCTAGCCAAGCAGTCGGCACGTTTTTACGGAATCGGATGGGCACGGGGCGATCAGGTAACTGCGGATCGTCCGGCAGCAGATGGACTTCCGCAGACTTGGTCTTCTTGCCGTTCAGCGCCACTCCTGTTCGCAACTGCTCCAAGGCCTCCTCGCTCGGGATGCGCTCGATTTGCGCGAGGTACAGTTTTGGCAATTTATGCTGCGGGTCCGTGATGTGATGGGCCAACGTACCGTCCGACGTCAGAAGCAGCAACCCTTCACTATCCAGATCGAGACGGCCGGCAGCATAGACACCAGGCACATCGATATAGTCAGCCAATGTTGGCCGCCCGTTCGGATCGGTAAAACACGGCAACACGCCATAGGGCTTATTGAACGCGATTGTGCGGGAAACCTTTTCACGGGAAGATAGGCCGGAAGCACTCACAAGGGCTCTTTGAGGCATGAAGCTCCACGAAGAAACCGATCAGAACCCGATGCTGAGCCCACCGCCACCACGAGACCCGCCACCGATTCCCATGCCGCCAAAGCCTCCGATAGAAAACCCTGGTTGCCGTTGACCATAGGGTTGAACCCGCCAGACATGTAGATGCTTCACGATCAGCGTGGGATATCGATACTCGACATCATCGAGATGGTCAGTCTTTGAACCAGAAACTTCGCCAACAATCGTCACCCGTGTCCCCTGAGCCATCGTGGCCGGATCGAGAAATTCCGGCTGTATTGCAAGGAATCGCCCCTGTGATTGTTGGCGATCGTGGCTGGGTCTCTCTCCGTCCTCAAGCGGAAGCTGTAAGAGTTCGATCTGCGTACCGTCGCGGAGCCGCTTCGCGTTCAGCACCTCACCGCCAAACACAAGCAGACGTCCCTTGTAGGACTCCGGTGAAGCCAGCACATCGTGAAACGAGACCGTTCGATCCACGAGCGCTTCCATCGACTCAGGAACGATACGTTGCGATGCGCAGCCTGAGAGCAAAATACTGGCAACCAACCAGCAAGAAACAAGATATCGTCTTCGCATGAGCACACTATACCTCATGCACCAATCCTACGGCGAGAGCCGTGACTACTGCGCAGGTGCTCGCCTACAGCACTTCCCAGCTCCCTTTTCTTCAAACCAACCGACTAGGCCGCATCACAATCTCGTCGGAATCTGTATGGTGAACCCTACAGCGATTGCAGCACCATGCACCAGCCCTTGTGCTGTAACCACATCCAGATAACGGTTGTTTTTCCAACCCCATGAGAAGTAAGCCATTCTCTTCACATATATTTCCAAGTCATTGGCATTGAGCTTGCTCATCTTCACGATATTCCGCTCGCTACATTCAGAGGAGGAAATTATGCGACGAACCTTGACTGATCGAACCATGCCACTCCTGGCTCCCGCATTGCCCATACTGTTCGCTGTGGCAGTGGCGGGGTGCGTAAGCACGGGAACCCACTCACAAACCCTCACCGAGCTTGAGGCCGCAAAGAAAGCATCCGCCCAGCTGCAAATGCAACTGAACCAGGAAGCCACGCAACGTAAAGCCGCCGAACGGCAGGCTGCTGAGTTGCAGGCCCGCTTGGACGGCCTCGAGAGGGAAAAAGGGCAACTGAACAGCGAACTCGGGACTGTGCGCGGTCAAATCACCGACCTCGAACAGAAGTTCGCGAGCGGAAACGCATCATCGCAGGAAGAAATCGCCAAACTACGGAATCAGGCTTCCGAGCTGGAAGCGAACGCCGCTCGCATCGCGAAAGAGCGCGAACAACTTCGGCAAGAACAGTCGCAACTTGCAGCAACGTTAGAACAAGAACGGCTGGCCAAAGAAGAAGAGATCAAACGGTTGACGCGGACACAAGAAGAACTCTCCAAATCGCTGCAAGACGAAATTTCCAAAGGTAATATCACCATTCAACAAGTGCGTGACCGCCTCACCATCAATATGGTGGACCGCGTCCTGTTCGATTCCGGCCAAGCACAGGTGAAACCTGCCGGGGTGAAAGTCCTGAAGCAAGTCAGTGACATTTTGAAAACCGTCACGGACAAACAGATCCGGATCGAAGGCCATACCGACAACAAGCCCATCAGCACGAAACTCCAAGACCGCTTCAAAACGAATTGGGAACTCTCGACTGGGCGAGCCACGACCGTGGTGCGCTACCTGATCGATCAGGGCAGTGTGGATCGCCAGCACCTCTCCGCAGTCGGCTACGCCGATACTCAGCCCCGCGCCTCGAACGACTCCGAAGAAGGGCGATCATCCAACCGCAGAATCGAGATCGTGTTGTATCCCAAAGACCTGAAAGACATTGCCGGCCAGGTCGGGACCGCTGCGGCTTCGTCGAAGTAGCCATCCATCTTCCGGAGGTGCTCACCTCAGCGAGCACCTCCCGTGTCAATCAGGCCTTTCCCCTCTTCCCTGCTTCGGTTATGATGCATCATGTGATCGGTCTTCGAGATCACTTCGTAAGAATTGACTCCATTCCAACTGAGGTGCTCATGTCGAGATTCGCGTTGATGGCCATACTCCTCATAATCTCCCTCAGCTTGTCCGCCTGTGACACCGTCTATATGGCCACGATGGATAAAATCGGTTACGCCAAGCGCGATATCTTGAGCAGCCGCGTCAAGTCGGCCCGTGATGCGCAGGAAAATGCCAAAAAAGACATTCAAAGTACCTTGGAGCAATTCGGAAACGTCGTAAGCTACCAAGGTGGAGACCTGGAAGCCACCTATAAGAAGCTCAGCAGCGAACTGGAAAGCAGCGAAGACAGTGCCGAGACAGTGCGGAAGCGCATCAAAGATGTCGAAAGCGTGGCCGATGCGCTCTTCTCGGAATGGGAAACCGAACTCGGCCAATACTCCAGCGCGGACTTGCGCCGGAAGAGTGAAGCGAAACTCTCTCAAACCAAATCCCGCTACAAAGAGATGCTCGGCGCCATGAACCGAGCTGAGCAACGCATCGATCCAGTCCTGAAACCACTGCGAGACCAAGTGCTCTACCTCAAACACAACCTCAATGCGCGCGCGCTGGCCGCCATGAAAGGTGAGCTGGTGAAGGTCGACGCCCAGGTCGATCGACTGGTCCGAGACATGAACCGCTCCATTGCTGAAGCCGACAAGTTCATTCAGGCCATGGAGAAAGAATCAACCTGATCCGCCCAATCGACACACCACGTCCGATCAGGAGGTCCTTATGCGCTGGGAAGGACAACGAGAAAGCGGCAATGTCGAAGATCGTCGAGGAATGGGACCGGCCAGGATCGGCGGAGGCCTGGGCATAGGCGGCATCGTGCTGGTCCTCGCCGTCAGTTATTTCACCGGCATCAATCCATTGACCCTCATCAACATGCTCAATGGTGTCCAGAGCATGCCGGAATCATCCGCGCCCTCCGAGCCGGCGCCGACCGGATCGCCCAACGACCAACTTGGGAAATTCGCCGCAGTGGTCCTAGCTGACACAGAAACCACCTGGAAGCAACTCCTTGGGCCACGATATGAAGACCCGCGTTTGGTCCTCTTTACCGGCGCAGTCCAATCGGCGTGCGGAACCGCGTCGTCCGCTGTCGGCCCCTTCTACTGCCCCATGGATCACAAAGTCTATCTCGATCTCTCCTTCTTCAACGTCATGGCCCAGCAACTTGGCGCAGCCGGCGACTTTGCCCAGGCCTATGTGATTGCGCATGAGGTGGGCCATCATGTGCAAAATCTCATGGGCACTGCGGAGAAGGTGACGCGCCTCCAGCGCCAGGCTTCTGAACGAGAGAGGAATGCCTTGTCGGTGCGAATGGAGCTGCAGGCCGATTGTTTCGCCGGCGTCTGGGGTCACCACGCCAAACGAGAGCGAAACCTGATCGAGCCAGGCGATTTCGAAGCAGGGCTTCGAGCGGCAGCGGCGATCGGTGATGATCAAATCCAGAAAACATCCAGCGGGTCTGTTAGGCCGGAAAGCTGGACACATGGGTCCTCTGAACAACGGATGACATGGCTCCGAAAAGGATTGGAGACAGGCGATCCCAAGGCCTGTGATACCTTCGCGAACAACCGGCTCTAGCAGGATGCTGAAAATGTCCGCCAGCAGCGTTCTCGCATCGTTCAGACCCTCAACGGGGACCCGGCCGCCTCACCACTCGGCGGCGCGCACAGACGTGGTGCTCCTTATTCGTCGCACCGTGCGCCCCAGAGGGTACGCCTCGGCCCTTTACTCGCTGCGGCCTTGCTGAACGGCCATTTTGAGCATCCTGCTGATTATTCGACACTACTACCTTACGTGTGAGACAACGTCGAGTCGTGCAAAAATCGAGTTATTCAGCAAACTCTAGACCGCTTCATTATATGGACATAGACCACTATCAGGAGCCGCCACACGAATCGGCCTCCCAGGGAATATGGGCAGCGCTTCTTGCCGAAGCCCCCTGGAATGCGAAATCCGTCATCGCTGCTGGGATTGCAACCGTCGGAGGCCTCACCTCATGGGCAGCTCATTGGTCATCGCCTGCAGTGGCAGGCATCGGCGGCAGCTACCTGGCAGGATTTTTCATCGGCTGGGCATCCAGGCGATTTCTGAGAATGGCCGCGTTGCTCACCGGAGGACTGCTCGCCTGCATCGCCGTACTAGAAGAAACCGGCTGGATCAATCTCGACTGGACGTCCGTGGAAACGCAAATCCACCATGCCATTTCAGCCGCACATCGGGAAGCTGAAGGACTCAAACATCTCCTCTCAGGATATCTCCCATCAACGGGGGCATGGGCAGTAGGCATGTTCTTCGGGTTTCGGAAAAAGTAACCATGTGCGGCGATCAGAAAGGCACGGGTCAAACCTTGCCATCTCGCGGTAATGCAGGAAACAGGAATGCGGCCCGCGAAGCGCACGCAGGGAATATTCAACCTCAAAAATACAACGAGTGACCGGCGATCGAGGGCCGGGGAATATCGAGGAAGGTCGGCGAATCTCGATCAAGAATCAACGCGTGGAGGCGGCTCCGACGTTTCATATTGCATCGACCGGAGGCGAACACACTCAGTGCGGTATACTCTGCCCCGGCAATGCCTGGTACCACCCATTGGCTTGCGCCATTACTACCGGACAGTCGAACAGCGCACTGA
>JBDTSF010000386.1:0-36485 GCA_039931295.1 Nitrospirota bacterium | reverse complement strand
GAGGAGGCGGTGATGCAGGGCGAGCCTGTTGTTCGCCGATCAAGGTCATCAGGTCAGATTCGAAACCTGGGCGGTTCTCAGCAGAATGGCGCAGCAAGACCTCGATCAAGCGGCGTTTGCCTGCGCGGAAATGCCGCTGAACACGCCCGCGCGCCAGACGGTGCAAGAGAGCGATCGGTTGTTGAGCCAGCAGGTGTTCGAGTTCTTCGGTCGTCATTGTTGTCTCGTTGATCGTGAAACGATTGATGTCGATGACAGTCAGTTCGATCCGAGCCAAACCCCTAACGCCTCACTCCTCACGTGCGTTCTCACGGTAATTCCTCCAGCACGCCTCGGCGCAGGGCAGCGATGGCGCGTGAGGCGGTGTCTGCCAATCCCGGGTGTGTGGCCTTCAGTGTGTGTAGCTGTGAGAGAAATTCCAAGGTACGCGCTAAGAGACGATAGATATCCCCTTCAGCCATCGTGGTACTCTTGCAGAGACCGATCCAGGTTAGGCCGGGATCGCCGATCCACCGTTCCGTCACTGCGGCAATGTCCGCCCGTAAGAGTGGGGGATCTTCATGCGGCGAGAGGGACGCAGCCAGTTTTCGAACCTGCCCGAATAAGGAAGCCAACCCGGAACTAACGCGAGGGAACATGCCAGGGCGATCGTCGTCGTGAGCGATGCTCGACATGACGGCAGCCAGTATGGCGGGATCGGCTCCGTTGAACGCATCGGCCCGGAGCAATTCCGTGATGAGCAGCGAGTGGTCGATGCGGATGAGCCTGGCCCATTCGCCGTCCTCGGTTAGATGGGCTGTCGGCGTGAGGTACCCGAACTGCTGTAGGACGTCAATCTTCTCCTGGAAACGGTGCCAGAGACTTGTGCGCAGCGCTTGGATCGATTTGACGTGTCGATGCTGTTCCTGTCGAAGTTTAGAGGCAAGGGGGTAATCTCTTTGACAGGCGGAACGCGAAGGACAGGTCGGACAGGCAAAGTCGCCCAGGGTTTGCACGATGGCGTCTGGAATCGGTTCATCGTCCTTCGGAATCAGGATGGGAAGCTCCGGTAGCCTGCCAGGCAACTCCTCTAGGTGATGGAGTAACTCTTCCACGCTTTCCGGTGTGCACCAAGGATAGACCGGCGCATCCACGCAGTCGAGGACACGGTCGGACACCTCGGTCACCGTGGAAGCAGGAGATTCGGTAATGCCTCCGCCTAGACGAAGTGCCGTAATCATCGGGCTTTTCTGTCCCTTGCTGCGATATTGTCTTAGCACAACGCCGCGAGTGCGGCCGAAGCCTACGACGCGACCAGGAGTGAGAAAATGAAAGCGTGCGGCGACTTCAGGTGGTTCGTGTCTCCTAACGGGGGCCCGGTGCGATTTCTGTCGGCGGACATGATCAAATGTTTGCCATTCTGTGATCCAATCGGTACACACGCGTGGTCCGAATGGCTCCATCTGATCGCGCAGATCGTCCAGTTTGCGTTCCAGGACTTCGGCGCGCTGGTTGAGCTGAAATTGCGCAAAGCTCTTGGCAAGAATCGGTTGGATTTGATCGAGGGGATGCGCTTTCAAGAGGTTGAGGACCATGGGATAGCTGATGACGAATTGGCTGTTGATCGCTTCCGGATGGCCAGTGAAGCCTTTGGTCAATACGTTCAGATCGATATAGGGCGAGGGAGTGACGATGGCGAAGCCCACGAGATCTTTCCCACGGCGTCCTGCGCGCCCGGCAATCTGCTGCACCTCGCCGATCGTCAAGTCCATGAAGTCACGCGACTTGCGAATGCTGGATTGCGTAATGATGACGGTGCGCGCGGGGAAGTCGACTCCGGCAGCCAGTGTGGTCGTGGCGAAGACGGCATCGAGGCAGCCATGACGCATCAATTCTTCCACCGCAATTTTCCATGAGGGCAGATGACCGGCATGATGCGCCGCTACGCCGATGCGCTGGACGGTCGGAATGAGCGGGTGCTCAGCTATGCTGGGATATTGAGCGATGACCTTGTCCAGCACGTCGGCGATGGCTCGCTGGCGAGGCGGCGGGAGGAGGATGTGGCTATGGTCGAAGGCCTGCATCGCTTCATCGCACGCACGCCGCGATGTGAGGAATACGATGGCAGGGGTCAAGTGCTTGTCGCGAAGAGCGAGTATTAGATCAATCGGATGAATCGAGGGGGGCATGCAGTTTCGTTCCCTTTGCAATCACGACCAAACCGGATTCTGTGACGGTAAATCGCTGGGCATCGGCCTCCCGGTCGTACCCGATCTCTGAATTAGGCGGGATGATGACGTCCTTGTCGATGATGGCTCGTCTGACCCGGCTCTGTGCCCCGATGACGACGTTTTCCATGAGAATCGATTCACGCACGTCCGCATGATCCTGCACATGGACGTTCGGCGACAGCACGGAGTTTTGCACCCGGCCACCGGAGATGATGCAGCCGCCGCAGACGATGGAATCCAGCGCCACCCCCATTCTTCCGCCTTGATAATCTTGCGAGAAGACGAATTTAGCCGGTGGAAACTGTCCTTGGTACGTCCGAATCGGCCACTGTTGGTCGTAGAGATTAAAGAGGGGATCCACCGCGACAAGGTCCATGTTCGCTTCCCAATAGGCGTCCAAGGTACCGATGTCCCGCCAGTACTTCACATCTTTCTTGTTCGCGTCGACAAATTTGTAGGCATAGACAGGCCGATCGCGAATCATGCGTGGAATGATATTTCTCCCGAAGTCGTGACTGCCTCCCTCTTGGGCGTCGGCGATCAACTGCTCGCGGAGGACTTTGGTGCGAAAGAGGTAGATGCCCATCGAGCCGAAGGCGCGGGTCGGATCGTTGGGAATCGACGGCGGGTTCGCGGGCTTTTCAATGAAGTCCGTAATCCGGAAATCTTCATTCACATGGATGACGCCGAATCGATGGGCATCTTCGATCGGAATATCGATTGCGCCGACCACGGCATCGGCCCCTTTGGCGAGCAGCCAATGGAACATTTCCATATAGTTCATCTTGTAGATGTGGTCGCCCGCCAGGATGAGTACATAGTCCGGCTGTTCGGTGTCGAGCAGAAACAGGTTTTGATAGACTGCGTCGGCGGTACCTTGGTACCATTCTTCACTGATCCGCTGCTGGGGCGGAATCGAGGCGATATATTCGCCGAGTTCTGCATTCATGATATTCCAGCCTGTACGGATGTGGCGATCGAGTGAGTGGGATTTATACTGGATGAGAACGGCGACTTTTCGAAGCCCCGAGTTGAGACAATTGCTGAGCGTAAAATCGATAATGCGATATTTCCCGCCGAAGGGAACGGCAGGCTTGGCCCGATGCTCGGTGAGGGGCTGAAGACGCTCGCCTTTCCCGCCCGCCAGCAACATGGTGAACATGTTCAGCATTGCGGCGGATTGTAACAGGACACAGAGGAAATAGAAAGAAAGCATACTCGTTGACAACGCGAGAATCTGAGACGATACTACACAGGGTAGTCTGGAAAATTAGTGAGTTATCGAGCAAAGGAGTCAGCATGAAGCGGGATGTAGTGGTCACGTCGCTGGTGAGGCAGAAAGCGGTTCAAAAGCCGACAGTGGGTCGCGCGGTCGATGCGCTCCGGCGGGTCGAGCATCTTGAAAGCCAAATGGCAAAGCTGTCAGAATTGGTCCGCGAGCATGCGGAGGATGTCGATCGATTGGTGCGTATTGTGGCTGAAGATCGTGACGTCATTCGACGGCAGCTTTTGCGCAAGCATCATGAGCAAGTTCGGGTCCGCAAGCATCTTCGAACATCCAACTCTAAGGTGGAACTCGATTTCTGAGTCTGGTGATTTTGTACCGTCGATCCCTCCCCATGAGTCCACCTTTGCATATGTCATGTGGAAAGCGACTCCTGAAGCTGTCAACCTGTTGAATGTCCAGAATTCATCAGATCCTCAGACATCCTCTATGTTACGCTGCACGGGTGTTGCGAACAGCGCAGCGTCCTCGTCGTCTGTCGTGGGCTCTATCGCTGATCTTGAAGGCGCTGGAGTCAATTGGAGAAGGCCTATGTGTACTCAGGAGATGAGAATGTTCTGGATTGCGCGGCAATATGCGCGATCGTGATGGGGGAGGAAACGGGATAACCGTGCGGCAACAATATTCTCATTCTTGGGGAATTGCCTTCTTCGTTGTGTTGGTAGGGATGGTTCAGACCCTATCGGCTGAGCCAATCGTGAAAGGCTGGGTTACCCCTGTCCAAGTGCCTTACGAGGCGCCTCCGAAGGGACAGGATCTATCCGCTGAATCCGTTCCACAGAATACAAAATCGTTGACGGCTGAAGAGGCTCAGCGTGCGGAAGCGCTGTTACCCTTACTGGAAGGCGCGCAAGAGTTTTGGGCCATGGGCGAATTCGTACATCTCGGTGAACCATCGGTCCCGGTCCTGGTCAAAGGATTGACGATGGCGGGACCCCGTATTCGTTACAATACGATTGAAACGATTTCCATGTTGAAGGCCGCCTCTGCGGTTCCGGCTCTC
This sequence comes from Nitrospirota bacterium, assembly GCA_039931295.1. Classification (GTDB taxonomy): domain Bacteria; phylum Nitrospirota; class Nitrospiria; order Nitrospirales; family Nitrospiraceae; genus Palsa-1315. The sequence goes on along the minus strand of JBDTSF010000386.1, from coordinate 31,987 downwards.
GCTATGGCGGCGAAAGAACCGAACGAAATTCCGCGGGTTCGTGAACATGCCTTGAGAGTAGCCGTACGATTGGATGGGACAAAAGTTGTCGACGCCATCGAGTCGATGGCACACGATCAGAATTCGTCGATCCGAAAGGCCGCTGCTTTTGAAGCTCGATATGTCAGAGAGAAAGCGGTGATCCCTGTTCTGATCGGGATGATTGCCGATGAAGAGCGATTTGTCGCATTCTCAGCCGTGCAGTCACTCTGGATTCTCACTCGACATGAAACGGAGTTTCATGATTGGGAGACCTCAACCAAACAAGACCGTCAAGAGTGGGCGACCGAATGGTTAGAATGGTGGAACGGTCAGAAGGAAAGTTTCGAAATGTCGGATCCGAAACGGCCTGCGCGAGTTCGATGACATGCCGCGACGTGGATAGAATGGGTTTCTCTTCCTCGGTTCGTCCATCCGTACGCCTTGCGGGGGCAAAAATTCCTATGTTATATTTTGCAGTGCTACTCCCTTATCGTGCAATGTAAGAGAAGGATGTTCGATTCACGTTATGCCTACGCTCCGGATTGCAAAGCTTGGTAACCCCGTCTTGCGCCAAATTGCGGCACCGGTCGATCATCGCAACATCCGCACATACGACATACAGCAATTCATCGACAATCTGATTGAGACGATGTTGGGCGAACCAGGGATAGGCTTGGCGGCTCCTCAAGTCTCGCGCTCGATTCAATTGGTCGTCATGGGATGTGAAGGGGAGGATGGATTTCCTCAAACGGTCCTCATCAATCCTAAGATCGTCTTCTATGGTCCGGAGCAAGTCGAAAACTGGGAAGGCTGTCTCAGCGTGGATGGGCTGCGAGGAAAGGTCACGAGGCCCTCAGTGGTGAGGGTGCAGGCATTGGATCGCCATGGTAAATCGATGGATTTCGAAGCAACCGGTCTCTATGCCGTCTGTATTCAGCACGAGATGGACCATCTGATCGGTAAGGTATTCTTGGATCGGATGACCGATATGTCGACGCTCACGCAGCTCCCCGAGTTTACTAAGTACTGGCAAGACGATCCTGTTCCCGTTATTTAACGAACCCGCCGTGAAGATTCTGCGCTTGTGAAAACTCTGCTTCGAGTGCTCCACTATCTCAGCCCGCACCGTTCCATGGTGGTCGGCACATTTGTGTTTGCCGGGCTCGCGACCGCGTTTGAGTTGATCCCTCCTTGGCTGATCAAAGTGATCATCGACGACGTGATCCAAGCTGGTCAGACCCAACTCCTGGTATGGGTATTTCTCGCGCTCTGTGCCGCCTATGTGTTGCGGAACCTCTGCGGGTCGATGCGGATCAGGCTGAATAATGGGTTGGAGCAGCAAGTCGTGCATGATCTCCATGTCCAGGTATTCTCGGCGCTCCAGAGATTGTCGATCAGTTTCTATGAGAATCGTCCGACTGGCGAGATCATGTCGCGGGTACTGAACGATACCGAGCACATGCAGCGCATCTTCGTCGATGGACTCGAGGAGATCATTACGGCCGGGCTGACCCTGACCGGGATCATGATCATGCTATTCATGCTCAATTGGAAGCTGGCGTTGTTGGCGCTTGTGCCGATTCCTCTCTTGATCGTGGGAGCGGCCCTATTCACCAAACGTGTCCATGGGCATTATCGCGCGATTCGAAAGGGGTCGGCCGAACTGAACGCCCTCTTGCAAGACATGCTGGCAGGTATCAGAGAGACGATGGGTTTCAATCGCCAGCCCTACGAGCAGGAGCGATTCGATCGGAAGAGCGATCGTTGTCGGCAAGATACCTTGAAGGCCATGTTCCTCTGGTCTTACTATTCCCCAGGCATGATGCTGATCGGGAGTCTTGGCGGGGCCATGGTGCTTTGGTTCGGCACCGCTGAAGTGTTAGAGCATCGTCTTTCCGTGGGCGAGCTTGTGATGTTCATCTCATATCTTGCGCTGTTCTATGTGCCGATCAATCAGATTCACTCCGTCAATCACATGCTGCAGCATGCCTTGGCCGCAAGTGAACGGGTGTTCGAAGTGCTCGATCTCGTTCCGGAGGTCAGAGATCGCCCGGACGCTCAGGTACCGGTTACGCGATTGCGAGGAGAGGTCGCTTTTCAGCACGTCGGGTTTCATTATCGAGCCGATTCACCCATCTTGACCGACATCACGATATCCGTTCAAGCGGGGGAGCGCGTCGCACTGGTGGGTCCGAGTGGAGCGGGAAAGAGCACGACACTCAAACTATTGATGCGGTTTTACGATGTGAAAGAGGGTGCGATCACCATCGATGGATTCGATATTCGCGAGCTGCCCTTGGCCTTTCTTCGAAGTCAAATCGGACTGGTTCAGCAAGAGCCCTTCTTGTTCAATGGCACCGTGAGAGAGAATATTCTCTATGGGGACCTTACGGCCGGGCAAGACGAGATTGAGGCGGCGGCAAAGGTGGCCCGTGCGCACGATTTCATCATGGCCCTTCCAGAAGGGTACGATACCTGGATTGGAGAGCGAGGCGTCAAACTCTCGGTCGGGCAACGGCAGCGTGTGTCGATCGCCCGTGTGATTCTGAAGGACCCTCCGATCGTCATGTTCGATGAAGCCACGTCCAATATCGACACGGAGACCGAAGTCAAGATTCGTGAAGCGCTGGACGATCTCACAAAAGGGCGGACGACGATCATCATTGCCCATCGCCTCTCTACTATCCATGGCGTCGATCGCATTATTGTCGTGGACCACGGACGTGTCGTCGAAGATGGGACGCACGAGGCATTGATCGGGCACGAAGGGGTGTATGCCAGGCTATACGACGCCCAATTCCAGGTTTAGCAAGATGCTGAAAAAGCCCACCAGCGTCGTTCTCGCCTCGAAAGCATCCTCAACGTAGCCCAGAGGCTACGCCTCCGGTGCTTTCATCGGCTGCGGCCTTGCTGGATGGACTTTTTGAGCATCTTGCAAGGTTGTGTCCCAGTGCCAACTGCTCACGAGTGTCCAAGCCGTTGCGCGAGGGACTTGTCCACCAGTATACTCAGGAAGTTTTAGCGATAGGGGAGAGTAGGGCGATGGTGCTGATATATGAAAGCGATCCGTTAGATGACGAGGACGCGCGTGGGCGGTTCTATCATGTCTGCCGTGGACGAATCGATCGGACAGAGATCCAACTTCCAGCTGACGAGAAGGTCTACGAATGTGCCGTGTGTGGAATCGATCTCGAAGCGGAAGACTTTTGGCTGGCAAGGCAGAAAGGGTCGGTTTAGCCCGCATTACTCATGAGCACTTCTGCTGCAATCGCCGATCCGCTGCTACGACAAGCCTCCGGTCGGCGGGCTCGCCCCTCGGCCCCTCACCGTACTGCACGAGTACGCTTCAGGTCCTCAGGGCTCTGCGCGCCGCTCTCGGTCCTCCACCCATCCCTCCCCCATAATATGGGGGAGGGTGAGGGAGGGGGGCCGACGAACTGTCATAAGTAATGTGGGCTAGGAGACATTATGGCTGCGAGCATAGGAAGAAAAACAGTAGGTGTATCGCGTGGGCTGATGATGCTCTGTGATACTTGTTATTCACAAGTCATAGCCGATAAACTCACCGACGAGAAGAATTTTGTCGCTGATGCCGAGACCCTCTTCGATACCATCTGCTTCGGTTGCACCGACATCAATAGGCCCTTGATCGACGACATGGCGGGAAGCGGAGAGTGAGGATGTTGAAAAATCCCGCCAGCTTCGTTCTCACTTCGCTCAGATCCTCAACGTACCCCAGTGGGTACGCCTCCGGTCTTCGCTCGCTGCGGCCTCGCTGACGGGCTTTTTGAACATCCTCCTCGTGATATGATGCCTGCGTGGTCCTTGGCAGAACAAAGCAAGGGGTCTGACCTCATGATCTCTGCCTTGCCAGGGGGTTAGGAGACTGTCAGGAATTGTCCACCAGTATCTGGGTTTCTGTCACAGAAGACTTAATAGTTAGGGATTTCACAGGATCATTTCCTCATGTCCGCCGAAGAATTCCTCTATGATCTAGCGATTTCGAACATTGCGAAAGATGAGGCTCTTGCCACGCAGCTTGCTGATCAATTTGAGGGGCGCCTTCGTGTGTTCCTCTACTCGCGTAAACAAGAACAACTCGCTGGCACAGATGGAGAGAAGACTTTTAACGATGTCTTCAGGAAACAGTCTCGGCTGGTTGTTGTTCTGTACAGGGCTGGTTGGGGAGAAACGCCGTGGACACGAATTGAGGAAATGGCAATTCGCAATCGTGCATTTGATGAAGGCTACGGTTTCGTGCTCTTCATACCACTGGACAACGAGCCAACCGTACCGAAATGGCTTCCTCGTACTCAGTTGTGGATAGGTCTAGACCGGTGGGGCGTTTCTGGCGCAGCCTCCGTACTTGATGCACGATTTCAAGAGCTAGGTGGCAGCCCCGCCCAAGAAACTATAGAACATCGAGCGGCGCGGCTTGAGAAGGTGACCACATTTGCTAAGTTCAGAGAGCGATACCTTTCGTCGGATGCCGGCGTTCGTAAGGCAGCTGAAGCATTTGAGTTACTTGTAAACGACATCGCGCGGCGTATGCCAACACTCCAAGCATCGGCGCCATCACTCAATATATCGATCAAACAGGCGCCAAACATTCTAGTTCTTCTCGGCACCGGGCCGGCGCTTCGCATAAATTGGCGCTGTACGTATGGCAACACGGTTTCAGATTCCGAACTGGAAGTGTCGCTGTGGCGAGGGCATCCGCCTTACCCGGGAACCAGGCACTACAATCCGCCAAAGGCCTTAGCGACAAAGACACTTCTTCCTGATGTCCTTATGTCCGAAGAGGCTTGTTGGGTAGTACAGAACACACGCGAAAAGAAACCTATGCTTCCCGGGATGGCAGCGGATTTCATTCTCAACTGGTGGCTTGAACGAGCCATCAATCAGCAGAAGATTTCACAATGAAAACCCTAACCCGACGTTGGAGGGGGCGCTCCACCTATCGGCGATGCCCCTCTGGACTTTGACGTTGTGGCAATGCTTTGGCACAACAAGCGGGTCAGACCGATTAATTGCACTCATTACACGTTGCCAGGTTTTAGATTTGGTACGGAAGAAGGAAAAAAGTACATATGAGCCAGATCAGAGTTTTTAGAATGATCGCTTTAGCCGAAGGGATTTCATTTCTCACCTTGTTATGCATTGCCATGCCGATGAAGTACTTCATGGGGATGCCGGAGGTCGTGAGAGTCGTGGGCTCAATACATGGAGGATTGTTCCTGCTCTATGTCGGCCTGTTGGCCGCAATACATTTTCGGCAACGATGGTCTTTCATGTTTTCACTGTATGCATTTGTGGCGTCTGTCATTCCGTTTGGAACATTTGTGTTGGACAAATACCTTCGTGAGAAAGAAGTAGTAATGAACTGATCAGGAAGGAGGGACATTCATCTTGTGATCGCAAGGTTCTGTAGCGCGACCACCCTGAAGACGAAATAAACAGCTCGTCACGACGGATGGGGATCGCCATGCCTACGGAGGAGGCATGGTTAGGATGTTGAGCGGACCCGTTTGAGCGAGGTTTGGTAGACGGCAAGGTCCTCACGTTTCCCGATCGCCACCACTTCCACAATCACCTCCTGTTCGATAATGCGGTAAACGATTCTGACTCCTTTCTTTGCGACATAGAGCTTGAAATAGCCTGTGAGGTCGAGACCTGCCGTATTTCCCAAGTGCTCGCCGAGGAGAGGAGACGTTTCGAGTTTCTTGAGTTGCTTGGCGACCGGTTTTTTGAGGGAACCATCGAGGCGTCGAAAGTCGTCGGCAGCGTCCGCCGTGAGGGTAACGCTATATGGCAAGACGTTGTTCCTTCAACAAAGCGTCGAGGCTGATGGTTTTGCGACGTTTCTTGCCTTTCCGCTCCTCCACGAGACGATAGATCTCAAGATGTTCCAGAAGCGCTAGGGCCTCCGCCATCGTTTCGTAGTCGTCAATAGGGAGGAGGACTGCCTCCAAGTGGTTGTTCTTGACGACCGCCACGCGGCGGCGGCGTTTACCGCTCAGATCGGCCAGCACCTGTCCGAATGAACGCGCCATTCTGGAAGCGCTGAGAATTTCATCTTTCTTGTACGCGACTGCCATTGTGCACCTCATTGTGATAAATCATACGGATAATATAGCGCAGAGTTTGCACAGTCTCAAGAGGTTAGAATGGTTAGGCAAGGCCTGAAGTGGAATTATCGCGCAGGTATGGGACGACGGCGTGGGAGGGCTGGGCACCCCTATGGCTGACAATGGAATGGTCTTAGCCCGCACTATTCATGATGGTTCGTGGGAAATCGCTTGAGCCTCGTCGCGAGACCAGCGTGCGGAGGCCAAAGGGGACTGGCTCCGCCGTCTGCGGCGGTGCCTGTTCCACTCCCAGGCTGGGGGCATGCACCAGGAAGAAGGGTGCCTGCCCCCAACACGTAGGACTCCACTCCACCATTTCGTCACGAACACGTGTTGATTATGCGGGCTGCCGCCAGAAAGCAGGAGCTGATAGCGAATAGTTGATAGCAAGAACAAAAAAAGTCCTGTTTCTTTTACACCTGCTATCGTCCATACACGATATGCTCTCTTCTTGGGACATTACCGGCAGGTCTTTCCATCGAAATAGAGGCAGCTTGTCTCTCCTGACTTTACTTTCCAGGTTTTTAGTAGCGGCGCTTGGCCGTTCTCTCTCATCTCGACTACGAAGTCCACGAGGCCCGAGATTGGTAGCTTTTCGATATGAGGCTTGGCCGGTTCGGGAACGTCTATCCAGAACACCCCGCCGAGGGTCGAAATCAAGACGCGATGTGTGTCTACGTCGACTTGAATAACTGGACTATAGAAACTTTTGTCCTCGGCAAAACTAGGGGACGCGATCAGACCGAGGAGGAAGAGACTAGAGAATACCGAGAGAAGCCGTGCTCGTCTATTTGGCATGATGAGCTCTCTTTCTTGCGAGAGGAATCTGAAGGCCATTATCGCACCAGGATTAAGTGGAAACAAACTGGAAATTTTTGAGCGAGGCTGCGTCCTGAACCCTGCAAGTAGGTTTTATGAAAACTTTGCGTGCGAGAATTTCTATGGTTTGTATGTATGCACGATAAGAATATGCTCCCGCAGGATGCTCAAAAAGGCTGTCTAGCGCGGCCGCAGCGAGCGAGGAGGCGAGGCGTGCACTTGGGTATGTCGAGTCTCTGAGCGATGTGAGAATGAAGGATGCGAAAGGGCGCGTCTCGGCGCACCGGGGCTGGGTGGGTGAGAAGAGCGGCTTTCCCCACATCCTGCTAGGCCAGAGTTGTGATGTGAACCTTCGTGACCGTTCCTCCCGTAATCCAGTATCCGCGTATATCCGGTTTGGATTTTTCCATGAGGGAGATGAGCAGATAGGCGGGGATTGGGAGATTGATCTTCGGCCAGATTTCTTCGTAGTCGGTGGCAATCTTGATATCGGTGATGGAGGGACGTGCCGGGTCGTGAGGGTGGGAGTGATAGACCACTTGCAGGTCGAGCCCTTTGTTTCGAATATCTTTTTTCGCAAGGGAAAAGTCCTGCATGTCCATCACAAAAGCAATCTCGGCTCGTTCGGCAGGTGACAGTCGTTCTAGATGCGCAACCTTTGCCGGGTCGAAGGACGACAATTTCTCAGCTCCTTCGAGTGCTACGATATTTTTGATTCGATAGACATGGGTGACGGCCCCGTTGCTTCCGGCCAGGAGCCCGCAACATTCGTAGGGATCGAGTTCCCGTGCGTGGGCGACCATGTCATCGAGGATCGATTGAGGGATGATAAGATCAGCCACGATAATTAAAGGGTGCAGCTGACGGTATAGTCCATATTGAGATTGATGATCTTCGGATTCTGGCCGCAGAGCGGACAGGCTGGGTCTTTAGGGCGCCTGACTTTTCTGAATTTCATCTCGAGGGCGTCGTAGATCAGCAGGCGATCGGCCAGGGTTTCACCGATGCCGAGAATTTCCTTGATCGCTTCCGATGCCTGAAGAATGCCCATGGTTCCGGCGAGAGCGCCTAACACGCCGGCCTCTTGGCAATTCGGTACGAGTCCTGCCGGCGGTGGCTCCGGGTAGAGACAGCGGTAGCAGGGATAGCCGGCATGAGGCTTGATTGTCGTAAGTTGGCCTTCAAACCGAAACATGCTGGCTGAAATAAGTGTCTTTTTGGCGAAGAAACAGGCGTCATTCACGAGAAACCGCGTCGCAAAGTTGTCGGATCCGTCCAACACCATGTCGTATTGGGAGATGAGCGAAAGAATATTATCGCTGTCGACGTTCTGATGATAGGTCTTGATCGTAATCTCCGGATTAATTGCCGACAAGGTCTTCCTGCCGGACTCTACTTTCGGCTGACCAACCGTGGCTGTGGAGTGCAGGATTTGGCGTTGTAAGTTTGAAAGATCGACAACATCGCCATCGACCAGACCGATGGTGCCCACACCCGCGGCAGCGAGATAAAGTCCAGCAGGCGAGCCGAGCCCTCCGGCGCCGATGAGTAAGACTTTCGCCTTAGCCAGCTTTATCTGGCCCTTACCGCCCACGTCGCTCAGAATAATCTGACGACTGTATCGTTCTATCTGTTGCTCAGTAAGTTCCATAGAGCCCTGTTAGACGTAAAAAATGAAACGTGAACAGTAAAAGGCTTTGTCGAGATCCTTCGTTTGACTTTTCACGTCTTACGTTTCCCGCCGCTTCATTCCACGACATTCAGTTCGATCGGGTCGACGACGACGCCTTTCGTGCGAAGGCCAACGATCGCCCGCTCGATTTCTGTGCTGTCGCCGGTCAGCTCAAGATCCATCCATCCGGTGGTTTCACGCACATCGGCGCGCCGGACATTGGTGACGACTTTGTATTCGTGCCCGATCTGATAGATGACTGGTTCTTTGATCTTGTCTTCTGGGAACTGAACGTGCACTTTCACATTCGGCATGATGTGCCTCCTGCAATGGCGGGTACGATCGACACTTCGTCGCCGTCTTTGAGTGACGTCTCTTTGCCCTTGAGAAATCGAATGTCTTCCTCATTGACGTAAATGTTCACAAATCGGCGGAGCTCGCCCGTGTCGTCGCAGAGGCGATCTTTCATGCCGGGATGCGCGGTATTGAGCGTCTCGATCATCTCAAGCACGCTCGCGGCTTTCGTTTCGACCTCTCCCTGGCCCTTGGTCAGCGGGCGTAGCGGAGTTGGAATGCGAACTTTAATCATGCGTCACCACCACCGTTCTTGCCCATTTTAAATGTTTTCTCAAATGCAACCAGACTTGGTTGAATGCGGACCGGCCGGCCGACGGCATCGATCACGGCTTCCTGGGTTTTCAACCCATTCCCAGTGATATAGGCTACGGTCAGATCGCCTTTCTTAATCGTGCCGTTTTTCACCAGTTTTTGGAGCACACCGATGGTGACACCACCGGCCGTTTCTGCAAAGATCCCTTCCGTTTGCGCAAGCAGCTTGATGCCGTCCACCACCTCGTCATCTGCCACCATGTCCATAGTGCCCTTGCTTTCTGCCGTGGCCTTCAGCGCATAGTACCCGTCTGCTGGATTCCCGATCGCCAAGGACTTGGCGATGGTCTTGGGTTTCACTGGTTTGAAAAAGTCCCGCCCAGCCTTAAATGCCGTAGAAATCGGTGAGCAACCTTCGGCCTGCGCTCCGTTGATTTTGGTCTTCACCTCATCGATCAATCCAACGTATTTCATTTCATGGAGCCCCTTCCAAATCTTGGTCAGGAGCGATCCGGACGCCATCGGGATGACCACTTGGTCAGGGGTGCGCCAGCCGAGCTGCTCAACTGTTTCGTAGGCCAGCGTCTTCGAGCCTTCCGCATAGTAGGGGCGAATGTTGATGTTCACGAACGCCCAGCCGTGCTCGCCGGCAATTTCACTACAGAGCCGATTCACATCGTCGTAATTGCCTTCAATCTCCACCACGTTGGGTTTATAGATCAAGTTGCCAAGCACCTTCGCAGCTTCCAGATCGCCGGGTATGAACACGTAGGCGCGCATTCCAGCGGCAGCCGCATGAGCGGCGACAGAATTGGCCAGATTGCCGGTCGAGGCGCAGGCAATGGTTTCAAAGCCCAATTCGCGAGCCCTGGTGATAGCCACGGCCACGACCCGATCTTTGAACGAGAGCGTGGGATGATTGACCGTATCGTTCTTAATGTAGAGATCGTCCAATCCAAGGAAGGCGCCGAGATTCTTGGCGCGCACCAGCGGCGTCATCCCAGCATGTGGGCCGAGAAACGTCGGTCCTTCCACCGGCAGGAGGTCGGCATAGCGCCAGATACTATGCGGCCCGTCCTGGATCTTCTTGCGAGAAATGCCCTTCTTGATCTCCTCGTAGTTGTATTTCACCTCGAGGGGGCCAAAGCACATCTCACAGACATGGATCGCCTTCGTCGGATATTCTTTTCCGCACTCGCGGCAGACTAGCGCTTTCATCATGGCCATGGTGATGTCACCTCACTCTATCAGTAGTTACGGACGGACGGCGCAGCCGGCAAACGGATCGCCGTCATCGAACAGTTCGGTAATCGTCGGATGCGCGCCGCACAGCGCACAGTCAGGATTGCGTTTCACGTTAATTTCTCTGAACAGGGTCTTGCGTGCATCGAAATCCAGGAGTCGGTTCGTCAGAGGATGACCGATTCCAAGGATGAGTTTCAAGGCCTCAGTGGCTTGGATTGTGCCAATGATGCCGGCTAATACGCCGATCACGCCTGCCTCTTGGCAGGAGGCGACCAGCCCAGCCGGCGGCGGAGTCTTAAACACACAACGATAACAGGCAGACTGTTTCGGCACAATGGTCGTCACTCGCCCATCGAAGCGGAGAATACCGCCGTGGACTAACGGTTTTCCAGCAAAGAAGCAGGCGTCGTTGATGAGGAACTTGGCTGTAAAGTTATCGACCCCGTCGATGACAATGTCATAATCGCTGATGATCTTCAGTGCATTGCCGGCCGTCAGCCGCTCTTCGTACATCGAGACCTGCACATCGGGGTTCAACGCCTGAATCTTCTCTTTGCCCGAGAGGACTTTGGGGCGGCCTACGTCCGACGTATGGTGAAGTATCTGGCGTTGAAGATTGGTCAGGTCCACCACATCGCTATCGATAAGGCCGATGGTGCCGACACCGGCTGCGGCCAGATAGAGCGCTGCCGGCGAACCAAGGCCACCTGCGCCGACCAGGAGAATCTTGGCCTTGGCAATCTTCTTTTGCCCCTTGCCACCGACCTCCGGCAGGAGTATGTGGCGGCTGTAGCGGCTTATCTGATCGTCGGTAAATTCCATGTTCGCTGGGATGCTGAAAACGGCCTCCAACTGCGTTCTCGGTTCGAAAAAATCCTCAACGTACCCCCGAGGGTACGCCTGTGGTTTCTTCTCGCCTGCGGCCTTGTTGGGTGACCGTTTTGAGCATCCCTCCTTGTTTAGTGCATGAAAGAGATCTTAAATATTAAAATACTTTTCGATGCTGATATACCGCTCTCCGGTGTCGCACAGGATGGTGACCACGTTCTTGCCTGGCCCAAGTTCTTGGGCCACTTTTTGCGCGGCAAACACATTGGCCCCGGCCGAAATTCCCACCAAGAGACCTTCCTTTTTCGAGAGCTGCTTGGCCGTTTGATAGGCCTCGTCATCGGTTACGGTCATCACACGATCGAGAATGGCCCGGTTCAACACTTTCGGGATGAACCCTGCGCCGATGCCTTGAATCTTATGAGGTCCTGGCTCTCCGCCTGATAAGACCGGTGATCCAGCCGGTTCAACTGCGATGACCTGCACATTGGGATTCCGATCTTTGAAGAGTTCTCCGCATCCGGTAATGGTGCCGCCAGTTCCCACTGCCGCCACAAATGCATCGATCTTTCCGTCGAGCGCCTCGAGAATCTCGATCGCCGTGGTCTTTTTATGCATAGCCGGGTTAGCCGGGTTGGAAAACTGATCCGGCATAAAGTATGACGGGTTCTGCGCAATGATGCTTTCCGCCTCGCGGATCGCACCCTTCATCCCTTCCCAGGCCGGCGTCAAGACGAGCTGTGCGCCATAGGAGGACAAGAGGCTCGCCCGCTCCATGCTCATGCTTTCCGGCATCACGAGGATCAACTTATAGCCACGGACTGCAGCGACTAATGCCAGGCCGATTCCGGTGTTTCCGCTGGTCGGCTCGACAATTGTACCGCCAGGCTTTAATGCGCCCAGTCGCTCCGCCTCGTCGATCATATTGAGGCAGATTCGGTCCTTGACACTTCCACCCGGATTGAAGAACTCGACTTTTCCGTAGATTGTCGCCCTACCAACAGGAGACAACCGGTTCAGGCGAACGAGGGGAGTTCGTCCGATGAGTTCGGTAATGTCTTTATGTAGGGTGCTCGTCACCGGCCACCTCCCATATAAAACAGGAACTCAACCCGGTCGCCGTTGTTCAAACTGGTGGTGGCGAGGTGATTCCGGTCCAAGACAGCGTCGTTGACTTCGACGGCAACCATGTGTGGTTCAATTTTTTTGGCCTGAAGAAGATCGAGGACAGTTCCTCCTGAAATCTCTTCCGTCTTCCCATTGATTGTGACCTGCATTGAAGACTCCTAACATGGCCAAGAAATTAAACAATTTCAACACGCTATCAAAGCGACTTTGCCAATGTCAAGGCAACGAAACCGGAGGCCTATCGGCTTGACTTTGTCTGCAATCCGCCGCCACTATGCCAACATTTGGACGCGCGATGACATGTGGAAACGCAATTTCATGTTCAGGTCCGCAGAGGCTCTTCCGCTCGAAGAATCTGAAAACGAGCTTTTTCACGATACCGATCCCGCCATGGATAGCACCGGGCTCCAGTTAGAGAAGTTTTTATCGGTTTGGATTCAAGGTGATGGAGAGGATGACATTCCGACAGCCTTCACAAACATGTATGTCCGCACCGCGACACTGGATTTCCAGAAGCGGGTTGGGTTTCTGCAGCCTCTCCAAGGGCGGTCTCACCAGATCAAGCAACTACTCACACCTGCTCAAAAGCAGTTCCTGCAACAGTGGCTTGCTACCTCGGCTCCTCAGGCCTGGGAGACGACTGACGATCATTTCAAGATGTTATTCGAGCTCGAATGACTCCGGCCTACCATCTGCCGCCGGTGAATGCAGTCAGGTTTCGCCGGGTCGCGCTGGCGTGGGCTCTCATCGTCCTGTCGCTTGTGGCGCCATTCAGGGTCGGATGGGGTGCGACGGTGGAGGTCTATTACGGCCCTGACGACGCGCCGCTCGATCGCCTCACCGCGCTCTATCGACACGCCACGCGCTATCTCTATGTGGCGGCCTATGGGCTCACCTCTCCGCGCGCGGTGGAGGCCATGGTCGCAGCGAAGAAGCGCGGAGTTGATGTGCGTCTGATCACTGATCGCCAGCGCACCGAGGATGTGAAACAGCGCACGGCCCTCCACACACTGCATTTGGCTGGTATCCCGATCCTCGTGAATGAGCACGATGGGCTGATGCACCTGAAACAGGTTGTGATTGACGATGACGTGAATACAACCGGCTCGATGAATCATACGACGAGCGGTAATCGCTATAACGATGAGCGGCTTGACGTCATTACCGATCATGCGATTACTGTGAAGGCTCGGGAGAAGTTCCTGGCGATGTGGAACGATCGCACGCGATACCGGAGTTGGAAATAAACGAAAAAGTTGAGGTTCAGGCCACGATTGAGGAAGATGGAGAAGGAACCGTTTGTCCAAGCGCGGCTTCACTCTCAAGCTCAACTTTGACTGTTGCCTATCTGTGTGAGACGTGATGACTGAAGAGACCGACGTCGCGGTGGTGGGGGCAGGAGGTGGCGGAGCTGTCTTGGCCCTGGCGCTGGCGAAGCAAGGAATCCGCACCGTCGTATTGGATCAGGCGACTGGCCCACCCAAGGGCTTGCGAGGAGAAATTCTCCAACCGAACGGACAGCGCGTACTCGATCGTTTGGGTGTGTTGCAGTCGTTGCCGACCGATGCCACCCGATCTGTGCGGCTCTTTCATTTTTGCCGGGCCGGAGGGACGCGCCTCTGCAGCATCGACTATGGTGACCTACCCCCGCCCTACAATCGCGCCATCGTCACCTTGCCCAATGTGGCCCATCATGCCATTGTCGCGGCGGTGCAGCAGCACACGAGTGTGACATTGCGCTATGGGACCTCATTCTCAGGGCTGGTCTGTGAAGGCAATCAGGTGGTGGGAGTATCCACGCAGGGGCCGGATGGCGCACACACGATTCGCGCAAAGATCGTCGTCGGCGCCGATGGCGCCTTTTCAAAAGTGCGAGAAGCGCTGAAGATTCCCGCCGATCTGTACCTCTACCCTGACGGGTATCTCATTGCGATTCTCGAATCGGACGAGCCGGTATCGGAATCGTTTTACTATGTCGGGCACAGGACGATTTTGGGAATTTTCCCAGCGACGGGGAACAAGGCCTATCTCTTTTATATGATCCCCAAGGATTCGATGGAGGCGGTGAAGCAGCAGGGGATTCCTGCACTACAGCAGATATGGAGCCAAATTGCGCCACAGTTCTCTAGGCTCTTTCGCTGCTTGAACGATTGGGGGCAGACCGCGTATATGCCGACTGGGCGGATACGAACACCAACCTGGGTGGCGGATGGAGCGGTGCTGATCGGCGATGCCGCCCACGCGATGAATCCCCATGCCTCGCAGGGACGCATGCAGGCTATGGTCGATGCCATGGCGCTGGCCGATCTCTTGCCAGGTTGTCTGAACGATCGGAATTATTCCGCCGAAAGGTTGAAAGAATTTGAGCGGGCTAGGCGCCCACAAGTCACCATGCTCCAGCAACTGGCAGATCAACAAGTGTTCTATTGGAATACGAAGAATCCTGCGGTCGCCTTCTTGCGCGATCGTGTGTTTCAGACGCTGGATCGGAATGCTCGGCTTCGGTATCAAGTTCTGTCGACCACGGCAGGGCTGCGAACAATGCCCCCGTTTAATCTGATCGATCGTGTGATTGCCGCGGGGTTGCTTCCAGATATCCGTGCGCATGAGAGATCTCCACATCCGATGTCTTTATGAAAAACATAGGTGCGGCTGAGCGTGTGATCGAGGGATTGTCGGATGAGACGCAGAAGCTGCTGCTGACCTATGTGAAGGAAGTCAAAGCGGCATTCGGAGGTCAGCTGGAAGGTTTGTTGCTCTACGGCAGCGCCGTCCGGGGAGAATTTCTTCGAGGTCGGTCAAACCTGAACATCCTCCTTCTAGTCTCATCATGCGATAGTGCCGTCCTGAAGCAGTACAGCCTGTTACACCGTCGATGGAGTAAAGAGCAGATTGTGGTCCCCCTCTTTCTAACGGAAGAGGAATTGCGCAGGTCGGCAGCGGTCTTTCCACTCGAGTTTCTAGAGATCCAGGAGCAACACCGCGTTCTCGACGGGCGCGATCCCTTCATCGGCTTCCACGTGAAGATCGATCGGCTGAAAGAAGCCGTAGTCCAGGGTTTAACAAGTCATATCGTACGGCTGCGTCAGCGTTATGTGGAAGGGGGCGGAAGCGACGAAGCGACGGCAATTTTGTTGCCGCTTTCGATTACCTCAACGATTCCTCTGCTGCGCGGAGTTCGACGTCTTCTCGGTCGCTCCCCCCTTTCTCTCTCCGATGCAGTGATCTTGGACATTGGCGAGCAGTTGAAGCTGGATTTACAAGGGTTGCTGGATGTCTGGTTGCTCAAGCGTGGACAGATTTCTCCAGGCCCCCACGAAGTGTCTCATCTCTTCGATCGGTATCTGCAGGCCATAATATCGGTGACCTGCGCAGTTGAACAACTTCCTCAGTTGGAGCCGCGATGACGAAGACCCTCAGTATGGCAATGGTGCTCTGCCTGGTTGTCTTTGAAGGCCTGGCTCAGGCTGCGTTCTATGAACGGCCCAAGATCCAGTTGCCGGGGCCTCAAGGCTATGTGAGCGACCATGCGCAAGCGATCGATGGGGATTGGAAAGAGCGCATCCGGTCCGTCTGCCAGGATCTTGAGCGGAAGACCGGCGTGGAAATGGTGGTGGTGACCATTCCGACTATCAAGCCATTCGGATCGGCTAACGAGTACGCAACGGCACTCTATGAAAAGTGGGGAATCGGATCGACGCAACAGGACCATGGCATGATGGTGCTGGTCGCGGTGCAGGAACGGCAAGCTGCAATCACGCTAGGCCGGCAGATGTTGCCTGTAATCACTCCAGCAGTGGTCAATCAAGTCGGCCGTGAAAGCCTGCAGCCGTCGATTGAGTTGGGACACTTTGGTGAAGGCCTCTATCTCACCGTGGTGGCGCTCGCGTCACCTGCGCAGGAAATACGTGTCGGCGACTTTTCCAGGAAACACTCTAAAGGCCTGGGGCTCGGGCTCGCGATCTTTACAGGGATTAGCGCGGTCACTTTCTTTTGGTGGATTAGCCGGCCCGATCTTCGGCATCCCTACACCCGAATTCAAAAAGGGGAGTATTGGGGAGCAGGGCAGGGGGGCTTTGGGGGAAACTTCGGAGGGTTCGGAGGAGGCACGAATGGAGAAGGGTGGAAGTAGCGGGTAGCACGGCCTGGTCCTCCTCCTGCTCGCGGAACACGCACGATAAGAAAGTGCTCGTTCGACGCGCGCAATCGAGGATCGACCAGGTCGCACTACCTTTGAATGGAAACGAGCGAGCTAGGAGGGAGCAATGAAGCTCCCCGCAGCTTGCTGCGGGGAATTTCATTGAGGTAAACCCCATGATTTTTGTGACCGGCGGTGCGGGTTATATCGGTTCGCATACATGCGTGGAGTTGCTCGACGCAGGCAATAATGTGACAGTATTTGACAACTTTTCCAATAGTCACCCTGAGGCTGTGGCGCGAGTCGAGCGTATCACAGGGAAAAAGCTCCGGCTCGTGCGAGGCGACATTCGCGACCGTGCGGCTTTGGTATCGGCCCTGCGAGAGAGTGGAGCCGGTTCGGTGATTCACTTCGCCGGTCTCAAGGCCGTGGGAGAGTCAGTGACACAGCCGTTGGCCTATTACGACAATAATGTGATCGGCACCTTGCGTTTGCTGGAAGCGATGAGTGAGTGCGGGGTGAAAACCCTGGTGTTCAGTTCTTCGGCCACTGTGTATGGCGACCCTATTCGACTGCCGCTGACCGAAGACCACCCGCTTTCCGCTACCAATCCCTATGGGCGAACAAAGCTGATGATCGAAGAGATTCTGCGCGATCTGCATCACAGCAATGCATCCTGGAAGGTAGGCATTCTCCGTTATTTTAACCCGGCGGGCGCCCATGCCAGCGGTTTGATCGGGGAAGATCCTCAAGGCATCCCGAATAATTTGTTGCCGGTCGTAACTCAAGTGGCAGTCGGGCGGCGAGATTGCCTCAACGTGTGGGGCAACGATTATGCTACTCCGGATGGGACTGGGGTACGGGATTATATTCATGTCGTGGACTTGGCTCATGGGCATCTCAAGGCACTCAAGGTCCTGGAACGAACACATGAGAGAGTCGAATGTTTGACTGTGAATCTAGGCACAGGCAGAGGGTATAGCGTGTTGGATATTGTGCGAGCATTTGAGCAGGTGAGCGGCCGGTCTGTTCCATACAAGATAGCACCTAGGCGCCCCGGTGACATTGCCTCTTGCTATGCTGACCCGCAACTCGCGTTAACATTGTTAGACTGGCGCGCGGAACGTGGAATTGACGCGATGTGCGCCGATGCCTGGCGCTGGCAAAAGGGCAATCCTCAAGGATATGCAGCCTGATTTTCACTCCTGTGATTGAGCCAGGCGGTCATGGATGTGGGCCTTACAGAGGGGGCCCATCAGGGGCGAGGGGTGGATTTCCAGATGTGGATGATAGGTGTGGCATTCGCGCTTGCACCGGAGTGGGAAAGCCCATAGAACTCCTCAATCGTGCGCAGGACATTGTAGTGGGTGATCCGCTGTTCGTATCGACCGGCCTGCACCATGGGCCCAATGAAGAGTGTCGCAATCCGGTTATTCTCTTTTCCGTTATCTTCGTCCCACGTCACGATCAACAGGCTATTGTGTTGCTGCGCCCATTGGGCGTAGGTATCCAGGTGTGTCTGGAGCCAGCGGTCACCGCTCCGAATCATCTCTGAATCTTTTCCACTGTGCATATTGTTCATTTGATTCGGCACAACGATGCTTACCGTAGGGAGGTTGTTGTACTCTGTCGGAAAATTTGCCATGGGTAGATTGGTCGTCGCGGGTAGCCCATTGGCGGCACTGTCCTGCCAATTTACCCAGGGATTATGCTTGCGAGTATACAGCCCGATACTGCAAATGAGAGAGCCAGCTGCGGGCAGGTCTTCCGAGTATCCGGCGAATGTCAGTCCTGCTGTAATCAAGTTGTGTCCCAGATTGGGTGTTGCGAAAGTGTGTGGGCAGGAGTTGTCAGTGATGCCTTGCGTCGATCCTGAAAAGAGCGCGAGATAGTTCGGCTGGCTGGGGTGAGTGATGCCGAATGATTGTGTGAAGAGGGCTCCCTGAGTTGCGAGTCTGTTGGTATAGGGCGCATCGGGCGAATCGATAATCTGGCTATAGGCATGATTTTCTTCAATCACCAGAACGATGTGATCTGGTCTGGGAAGAGGGGAGGCGTTGTCGCCATGAGCTAATTCTATAGAGAGGTTGCTGGCAGCCAGAGCCAAAGGCACGGCTATCGTTCTGAAGATGAGTGTCCTCAGGCTGTTAAAGCTGTGACTGTTCCCCTTGCTGATTTCCTGCGAAGAAGACGACACTATTGCCAGTCTAGGGTTCCGTTGGTTGATCGAGGCAATCGATGAGATATCGAGATCGCGCGGGCACATCAGCGGTGACCTGTTGGGTCTGGCATGGAGGGATATCTTCCTTCAGCCGTCTCAAGAGTCTGAGAAATTTCATGGTAGGAGGCGCTTCACATATCCATAGATGCGTGCCGGATTCCAGCTCCTCCATGTAGCGTTGCACACGAAACCCCGGGTGCTCCATGAAGTATGCCGATAAAAACCCGCGAATGGCCTGGACGACCCATGGATGCGCCGTGGCGTAGCGATAACTGATCCGAAGCTCGACCACTTGTACTGATTCGTGCTCTTCCATCGTTTTGTGAGAGTATAGCGCGTTTAGGGTGGTAAAACTCCCATAGAATGTTGACGTATCGGGGACAGAGGAGACTGGGGTTCGACATATCGGTTTTTTTATTCAATACTTGGCTCATCCACCATATCGACCAGATTGACGACCAATGAAGATTGCGATTATCGGTGGAGGCCCGGCAGGGCTCATGGCCGCAGAGGCAGCGAGCGCTGGCGGCGCACAGGTTGAGCTCTATGACGCGATGGCGTCGGTTGGCCGCAAGTTTCTTCTAGCGGGGAAAGGCGGTCTGAATCTTACACACTCGGAACTATCTGAGAAATTTCTTACGCGCTACGGGGCACGTCGCGTACAGATCGAGCCGTTCCTGGCATCGTTCGGGCCTGATGCGCTCCGAGCCTGGGCCCGTGGACTCGGCATCAACACATTTGTGGGCACTTCCGGGCGCGTGTTTCCCAAGGATCTCAAGGCTGCACCATTGTTACGTGCATGGCTCCGTCGGTTGCGCCAAGCCGGTGTGCAGTTCCACATGCGTCACCGGTGGTCTGGCTGGGACGACCAGGGAGCGCTGTCTTTTTCCACTCCCAAGGGAATGCATGCTATCCAGGCCGATGCCGTGGTACTGGCGCTTGGAGGCGGTAGTTGGCCGAAGCTCGGGTCCGATGGAGGGTGGGTGCCGCTTTTGGCAGGACGTGGGATTCACATCGTGCCGTTGCAGCCTGCGAACTGCGGCTTCGACGTAGGCTGGAGCGAGCATTTTCGAACGAAGTTTGCTGGGCATCCGGTTAAGTCAGTGGCCATTGTGATGCGGAACGATACCGGTGCCGAGTCCTGGCATCCAGGGGAGTTCGTAATCACGGAGACCGGTGTGGAAGGCGGCGTGATGTACGCGGTGTCTGCCTCTCTTCGCGACGAAATCCTGGACAGAGGAATGGCCACGTTACGCCTCGACTTGGCGCCTGACCGAGACGCGCCGCGCTTGATTCACGACTTATCTCGACCGCGTGGCAAACGCACCATGGCGACGCATCTTCAGCGGCAGGCCCATATCGAAGGCGTGAAGGCCGGGCTGCTTCGTGAAGTGGTCTCGAAAGAAGATTTTACAGACCCGACCCGTCTGGCCGCTGCGATTAAAGCGTTGCCGCTGCGACTCATCGCACCGCGCCCGCTGGAGGAAGCGATCAGCACGGCTGGTGGCGTGACATTCGAAGCACTCGACGCACGGTTGATGATCCGCGCGCTGCCAGGATTTTTTTGTGTCGGTGAAATGTTGGATTGGGAGGCGCCGACAGGAGGCTATCTTCTGACTGCCTGCTTCGCCACAGGCCGTGCCGCAGGCACAGGGGCTGTGGAGTGGCTCAAAACAAATGGAATGAGTAAGGATGTCTGAAGGCTGGACCGAAACTGGAAAGGTCAAGGTTCTAAACAGATCAGCGTTCCCGTACGATGGACTTGTCCAAAAGGTTCCGCAGATGCCTGGCCAGATCATCGGGCAAAAAAGGCTTTTGAATAAAGGCAGCAGTTGGCTCATCGAGAAAGGTCGATTGTGAGGGATCGACATAGCCCGACATGAAGAGCACTCGTATATTGGGCCAGGCAACCCTCAGCCGTTCCGCCAGGACGAGGCCGGACATATGAGGCATGATCACATCGGTGATAAGCGCCTGGATCGGCTCAGACAGCGACGCCGCTTTGCGCAAGGCATCTTCACCGCTTGCAGCCTCTATCACTCGATAACCGTCCTGCTTCAATGTCTGGACGATGAGGGCACGAACTGAGTCCTGATCTTCGACGATGAGCAGATGTTCTGACCCTTTCTTGTGACCAATCGGCGGTGTCGGAGCCACAGCCGCAGCGGCTATTACGCGCGGGTAATAGAGATGGAATGTGGTTCCTTGATCGAGCGCGCTGTCGGTAAAGATATAGCCCTGGCTTTGTTTGACGATCCCGTAAACTGTTGCCAACCCCAGACCGGTTCCTTGACCCACCTCTTTGGTCGTAAAAAATGGTTCGAACAGATGCGAAAGTGTCTCAGGGCTCATCCCGTGCCCGGTGTCGTGCACGCTCACGTGCACATAGTCTCCCTGCGGCATCATCTGATAACGATCCAGCCACTCCGGCGTGACTGAGAGATTGCGCGTGGCAATCGTCAACTTCCCTCCGTTTGGCATCGCATCGCGGGCATTGATGGCCAGATTCATCGTGACTTGGTTGAGTTGTCCTTTGTCGCCATTGATCGACCAGAGATCCGGGGCAAGATCCATCGTCAGCGTCACCTCTTCACCCAGTAGACGGTTTAGCATCGAGCTGATTAAGTGCAGCGAATCGTTGAAATTCAGCGGCTGCGGCATGAGAACCTGCTTCCGGCTGAAGGCGAGTAATTGTTTAGTCAGCTCACCGGCCCGTTCGCCCGCCTTCAAAGTCTCAACCGCCATCTCATGTCGGGGGTCTTCTTGAGACAGCCGGTCGATAAGCATCGCGCTGTACCCGTTGATGATGGTGAGCAGATTATTGAAGTCGTGCGCCACTCCACCTGCCAAACGGCCGACCGCATCCATTTTTTGAGCTTGCCGGAATTGGGCCTCCAGCCGCTTGTGCTCGGTGATATCGGTGGCAATCCCGGAGATTCCGTAGATCTGTCCCTTCTCATCCCTCAGGGGGGATTTGTTGGTGGATAGGATACGTGGTATCCCACTGACCGGGCTCTCCACAACTTCTTCAAGTTGTTGAGCGATACCACTGGTCATGATCTGTTCGTTGGTCGCCTGGATAGCATCCGCCACGTTCTTAGGAAAAACAGAGTGGTGTGTCGTGCCGAGAATTTCCTCTTTGCGCTTCCCATAGAATCTGGCCAGGTCATCGCTCAAGAGAATGAAGCGGTGTTGGCGGTCGGTGGCAAACACATATGAAGGAATGTTCTCGAGGATGTTATTCATTAACCGCTCACTCGCCTCGAGCGCTTCCTCAGCCTGTTTTCGATCCGTGATGTCATAGTTCACGCCCGTCATCCGTAGCGGAGTGCCATCCGGATCCCGTATGACCTGCCCCGAGGCTTTGATGACGCGAACCAGGCCAGTAGGCCATCGAATTCTAAAGTCGATGTCGTAAGGCGTTCCCGTGTGTACGGCCTGCTGGATCGCCTCATCACATCGCACCCGATCATCGGGATGCACGCTGGACAGCCAGGCGTCGTAGGCGCCGCCAAAGGCTTCTTTCTCTACCCCATACAGAGCGAACATCCGGTCGTCCCAGACTAATTCGTTCTTCAGGATGTTCCAGTCCCACACCCCGATCTGCGCCGCGCGAGTGGCAAGTTCCAGTCGATCAGCCAGCTGAACGATCTCTTCCGCCCCTCGTTTACGCTCGGTAATGTCGCGCACGAACGCACAGTGGTATTCTTTTCCTTCGTAGAACAGATAATTGACACTCACCTCGATGGGGATCAACCGGCCATTCTTCGCCCGATGGACCGTTTCCAGCACCATCGTCCCGCGCCGCTGAGTTTCTGCCCAAAACTCTGGCCACTTGTCCTTCTGAAAGTCAGGATTCAGATCGTGGACGGTCATGGCGCACAACTCGTCCTTGGAATAGCCCAACATGAGGCTGGCCGCCTCGTTGACATCCAGAATCCTGGCTTGGTGATCGATCCAGTAGACGGCGTCAGCGGCTCGTTCCATAGAAAACTTCGCAAGCCGCAAGGCCCCCTCTGTCCGCTTTTGCTCGCTGATATCGAGCAGCGCCGTCTGCCAATGGGTCACCGGTCCCGACTCTCTGTCCACCGCAAGGCTCTCGAGATGGACCCATTGGGGAGCGCCTGATTTTTTTTGGAGCTGCATCTCGCAGGACTGCCGCGTACCCGTCTTGTAGATTTTCTGGCAATGCCAATGGAAGATGTCTTGACTATCTTGTGCAACAAAGCGGATGAACGGTTGTCCGATAAGCTTTTCCCGGTCTACGCCCACCAATTTTGCGGCTCGTAGATTCGCCGCTACAATCTTGCCATGTGTATCCATTGTCAGCTGGCCGACCGGAGAAAAATCGTAGCCTTCCGTCCGAGCTTGGTGGAGTTTCTCGTTCTGTGCCTCCAACTCGGTCTGACGGACTTGCAACTCATGCAGGAGCTGTCGCAGGTCTTCTACCGGCATGTCTGCGACGTCTCGATGTGGAGTGCGCTGTCGCTCTTCCCTCTGCTCGGGTTTTTCTGTGATTCCCGCTGATGTGCCTGATGCCTTGACCATTTCATCGCCCTTGTCAAACAAAACTGAGGTTGAAAAAAAAGGTTAATCACCGAGCCGGATTCTCTTAACTCAAGTCATCGTCTCCTGGTTCCTCCTCTAGCACGCAGGCCCATAGCAAACCTTATTTATCTAGCGATGTCAATACGGTTTGATGGCCCTTCCCGCTGTCCATCGTTCTCCTACAGAATCCATCGCGATGTATGGGGTGATTGTCCTGACAGCATTAGTGAGAGAAGGCGAGAGGCTCTAGACATGGCCTCTATGTTTTGTCGGAAGGCAATTCTTCCTATCCCCTGGCTGAGTATTCAACCGAAGACAGATGCGTTGATAGACGCTACGGGCTGGGACAGAGGACGTCGCCAAGACCGCGTTAATCACAAGAGGTACAGATGGTGGATTAACTCTACTGGGAAATGGGGGTGAGCCCGTTGACGGCGCCGATGGATCGGTATTTCTGATCGCGCTGGGACAGCAGGAGCGGAAGAGAGAGATCATTAAGCTGGGAGAGTTGGTTGCTGAGGGATTTGGCGACTCGATCGGTGATGGCATTCAGATTCCGATGGGCCCCGCCGACAGGTTCTGGGATGACTTCGTCCACGATATGGAGGTCGACCAGATCTTTTGCCGTCATCTTCAGTGCGGCAGCGGCATCGGGAACTTTCGTCGGATCGTCCCACAAGATGGCGGCGCAGCCTTCTGGAGAAATGACCGAATAGACCCCATGCTCCAACATGAGGACGCGATCTGAGACTCCCAAGGCAAGCGCCCCGCCACTACCACCTTCACCGATGACGATGGAAATAATCGGAACGGCGAGACGCGACATGACGAACAGACTGCGGGCAATGGCTTCAGCCTGGCCTCGCTCTTCTGCGCCGATGCCGGGGTAGGCTCCTGGCGTATCGATAAAAGTCACGATCGGGCGTCCGAATTTCTCAGCCATACGCATAAGGCGCAGCGCCTTTCGATACCCTTCCGGATTCGGCATGCCAAAATTTCTTTGCATTCGCTCTTTGAGCGTTTTTCCTTTTTGATGGCCGATGACCATGATTGACCGATCGTTGAAGCGAGCGAAGCCTCCGACGATGGCACGATCGTCACCAAACGAACGGTCCCCATGAAATTCACAGAAATCCCTGAATAGATAACTGATGTAATCGAGGGTGCTGGGCCGTTGGGGATGTCGAGCGAGTTGCGTGCGCTGCCAAGGGGTGAGTTTGTTGTAGAGGGTATCTTCGACCTGGGCTAGTTTCATCCGCAACTTGCGGATCTCCTCTTGGGGGGCCGATTTCCCGGCGGGAACAGCCGCGAGCTTTTCTATCTTTTCTTCGATCTCGCGAATCGGTTTTTCGAACTCGAGGTAATCGCGCATACGGTGTCAACTCATCTCGATGAAATAGTCGGGAGAGAACATAGGAGCCGTTCCCTGCAGTATGCGCTACGATAGCAGAATAATAGTCCTTTTGCCTAGCACTTCTTCAACGTCTGCCACAAACCGTTCGCTGGGGGTAATCGTCATGTGAGGAAGCGGGGCCGTCTCGGCTTCCAGTGCTGAATCCATCCGTAATGTGAGTGAGACGCTTGTGACGCCGGGGTGCCGCAAAAAGATCTCACGGAGCCGCGGTAATTGTTCTGTCACACCTGGACGATCCGTTAATCGAATATAGACCCGTTTGATGGTTTGCGCTTGCACCTCGGCGAGCGGTTCAATCTTGCTCCCTCGAATTTTCGTACCTTTATCTCCACGATCGATTGTGCCTGTGATGCGCACGAGACGTTCCGGAACAACCAACTCAGCGGCTTGTTTATAGAGATCTGGAAACACGATGATCTCAACCACACCGAGAAGATCTTCAAGGGTGAGATAGGCCATCCTATCACCCTTCTTAGTCAGCATGCTTTTGACGGTGGTGATAATTCCGCAGAGTTTCACTTCCCGACCGTCGGATAATTCAGACAGGCCGATCGTCGAGGCCGTGGCAAGCGCCTGGATGGTGCCCTCATAGCGTGCCAGTGGATGAGAGGAAATATAGAAGCCGGTCAATTCCCGTTCATGTTTCAATCGCTCGCTTTGGTCCCATTCCGGAATATTGGGTAACGGTGGCGCGGTCAGGTGTTCCTCAGAACCCTGTCCATTTAGCTCGTTGCCAAAAATATTGGTCTGCCCGAGATCTCGTTCGCGCTGCGCAGCGGCGCCGTCCTCGACGGCTTGGTCCAGCACCGCAGCCAGCTGTGAACGTTTCGCGCCGGTTGAATCGAACGCGCCGGTCTTGATCAGCCCTTCGAGCATGCGCTTGTTCACTTTGTGCAGGTCGACGCGCCGGCAAAACTCAAAAAAGGACTTGAAGGGGCCGGTTGCATTCCGAATCTCGATGATCGATTCGACGGCACCTTCGCCGACATTCTTGATAGCCGCCAGGCCGAACCGAATGGCGTGATCGACCACGGTAAAGTTCTTATGGCTTTCGTTGACGTCCGGGGGCAGGACTTTGATGTTGAGATCACGGCACTCCGTGAAGTAGCCAACGATCTTGTCGGCGTTGCCCATGTCGGTGGTCATCAGCGCAGCCATGAACTCGGTCGGATAGTGCGCTTTTAAATAACCGGTCTGGTAGCAGACCACGGCATAGGCTGCGGCATGCGATTTGTTGAACCCATAGCCTGCAAACTTCTGGATCAGTTCGTAGAGCTTCTCTGCTTTTTTGTCTGGAATCTTATTCGTTTTGGCGCCGGCCAGGAACTGCGCACGCAGCTTCTCCATCTCCTCCGGCTTTTTCTTGCCCATCGCGCGCCGGAGAATGTCGGCTTGTCCCAGTGAGAAGCCTGCCACCTTGTTGGCGATCGCCATCACCTGTTCCTGATAGACGATGACCCCGTAGGTGTCCTTCAGGATGGGTTCGAGTTCAGGGACTTCGTAGGCGATCGGAATCTTGCCCTGCTTGCGTTTGATGAAGTCGGGTATCAGATCCATTGGGCCAGGGCGATAGAGCGCGATGATGGCGATGATGTCCTCGAACCGGTCCGGCTTCAGGCCGGTCAGGAGGTCGCGCATCCCTGAGCTTTCCAACTGAAAGAGGCCGATCGTCTTGCCTGAAGAGAGGAGGGCAAAGGTCTTGGGGTCGTCGAACGGCATCTGCTCCATGACTAACGGTGGATTCCCAGAATGCCGCTCATTGATCAGATTCTCGGCGCGTTTGATCATCGTGAGGGTTTTGAGGCCCAGGAAGTCGAATTTAACGAGTCCGATTTTTTCGACGTCTCCCATCGAATATTGGGTGACGATTTCGTCGTTGGCTCCTTTGTAAAGCGGCACGTGGTCCGTGAGCGGCCCTTCTGAAATCACCACGCCGGCTGCGTGGGTCGAGGCGTGGCGGGCGAGCCCTTCAAGGGAACGGGCAATGCCCATCAGTTCTTTCACGCGCGTATCGGTCTCGACGAGATCGCGCAGTTTCGGTTCTTGATCGAGAGCTTGTTGGAGCGTGATGTTGAGCTGGTTCGGAACGAGCTTGGCGACTCGATCGACTTCGGCATAGGGGATCTCCAGCACGCGGCCCACGTCCCGGATCGCGGCTTTCGCTCCAAGCGTGCCGAATGTAATGATCTGGGCCACGTGGTCTTGGCCGTATTTGTCGACCACGTAGTTAATGACTTCACCCCGTCGCTCCATACAGAAGTCCATATCGATATCGGGGAGGGATACGCGCTCGGGATTCAGGAACCGCTCGAACAATAGTGTGTAGACGAGGGGATCGAGGTCCGTGATGCGCAACGCATAGGCGACGAGGCTTCCAGCAGCGGAACCACGCCCCGGACCGACAGGAATTTGGCGGGAGCGGGCAAACTTGATGATGTCCCACACGATGAGGAAATAGCCGGCAAATCCCATCGAGCAAATGATTGTCAGCTCTTCACGCAGGCGAAGCTCATAGGCAGCTGGTAGTATCTGGCTCGGTCTTTCCCGCAATCTGGCAGCCAATCCATCCAGCGCCAACCGCTCCAGATACGTTTCACGTGTGAATCCTTCAGGAACGGTGTATTGCGGAAGATGTGTCTTATTGAGCGCGAGTTGGAGATCGCAGTTGTCCGCAATTCGACAAGTATTGGTGACGGCATTGGGGAATTCGATAAAGGCGGACGTCACTTCCTCTGTCGATTTTACATAGAGCTGATCCGTATCGAACTTCATGCGATTCGGGTCGCTGATTGTCTTGCCGGTTTGCAGGCAAAGCATCAGCTCATGCGGGCGGAAATCTTCTTTCTTGAGGTAGTGGCAATCGTTGGTGCCGACCAGAGGGATCTCCATGTTCTTGGCGATCTCGAGTAGGCCACTATTCGCCACTCGCTGGTGGTCCAACCCGTTCGCCTGCACCTCCAGGTAGAAATGTTCCTTTCCGAATATTTCTTGAAACTCTCCCGCCACAGCCATGGCGCCATCCATGTCCTTCTGGCCAATAAGGTACGGGATCTCGCCGCTCAAGCAGCCGGAGAGGGCAATCAACCCCTCATGGTGTTCTTTTAGAATTTCTTTATCCATCCGTGGCTTATAGTAGAACCCTTCAAGATATGCTTTACTGACTAACTTGATCAGATTCTGGTAGCCGGTCAGATTTCGAGCCAGAAGGATCAGGTGATAGTAGTCGTTGTTCGCGAGGCCGCTGTCTTTGGCCGCTAAGCGACTGCCAGGCGCCATGTAGGCTTCACAACCGATGATGGGTTTGATGCCTGCATCTTTGGCTTTGCGGTAGAATTCGATGGCCCCGAACATGTTGCCATGGTCGGTCATGGCCACGGCAGGTTGACCAAACGCTTTGATCTGTTGGACTAGCGGCTCGATTTGATTCGCGCCGTCCAGGAGACTGAACTGGGTGTGGAGATGAAGGTGCACGAAGGACGAGGCCATGCGAGATTTTAGGAGGGGGGGGAAGGTGAAGTCAAACGGGAGGGGATGGAGGCTGATGATCTTCTGTGCTCGCGCTCGCTCGGGCTCATGGCACGTCTCGGCGTGCCAGTGGGTGAGCGGGGGTGAGAAAGTTCCGCGCAGGGAGATCAATCAGATCGTCCTTCCGAAGAGGGGTGGGAAGTTCACACTGACTTGCGGTGGAGTGACCAGTTGGCAGAGAGGTGTCATAATAGTGGTGGTCATCCGATGTGCTGCAGTCGATGCCGGCTCGATGTATTTGAGGCCACTATAAGAGAGGAAACAGAGAACCCATGCGAATACTGCTCGTTGAAGATGATCTGAACCTCGCTCAATTCATCCGCAAAGGATTAAAAGAAGAACAGTATGCGGTGGACTTTGCTGCTGATGGTGAAGAGGGGTTGGCGTTGGCGTTAGCGAATCCCTACGATCTCATGATCCTCGACATCATGCTACCCAAACTCGATGGCCTTACGCTTTGCCGCCGTGTTCGGGCGATGGGAAACGCGACTCCCGTATTGCTCTTGACGGCGCGCAATACCCTGGAGGCCAAGATCTCAGGTTTCGATACCGGCGCAGATCAGTTTCTACCGAAGCCGTTCGCGTTCGCAGAAATGCTGGCGCGAATCCGAGCGTTATTGCGCCGAGGGGGGCCGCAACAATTGATTCGCCTCAAAGCCGCCGATCTAGAATTGGACCCCGCCTCTCACCGCGTCTGGCGGGCTGGACAAGAAATCCCACTGACGAATAAAGAGTATGCCCTGCTAGAATTCCTGTTGCGAAGCAAGAACCGGGTATTGACGCGTACGGCGATCATCGAACACGTCTGGGACATCAGTTATGACCCCATGACGAATATCGTGGACGCCCATATTCGGGCCCTGCGCGCCAAGATCGACCGAGATTTTTCACCCCCGCTGATCGCGACGGTACGCGGCGCGGGGTACATGTTGGAGGAGCCGGAGTCAGTCGCATGAAGTCCTTGAGCCGTTTAATACGCCAGTCTGCACTCATTCTGATGGCGGCGCTTCTCCTTGTTTTTTCCGGGGTGACCTACATCGGTGGGGACGCCTTGTTGCATCGATTTGTGGATGGCCGGCTGTTAGGATTGGCGGAGACCCTGGCCAAGATCGTTGAACAGTACCCCGCTATTATCGAAAGTACAGAAGAGGGTGGTGCGCTTACTGCAGAGATCGGCAGGAACAACGAGGAACCATACCAGTTACAGGATGTAATCCATTCTCTTCGAGTCTACTTGCCGGATGGCCGGCTCATTTGGAAAACCCCCAATGCAGCAGCACAGCAGTCAGTCTCTAAGCACCTGCTTGAAGAAGTTCGTCATGGGACCCCGGTCTTTGAAACCAGCGAGACGATCGATGGCACGCCTGTTCGGCAGGTGCTTATTTCGATCCCACGGCAAGGGCCGATGCGATATGTGTTGCAGGCTGAAACATCATTGATCCTCTACCAGGAAACACGCACGGGTCTTATGATTCTCCTGACCCTGGGGTCCGGGATCATTCTTCTCGTTGCATGGGTGGGCAGCGGGTGGTTGGCAAAGCAAGTGCTGACGCCGATTGAAGTATTGAGTACTGGCGCCGAAACGATGTCCGAAGCCGATTTGGGGAAACGATTCACGCTGGATTCACCGTATCAAGAGTTTTGGCGTCTGACCCAGGCGCTCAACTCCGTCATGGATAGGTTTCAACGGAGCGGCGAAATTCAGCGGAGATTTTGCGACATTGCCGCTCACGAAATGAAAACCCCGTTGACCATCTTGCAGGGCAACCTGGACGTGGCCCTCATGAAAGCCAGAACCTCGGAAGAATATCGCGAAGCGCTCCTCAATAATCTTGAGCAGGTCGGACGGCTGATTGCCCTAACGCGATCCCTGTTGACGCTCGCAAATTTTACGAGCGGAAAGCCTCCCGTTCATCTCGTGCCGCTTGCCCTGGAACCCTTAGTTCAAGACCTGGTGGATGAACTGACTCTGCTTGCCGACGACCGTCGAATTACGTTGTCGTTTGAGTCCCAATCGGTCCCACCGGTCCTCGGGGACGCACAATGGCTCAAGCAAGCGCTGATCAATCTACTCGATAACGCGCTGCGCTACACACCGTCGGGTGGAGCCGTCACTGTCCGCTTGCATACGGTGGGGGAAGTGGTTGCTGTGGCTGTCGAGGATACGGGCCATGGAATCGAGCAGGAACATCTCCCGCATTTGTTCGAGCGGTTTTATCGGACTGATTGGGCACGGGCGAAGGATGCCGGCGGTACCGGACTCGGACTCCCCATCGTCAAGGAAATTGCTGAGGCTCACAGCGGGTCCATTTCTGTCACAAGTCAAGTCGACAAGGGTTCGGTTTTTACCCTGCGTCTGCCGGCCCTTTCTCGCCAGGCCATTCTTGGGTAGTGTGTGAAGACTTCGAATTCCCTTCCTGCCTTTATTCTCCTCTGGTATCTAAGGCATTGATACGGTTGGCTCGGGGCGATGGCACAGCGGGAGCTGTGCAGAAACACTTCGAAATCATGAAGAATTCTTCATGATCCGTTCACGATCCGTTCATCTTTGTCAGGTATCATGCCCAACATAGAAAGATGTTGAGGGGCAGGCGGTCAGTCAGTTTACCAGCGAAGGAGGGCTGTATGGGCAAGATACTTCCGGCTATGGTGGTGTTGGTCCTCGCGCTTGTGAGCCTGGTTGGATATGAGTCGAGAGCTGGCGGAGAGACGAATCACGTCCGTGTGGCGGAGATGCAGAAAACCCTTCGCGACCTATGGCTTGGGCACATCTTCATGATTCAGCACGTCGTGTTGTACAACACGACGAACAATCCGGCTGAGCGGCAAACCGCTGACAAACAGGTTCTGGCGAACGCCAAACAGATTGCGGACACATTTATGCCGTTCTACGGCGAAGCGAGGTCTGAGAAGCTCTTTACTCTACTGAGTGGCCATTATGCCGCGGTGAAAGAATATTCTGAGGCCACTATCGGGGGGAATGCGCACCAACAGAATGCCGCTCTGGTTCATATGGCGTCGAATGCCGATGACATCGATGCCTTCTTTACCGGAGTCAATCCAGACCACTTGCCGAAATATATTATTCGGGGCCTGATTGCGGCGCATGGAGCTCACCATGTGCTCCAAATCAACCAGTACAAGAAAAAAGAGTATGTGAAGCTCGAGGAAACCTGGCCGATGATGCGACAGCACGTCTATATCATTGCGGATACACTGACAACGGCATTGTCGAAACAGTTCCCGGACAAGTTTTCATGATTTGGGAGGGGCGTCGTCGCCTGCGTTGATTCCGAGAGAAGAATACCTATTCCGCATTATTCATGAATGCATCAACATCGTGTTTCAGGTATGCTTCCCTCCTGTCGTAGGCTCGACCCTGAATGGCTGGTGACACATCCTTCGATTTCCATTACAAGCCGTATTGGTATTCGCCTTTGTCATGTTCGCAACGGCGATTCCATCATACGCGGTAGCCGCAGAGTCGATTCCTGAATTTTTTCCAATTCATCCACTTAATTTTGACGTCTCGTTTAATCAGCGGACATTTGCGCCACAGACTAGAGTCATTGCTGCCCAGGCCGGACTTACTGCCTTTCGCTACGGCAACCTCGAGGTGAGAACTGTCTATCAATACTATAGTCAGCATACCCCTACATTTACTACAGACCAAAATTCTTTGTATCTAAAT
>JBDTSF010000385.1:0-3097 GCA_039931295.1 Nitrospirota bacterium | reverse complement strand
CGATAACGCCCGCCTGCAAGATCGTGTCGAGGAGTTAGAGCGTCAGGTGGTAGGGCTGAAACAGCAACAGCCGATGTTCTAGGCTCATTATTCATAGCGGTTCACCCCCACATCGCATAGAAGCCAAACGGGAGATGCCCGCGGATCATCCTCTCGTCTCTCAGCTCGTTCGTATGATGTATGAGCGCTTCTATTGTAATCGGCAGTCCTCTCCTCTAACGAGCCTTCGACCAGTGGGCTCACCTCTCTGATCCTCAGCGTTCTTTGCGAATATGCATCGGGCGGCAGGGGCTTGTGCGTCGATTATTTGACGCGGTTCACTGTTGGCTCATACATCTCCATGCACAATGTGTGAGAGTTTCTGATCTCCTTATTTCTTGCCTGAACATTGGCAAATGCGGTAGAAGCGCTCATGATGTGGGCTTGTTGCCTATCACGATCCGCCATGGGCCATCGAGCGTTCACCCGATGAAATGCCATGTTGTAAATATTGAAGACTTACGCTGGCTGCTGGGTCATACCGGCGGGTTTCGAGGCGGGTATGTCACGGACGTGCAGGTGTCCAAGCGACGGCTGCTGGACGAAGCATCGGGGCGAGAAGTGCCGGCAGGGACCACGGTCACCGTGGTGATTCGCTATCGTATTCACCAGATGTCTCGGGTTGCAAAACTGACGATGACCGGTGTCACGGATTTTTCGATGTTTGAACAGGAAGGGGCTGATTGTTCGACATTGGGGGTGATCCAAGCGGAGCTCAACGAAGGCAAGCTCCGTTTCTGGTTCGATCCGCAGGGCGAACTCTATGTGGTGTGCGATGAAGCGCAGCTGGAGGAAGTGGCGGCGCCGAGCCTCGAACCCTTGTCGTTGGAGCAGGTAGCTCAATGGACGTTTCAAAGCGGGATGCCGGATTGGCCGACGGTCACATGGATGTTGGCCGAGCTGGATGTGGCGGGTGTTCCCTGCGCCTGGCGGGCCACGAATTCGTCACCCGGGCGTCACCCAGCTATTCAGTGGGAAGGAGATCTGATTCCGACATCGATGCAGGGGATAGCGAATATCGCAGGGGTTCACTGTATGTTGTACGGACCGCTCGATGGGCCAGGGTTTGGCATGGTGTTGCGGGTTCGTGGGGTCC
Source organism: Nitrospirota bacterium (assembly GCA_039931295.1). GTDB lineage: Bacteria > Nitrospirota > Nitrospiria > Nitrospirales > Nitrospiraceae > Palsa-1315. The sequence goes on along the minus strand of JBDTSF010000385.1, from coordinate 1,962 downwards.
AGGATCGTCGCACAGGCCAGGTGCTCTCGCTCTTGGCTGACCTGATCGCCCGGCGATTTTCCGGTCAGTGCTTGGTGGGCAATACGATCATTCCTGGCGAAGACTGGCAGAATTGGAAGTCATTCGAGCAGCAACGCAGGGGTGATGGGTAAGGTGTGAAGTCGAGGCAGAAACTAGAAAATTAATCAGGCTGTTCAAAAAGACCGTTCAGCAAGGCCGCAGCGAGTGAAGGGCCGAGGCGTACCCTTTGGGTACGTTGAGGGTCTGAACGATGCGAGAACGAAGCTGGCGGGATTTTTCAACAGCCTGCTAGCCCAGCGCTTGCCCGCTGGCCTGTTCAGAAAGACGGGTGCCATTGATGTGTGCGTAGCCTACGGCGCCGTTGCCATTTTTTACGCCGTTGATGTGTGTCTTGCCGTTCACATTTTTCTCGTTTATACATTCCACCAAGGCCCAGAGCCGCAACGGATTCACATGCTGCTTCCGGGTGACGTGCAGCGGTGTGCCGTCCAGCACGGTCTGCAATGCCAGGTCTGTCCGCCATCCTAGATGCTTCGTGAGAGGGGACAGCACTTTTTCTATGGCGGCGATGGCCTTATTGTCATTCGCGAAGTGATTGAGCATGATGATCCGTCCGCCGGGTCGGCAGACGCGGATCATTTCGCTGACGACCTTGCGATAGTCCGGGACAGCGGTGACGACGTAGGCTGCGACAACGGTGTCGAAACTATCGTCTTTGAATTCCATTTCTCCGGCATCCATCCGGTGTAATTCTACGTGACCCATCCGGTGTTCCGCCGCTTTCTGCTTTGCTTGGTCCAACATGCCCTCGGAAAAATCAATACCGACGATCTGGCAATGGCGGGGGTACATCGGCAGAGCCAAGCCGGTTCCGACTCCCACTTCGAGGATTTTTTCATGAGGCTGGGCGTTCAAATTCTGAATGATCGACTGGCGTCCTTCGTGAAAGACTTTCCCGAAAACCCGATCATAGATCTTGGCGTAGGACGTATAAACGCGCTCGATCTTCGCTAAATCCATATCACCTCCGACTCCGAATTAATGGCGACTTGCGCTCCTCGACCGAGAGGGATGGCCGACTGCCGCAGCTACAGAATGGAAAATTTGTGCGGCGGAGCACCTGAGTAGAGCGAGGGGACCCGCCTGAACAGCCTGTCGGGCTACTCTAGCCAACTCGCTGCAACGAGTCAACAGATTATCTCGGTTCCGTCCCTTGATTCACCTACGGCCCCTATGGGATAGGTACGAGCATGATCTTCGCTGGCTTCTTCGCCGGTGCGTTGTGTCTCGGCCTCATTCTTGGAGACTGGTTCTACTTTATGCGTCTCACGCCGGACGCGAGTCGGTATGGGTGCGGCATAGCACGCACGCACGATCGATTGACCCGTACGACGATGACGCAACTGGTCCAACGGTTTGATGCCGGAGGTATCGTAATGTTGCCGCACGGCACGGCTCGATTGCATCAGGATGTGAACCAGATCGTGATTCGCCAGAGGTACCAGCTCTTTGCGCTACACTTTCGGACCCTCTGGCCATTGAAGGGGTTGATTGTTCTGTCCCCGGAAGGCGATGCACTCGCGGTGCTCTGTCGAAAACTCACTCCCTGGTCCTCGGTCCTACTCACGGGTCTCTGGTTTGCCGTCGTCGCTGTGGGCACCGTGGGAGCCCTGATCTCCTTATACATCGAAGGACAACTGGCGGCATCCGGTGGAGTCGTGTTGGCGTTTGGGATTCTAGGGTTAGGAATTATATTTTTACTGTCCGGAGTCATTACGGTTGTGTTTGCCTATCGGCTGGAGAACTCACGGCTTATGATCGTGTATCATGAATTGCGGGAAGTTCTGGAAGGGGGTAGATTGCCGTCCTAAATGAGCAGGGTGCTAAAAAAGACCGTCCAGCAAGGCCGCAGCCGATGAAAGCACCGGAGGCGTAGCCTCT
>JBDTSF010000384.1:0-10233 GCA_039931295.1 Nitrospirota bacterium | reverse complement strand
CTTCTTTCACGTCCCGCGCGCAGCGGAAGCCCATCCAGTTCATCTTGGTGTTGGGATCGGTTCCATTACGTTGCGCAGTCCGCACGCTCGGCGTGCTGTCAATCCAGCCACCGCCACGGAAGCTTCGCTGGGTCCCTTGCTCCGGTCCCTTGGGATTCTTTTCCGCAGCAGCCGCATAGTACTTGGGGTCATACCAGTCGGCCACCCACTCAGCCACATTACCGGCCATCTGGAACAAGCCGTACGGACTCACCGCATTATCGTATTTATCCACTGAAATGATCGGGGGATAGAGCAGGAGCCGTTCAGGACGATCGCGTACCGGACCGGACAAACCGGTCCGGCCGAAGTTCGAACGAGAGAGGCCGGCCGGCTGATTGCCCCAGGGATAAATCCGCCCGTCCTCCCCGCGTGCCGCCTTTTCCCATTCGGCTTCGGTCGGAAGACGCTTGCCCGCCCACGTGCAGTAGGCATCGGCATCGGCCCACGACACGTGCATCACAGGATGGTTGACCATAGTCTCCTGAAAGTTACCACCGTCATATTGCCAATCGATCAGTGGCGGAAGATCCTTGGCGAGGACGAACTTCAGGAATTGCACGGTGGTCACTTCGAACTTGTCGATCTCGTAGGCATCCAGATAGACCTTCCGCTGGGGGAACTCCGCCGGGTAGGCGTTGCGGTCCATCTTCCTGTCGCTCCCCATGATGAAGAAGCCAGCCGGAATGAGGACCATCTCGTCGTGAGCCGACAACTTTGCCCGCTCGGCGGCAAGTTTCTTTCCTTCAGGGGTCCATTCTCGAATGACATCGGCGACGTCCAGTGCATAAACGAATTCGCCCATAACCATCAGTCCTGTAACCACTATGCCCGCGATGAGTCCGAATACTCGCACGTCACGTCCTCCTTGTTGTGCTGCGGGCTCGGCCCGACAGCGTCCTGCGCTTCTTGCTTCTAGAAATCTTCCAACGGCTGAAAGTTAACCGGCAGGTTGAAGAGGTAGTCTGAGACTGACCGCAGCTTCACATGCTGGTACTCCACGATCCAGCTCCCATCTTTCCTCGCCAACTTCATCGGAAAGCGAATATCCGTGGCGACCCATTGATAGTACACCTCGACCTGCTCCCCTTGCTTCGTCGTGACTTCGTAGAGGATCGTCGGGTGCCCCTCGCGCACTTCCGTGCCGATCTCCTGCCGCGACACTTCTCCGTCCAGCTTTTCGCTCACCCTAAGATCCTGCTCCGGACCATAGGGCATCGTTTTGAAGTGTTTCATCCGCGAGAGCAGTAACCAGACAACCTGCTTGTCCTTCCGCACGATACTCACGTTGACCGGCCCAGTCGAATGGTGCTCGATGCGCCACATCTGATCGCGGTAATAGATGTTGGCCTTGTGCATTCGGCCATCGATCTTCGTGACTTGATCAGCAGTAAATTCAAGCGCCCAGGCCGGTAAGCAGATGAGTAGCAGGCCCCATGCGCTCCAGAAGGCGAGGCAGATCCGGCGCATCGCGGCCATCCTAATCATAGGCCCACTCCCACTTTCTTCTGGTCAGTGACAACCCGCCCCCGAGAAAGAAATGAGGCCGTGAGCGTCCCATATATCCCTGTCTTGCTGTCGAATGCCCTGGCCAAGACAGCGCCTATTGCTTCTGTTGAAGCAGGTGAAGCAGCGCTCCTGCTGCGGTGGCACGCACGGCATCATTGACATCGTGGAGGGCTTCCTTCATGAGGGGAATCAGCTCACGCCCCCCCACATGTCCGAGTGATCGAAGCGCGACAATTTTTGGACCAGGAAGCGGATCGTCCGTCAAACTCGCGAGCAGGGCAATGGCTCCGGAGATGTTGGCTTTTGTCGCCTTCCCAAGGGCATGGGCCACGGAAGCACGCATCGCCATGTCATTCTGCTGAGCCATCGATTGCGCTGCAACGGCTACCGTTGAGTAGGGTTGGCCGAGCTGAAGCAACGCGGCAATTGCTGAGGCGCGCACAGTCACGCTACCGTCACTGAGCGCCCGAGTAAGCGCCGGCACCGATTCCACTCCTCCCAGTTCTGCCAATCCTGTCACCGCAGATTCACGAACGGCAGGCACAGGATCTTTTAATAATTGCTCAATCGGTCCCCTCGCCTCTTTGTGTCCAAGATGCCCGAGACCTCTGGCTGCAGTCCCACGAACAGAGGGTTGCGTGTAGGTCAAGGCCTCTATCATGATGGGGGCGCCTCGCTGGTCGTTCAACTCAGCCATCGTGCGAATCGCGTCAGCTCGATCCTCCGGATTCGGCGAGGCGGTAGTCTTCTGCAATTCGTTCCAAGCCCCTTTCTTGCCGAGCCTGATGAGTGCGCCATACGCCGCAATACGAACCGTGGTGAGATCGTCCTTTGTGGCTGATTCGACTAACGACATCACTGCTGGGTCCCCTGATCGGCCGAGAGTTTTCACGACGCGCGCCTTCACCGATCCTGCTTGATCCTCGATCGCTGTACGCAATCTCGCCGACTTCCTCCCCATTTCTGATCGGCCGAGCCCTTCAACGGCGAGCGCACGGACCGGTCCAGACCCATCGCTCAAGCCATCCTCAAAATAGGGAATGACCTCGTCCGAATCCACTTCTTTGAGCGCGGTGTAGGCCGCCCCACGCATTTGTTCTCGCATGTCCTTCACCATGATGACGATGAACCCCAAGGCCACCTCCCGGAGGAGAGGCTCATCATCGTGCTTCATCACCGATTCCAGTTGGTCATACTCGCCAAGTGCATCCTTGGGGTTACCGAGTTTGAGAAAAGAGCGGATCTTTAGACGGCGAACATCTGGAGCGGCACCCTGTTCCTTCTCCAGCTTAGCGAGCTGCTCAAGCACCTGTTCGTACTGGTGTTTGTCGAACGCCTCTTGTGCTTCCTTGGGCACTGATGGGGTAGTCCCTGCAGCCAGCAGCGACTGGCCCCCTCCACTCCATAGAAAGAACCCGGTCACTGCAACTGTGGCTAGCAGATTCCACCGATACGAACGGTTGCACCTGAACACTTCACGCATCGTCTCTTTACCCTCGCCCTTGCGGCACCGATACCGCGAGACGCTTCGTATACCCTGGTGGCTCCTCAAAATAATAGGCGGGCTGAGGCGATAGTCTGAACCGTTCATACTCGAACGCCCACTCCCGATCACGGCTGACCAGCTTCAAGACCACTCCTGTGTCCTGATCCACCCATTCGTAGAATCGCTCGACTCGACCATGATGGTCCGTCTGAATTTCGAAGAGTTGGGTCGCGCGACCAGCTGTCGTCGCATCTCCGACCAGGACTCGATCGCGCTCCCCCGGTAAAGGGGGGCGAATCGGGAGCAGATCATCGGGATCCAGCCCTGTCACCAACAATTCTTTCTGTTGCGCTAGCAGATACCAGGTCTCGGACTTATCCAACCGGATGATTTCGATTGCCGCATAGCCACGTTCGGTTCGAATCGCATACTTGTACTCCAGCCGCACACGGTCTCCCTTCGCAAAGACTTGCGCATGGTATTGCCGCCCCTTGACGGTCTTCAGCAGCGAACCGGAGAATTCTGTAGGGGGAATGGCTCGATCCTCAGCTGTCGCATCGCACGGCAGACCTTCCTGCCCCACCCACAAAACGAGCCCAAGGCAGAGCCCCCATTTGCAGGCTTTCTCCCTCGCGATACAGAACATGGCCGTTCAGTGCTGACGCTCGACAAGTGGCTGGATGTCGACTGAGTATCCTAGCGTGTCTGGGCCAAAGCGGGGATTGTCCATCACCTTGAAGGCGGAACGGTTCCCTTTTGGAGCGAGGAGGGAAAGATGCTCGACCAACTTGCCGTCAGACTGCACCGTAACCATCTTAGTGAGACCTGGGCCGGTCTGAGGATGCCACACCACCAACTGATAGGTACCTGGCGGGATGTTCTCGATAGAGAACGCGCCGCTCTCATCGGTCAGCGCGTAGTACGGATTGTTGACGGCCATCGCCCAACTTTCCATGTAGGCGTGGAAGCCGCATTGCATATAGAACGTCCGCCGCCCTCTGTTTAAATATAACGGCCCGACCAACGACTTACCCGGTGCATGGTTGTGTATGGCATGGAGGTCGCCGCGCTGGTGCTGATGATTCATGACCAAGGGCGTATTAAATAACACGCGCGCCCCGGCTTCAATCGAGGTCTCGTAACCCTGGATATCGTGCATGACCGGATCCATATTGACAACTTCCACCGCGTGACCGTTCCGAACGATGGTCATGAAGGGAGCAAACTGGCAATCCCGTGCTTCGATCAGGGGGACAGACAGCTCGAATGGTTTCCCAGCCTCAACGCCTTCCAGCAAGACGATGGCATCCTTCAACCCGCCATGCTGGCTCACCACAAAATCATGAAGGAGTCGCCAGCCTCGCCCATTGGAAATACGCCCGCAATAGGCTGGATCGGGAAATGTGATGAGGTTGAAGCCTTTGGGTTCCGGGACTGGGCCGTCCAGCCTGATCGTCCCTTCAACTGTCCCTCCGTGCTGAACCTCCATGACGTCGTAGGCAGACGCTAGCCCCGCACCAACCGTTATGGCCGCAAGCATACCTGCTGCCACCATGAAGTCTCTGGTCCATCTTCTCATGGTTATACCTTTCACGTGTGACGCCTCACGGCCTCTGCAGTTCCAGAGTCGGTCTGATATCGATGGATTTTCCCAGTGAACCCAGTCCAAAGTGCGGGTCATCCTGAATCTCATGGGCGGAACGCCGTCCTTTGGGGGATTCGAAGAGAAAGTCAGCATTAACGATCTGTTTCGCCGGAACTGTCACGTTCTTTTCCATCATTGTACCCACACCAGGATGCCAGGCCGCCAAAATGTAGTCCCCGGGAGGCACATCACGGAGCGAGAAGGTCCCATCGGCCTGTGTGACGGCATAATAGGGATTGTCGACGGCCATTCCCCAGCTTTCCATATAGGCATGGAACCCGCACTGCATGACAAAAATGCGACGGTCTTTCGTCATGCGAATGACTTCCTTCATCGGCTGACCCGCCAGATGTTCGTGACTATCGGCCCCGACATTACGCTTGTGATGCGGGTTCATGGGCAACGGTGTATTAAATAACACCCTGGGGCCGAGATGAGAGGTTTCGTAGGCCTGAATATCGTGAAACACCGGATCCAAATTTACGACATGTACCTCTGATCGATCCTTGACCACGCTGACAAACGGAAGAAACCGGCAGTCCCTCGCTTCGATTGTTGGCGGCTCGAACATGAAGGGCTTCCCCTTCGTGGCATTCAACAACAGCACAACCGTGTCTTTGAGCCCTCCGTTAGCCGCGACAGAAAACTCTTGAAGAATACGCCAGCCTGTTCCAGTGGAAATCCGACCGCAATAGACAGGATCGGGAAACGTGATCAGGTTGAACCCTTTGGGAATCGGCGTCCCTTCCGTGATGGTCACCTTGCCGGCGATTGTGCCTCCGTCCGTGACCTGAATTTCTTCATATGCCCAGGAGACAGAAAGGCCCAGCACCAGCCATCCGTACAACATAACGAACAACACCTTCATAAGTCCTCCACGATCCCTTCGCAGGGCAAACGGCAAGCCCGTTCATCGTATCAAAAGGCGGCACCAAAGAAAAAGGGGGAAGCGCTGGCCTCCCCCTTCTCCTGATTCGCGGCATCCTGCGGCATCGCAGGACACTCGATCTTACCTTGCTGCGACCGGGATGACCTGCACCGGTTGCTCAACCGATGCGCTCTTCATGCCTGCACCAGCACCCGTGAGCGGCAGCAATCGTGTATCGCCTGACGGCAACACACGCACATAACCCCACTGCCCGGACTGGGAATACGGCAACCGCTGGTTACTGTACACATAGTCTCCTGGCAGACGATAGGGTCCGCCGGCAGACGGCAGGAACGCATCGAGTACTTCTGAACCGGCAAACTCGACCACGCTGATGAGATCCGCGCCGCGCATGAAGGGCTCGATCGGCCACTCATGCTTTTCGACGCTGAACATCCCGTTCTGCTCATTGCTCGCCCCGATCACATGGATGCGCACCGGATCACCTGTGTGTGCTTCGATCACCGGCGTGGATGGGTCCTCCGGCTTGTCCACGTTGCAAGGCTGGAACATCTTGCCCAGCGAGCAACCCTGCTCTTCGCGGTACTTGTACGGCTCCGACCGATAGTTGACGCCGGTCAGACCCGCTACATTTTGCACATAGGGCATGAAACTCGTGCCGATGATGTTGTCTTCATCTTGGAAGAACAACGCCACATCGCGATAATTGGCCCGCATTTCGTTGCCTGGCACCGAACGATCGATGATCACGTCGGCAGCCCAAGCATTCTTGTTCGTGAGATCGCCACCAGTCTTCGGATCCCGATACTTGGACCCCTTCGGGCCCACGACCACGGCTCCGAACAACCCGTTGCGTGGATTCGTCATTACGTTGCCCCAATCCCACACCAACGACGTGGTTTCACCGTTGAACGGATCCGCGTAATACGTATAGGTCCGCTCGGCGCCAGGAGCGATCGTTTGATCGCCTGGATTATTACCAATGTTGGCACCCATTGAATCCTTCGGATCAAAGGCCAATCCGATCGCGGAGAAGGAGGCCTTGCCCTCCTTCATCTTGTTCTTCAGACTAACCTTGACGCAATCGCCGACATTCACACGAAGCGTAAGGGGCATCGGCTGCATGCCGCTCGCCACCTTCGCCGTGTCCTCTTCCAAGGCATAGATCTTTGCCTCGGGGTTGCTGATTTGGATCTTTCGTTCAAAGTCTACCTCGATAGACTCAGGGGCCTTCGCGTTGAATTTCATGCTTGGATAGTCTAAAGCCACGACGTTGAAGCTCTTCACCGGCGCGTCAGCCGGACACACCGGCAACGCCTTGGGAATATCCCCCTTGATCGAGAAACCGGCCGGGAGCTTCTTCAGATCGGCTTGCTCCTTGTCATACACCCGGAGAAGGCCCCAGGCCCCTTCAGAAAACTTCGAGGACCGTCCATTGAAGTGGATATAGTCACCCGCTTGCAACCGTGGTCCACCGGCTTGCGGTACCACAAGGTCATAGCGTTCCGCAATTCCGACATGCATCGAATTCTTCCGATTCGCATCGCCCGCATAACGCTCGCTCAAGAAGGTATGACCGGCAAGGGTCCAGGTCATCGTCTCGTTCATCAACGTATGCAGGAGACGGAACACCATCGTATCTCCGACATACGCTCTCAGGAGCGGCGTATAGGGATCACCATGGATCTGGCTATTGAACGCCTGCGATACGTCAGGATTCGTGGCCAACCGCTGAGCGATCGGACCGGCCCTGAAGTTTAAACCGCTCCCGGTCGTATGGGTTCCGCCGTTCAGGAACGGCATCGGCGTCATATAGAGCTTCTCCGGCATCATGAACGATACAGTCTTACCTGCCTCAAGCGCCACTTCAATCGGCTGCCCCGGCGGATTGCCTGCCGTCACAATATTGACGGTATGCGGCACAGTATCGTGCACCTGCACCATCAATTCACGGAAGCTGTTGTTCACCCCGTAGCCGACCGGTTCAACCGTACGAATGTCCGCGACCGGACCACTCCGAATCGCCTTCCCAGTCTTCGGATCGTGATACGTCGATCCTACTGGTTCAGCGATGAAGGTCCCGAAGCCGCCGTGCGGCCAGGTGGTCGCGCCGAACGCGTGGTCGTGCCAGAACACGGTTCCCACATCTGCATCGACCCAGAACCGCTGCCGAACAAACTCCACCGTCACGATGTCGTTCACTGGGTGATCGTTCTTCAGCCCCTTCGTCAAGACAACCGTACTACCCTTGATACTCTTGATCCGAGCGATTTCATTACCCTTGACGTTATCAGCGCCGACTAAGATCAGCGTCCCGACGTGATACTGGCCAGCATTCTTCACTGCGAGTGAGGTCGCACCCATTTTTACCGGCGCAGTCAGCACCGTGTTCATCGGAAGCGGCAACCCCTTCTTGTTCTTCTTCTCCAACATCGTGAACGGGCGGACCGACTGCTCGTAGGAGAAGCCGGTGATCACACCGTCCGACGCTTGATTATCGAACTGGAGGAAATGCCAGTGGGTGTTGATCTTCGATGACTGGAAATTCGTGTAATCGTCGTCGTCCCACTCGCTGGTGAGGGTCCAATCGACACAGTCGTAGATGTTGCCGCGGACGACCAACGGATATTTCAAGTCGTCATTCGCACGAATGTTCGCCTCTTCTTCATGGAGCACATAGATCAATCCGTTTGGATCGATCACCGGCGGCTCCTTGCCCTGAGCCTTCGCAATCTTGATCGGCAATTTGATGAAGTGCACGTTGAAATTCTTGCGCCCGGCATTCTCCGGACAGAGGCTCCAGATGCCGTTCTCACCAGGCTTGGAGTTATCGAGACTCTCCTCGCCATTGGCGTCCCGACGAATCATCTCCAGCCATGGCGCACCCACGTGGTTCGGGGAAAACATGACACGCTTGCCGAAGTGCGGGGTCAGATGCGGCCAGGCCACTTTACCGGTCAACGGTTCAAACATGATCGGATGCCGTTTGCCGGGATGGGTGGACTTGTACTTGGGATTGTCCGTCGTGCTTTCTTTCTCGCTCATCGCACGATTGCCTTCCCAGGCCCAGTCCAACACCGTGGCATCATAGGACACAAGCTGACCCTTCTCATCATCTTTATGACCAGGCTTGCCCATCGTAGGCATCTGCATGTCTACCCAATCCTTCACCGTAATGGTGGCAGGGTTGGTGGTCCAGTTGCTCTTGCCCTTGTCGGTAATCGTAAAGGATTTTCCAAACCAATCAACAGTCTGGCCTACCAGCTTGTCTGACGAAATCGGAACTCTGATCCGGCCCTTGCGATCCGGCAGCTCACGCAAATCCGGCATTACGTCGTTCCGCAAGTCTCCCTGCTGGATCGTGTTGTAGACCCGCCAATATCCCCACATCCCAGACACATAATGGTGCGCCACATGGCAATGGAAGAGGAAGTCACCTGCCAACTGCTGGCAGAGACCGGAGCCGCACTCCGTCTCGAGGTCGAGAGCTTCTGAAGGACCGATGACTTCCACGTCGACCCGGTCTGACTTTGCACGGATCACGGGATACTTGACCGGCCCATTCCCTGCGGTGGACCAGAGGTTCATGTCATCGATCGCCCGCGGGCTGCGCGGCCAGCGAATGGTTCCACCATGGGGATGGTGCGAGTGGAAAACTTCCGACCCACCGTGCACCAAGCGGAACTTGGCTGGATCGCCCATGTAAGAGCGGGGAATCGTCGGGGAGGGATCGCCGAACGTATAGGAACTATAGCCCATCGACTCGTCTTCGAACCCAAAGTACTCGTGCTGCAGGTGCATATTATTGATGCCGAACGGCTCGCTGCGATAGTTGATCGCACGGCCACCTGGGCGATAGGTATCGGTCAGCGGATCGCGCTGTGGCAAGAAGTCGCCCTTCTTGTTAAGCGGGCGAAACGCCTCGTCGCCGACTTCGTGATAGATCAACACAAATTCACGGAAATCAGGGCCGGTGCCGTTCTTAATGATCGTCTGCCATCCGCTGGAGGCCGGGGTGGGATCGCCTGCTCCGAGCGGCTCAAGGTAACTCGATCCGCGCGGCTCCACGACGAATGCGCCGAACAAGCCCATTACAGTCAACTCACGGTCTTGGGTATACGTATGGAATTGGCGGACACCTTCTTGGGTATTCGGGTGGAGATACCACTCAAACTCGCCGGTCTTTTTCTCTTCAACGATAGAGTCGGAGTTGGTCGTCGTCGCCGCGGCTCCCGTGGCGCTCACCACCATGCTCGACCCATGAATATGCAGACTGACCGGTCCGCCTCCTTCATCCAGCTTATTCGTGAGCTTGATCTTGACGCAGTCACCCTGGTTAGCGCGGAAGACAAGGGGCTGAATCCATTGGGCCTGCACACCAGGAAGCACGGCACCGGGATCGAACCCTTCCTTGTCGCGGGCTTCCTTGTTCTTGGTTTCTTCGGCACGTACCTTATCGATATCCTCATCCAGCACGTACATGTAGCCGGGGTAGAAATCGAGCCACTGGTTGAGCGTAATTTCGACGTTGATGGTGGAAATATTGTACTGCTTCACCGGGGCCGCGGCCGGACACTTTCCCCCGCCTGTCATCGCCACCGGTTCCACGCGAGGATCGGACACGAGAAGCATGTCCTGCCCGCCTGCTCCATACTGATGCATCAT
>JBDTSF010000383.1:0-2707 GCA_039931295.1 Nitrospirota bacterium | reverse complement strand
CCGAGCTGGATCAGCGCGAAATGAAAGTCACTGATGCCATAGGACGCGCGCTGAGGGTTCAAGACTTTGAGGTATAAAATGCCGTCCACCGACACCTGCACGTTATCGCGCGTAATACAGACCTGCTCGGGGATGTCGATGGCCGCTTCCTTGAGTGAATGTCTGTAGCGAATGCGGTCGATGAAGGGGAGGAGCATATGAAACCCTGCATCCAGCGTCGCAGAATATTTACCGAGTCGCTCGACGACATAGGCGCTTTGTTGCGGGACTACCACGGCGGTCTTGGCGATGATAACCAGCACCAATACCGCTAACAACAGCACGACAAATAGTCCGCCGGTCATTGTTACCTCCTCCACAGTCGTCCGCCTTTCAGGCTGTTCCCGATCATTCTGCTGTAATCCACAGGGTGAGCTCTTCGACCCGCTCGACCTTGCAGCGTTGACCCTTCTTCAAGAGGGCTGTCCCGGCATTATGGGCGGTCCATGTGGTGCCGCGCAGTTCAGCCTTGCTGGTGCCGCCTGGCGCCAGATCCTCAAGCGGGATTGCACTTTCGCCCACCATCGAGTCTACGGTCGGCAGTTCTTTGTCTTGGGTTTTGATCCGAGCCAACAACGGTCCGCGAAAGACGAGCAGTGAAAGGATGGCGAGCACCGAGAACAACAGCCACTGGAGCCATTCTGCTTGGATGAATCCCACTCCAGCCACAGTGCCCACCGCCAATGCTGCGAGCCCAAAAAAGAGAATGTAAAATCCTCCGGGCGTGGCCATTTCGACGCCGAGCAGTACGAGACCGAGAAGCATCCAATACCACCAGATCATCAGGGGGCCTCATGTACGGTTCGAAAGAGCTGCAAGGAGTGAGAGATCGTCCTGAAAGTCTAAGCGCCTTTCCGAAGACCGTCAAGCAGAAGGCGCATTATCTGGCATGAATTGATCGTGCTGCGGGCCGATGTTATAGTCCGCGCGCAATGGCGCACGACCAACCAGTCAAAGCCTTAGTCATCGCGCTCACCGACCGTTCGGAGGCGGCAGTGTATTCGATTAATCGCCTCCAACCGGACGCGCTCTGCTTCGTGTTGCCGGAAGGGGCGAAATCCCTTGTAGAATCCGAGGTCCAGCCGAAGATCGAGCATTTGCCCAGACGATGGGACTGGGTGATCCTTCCAGAAATTGGTGAATTTGTCGGCTGTTATCAGAAGCTCGCCCGGACGCTCCCTGAGATGTTGCGTACATGGGAGGTGCATCCAGGTGAGCTTGTCGTCGATGTGACCGGGGCCACCCCAGCCATGGCCGGGGCACTGACGCTAGTCACCATGTCGATGAGCTCGCGGATTGTGTCGCTCGTTCCGGCACCAGAGGGACAGGAAGAGGACAAGATCGATATTGACGGACAGCCGTTCATTTGGACACAGGTAAATCCGTGGGATGAAGCGGCAACTGTCTCACGCCGTGAAGGCTGTGAGCTGTTCAATCGGAGATTGTTTGGCGCAGCGGCAAAGCTGTTCCGCGAAATCGAGGCACGGGTAAGCGGTGGGCAGAAACCGCTCCATCGTGCTTTTGCAGACCTGGCCGATGGCTACGATCTGTGGGAGCGATTTCATTATCGTCAAGCCTGGGAGAAATTGAAGGGCGCCGTGAAGGCGTTCGAGATGGCGGCTTTGTGGGGCGGACCGCCAGGACTCACGTCACTGGTACCGACCATCAAGGCCAACGCGGGATTTTTGGAAAAGCTTGTCCTCGATCCTGCTTCTGTGAAAGACATGCAGGCTTCTGATCTGCTGGCCCATGCCGGCCGGCGACTGCATGGGGCGCAGGATTCTGAGGCCGCAATGATTTCGCTCGTGCGTGCGCTCGAAGCCTTCGCCCAGCGACGACTGTTCAAGCAATACCAGATCAAAACGTGGGACGTGCAGCCGGAGCAATTGCCGCAGGCTCTTCAAGAAACCTGTCGATCCTGTTGGCTGGAAGATCTTGACGGTAAGTACAAGTTGCCCGTGCAAGCGCAGTTTCGTGCGTTGGCTGGATTGGGCGACCAGATGGGCCAAGCGTTTTTGCGCGAGTGGCCGACGATGAAACCCCTGCTCGATGCCGCCAACCATGCCGTCCTCGGCCACGGCTTCGAGCCGGTCAAGGCCGAACGGGTGCAGCAGCTGTACGACGTGGTGATGAAGCTGACCGGCGTCGCGGAGAGTTCCTTGCCGAAATTTCCCACCTTAGGACTTTGATCCTGCCGGTTGCAGAATGTTGAGAAGCAGGATCCTGTGCACAGAATGCAAAGGTGGCGGATTGGTAGGTGATGCGAGGATCGGTCGCGTCACATTTTCAAAAGTTGGCAAGTCGATCTATTACAAGGAAAGTCTTTTAAGACATGGAAGGGAAGGGGTTTCAAAGCAAATTACTACGATGAAGAAACCGGAGTGGAATATTGGATTTCTGGTTCGAAGAAAAACGGTCAAGATTAGGTTGTGCGGCGAAAGGTTGCCTATTGAAATAGATGAGGACGTTCGAGAGGAATACTGGGCCGTGATTAGAAACGAGCCTGAGGGTAAGAAGAAGACAGGAATTTGATAGAGCCACGATTCTCACTCCTATACGAAAAGTGTTCAGAGTATTCTTAATCGATGGAAATTAAAATCTACTACGAAGACACTGACTGCGGCGGGGTGGTGTACTACGCCAACTATCTCAAGTATTTCGAGCGGGC
>JBDTSF010000382.1:0-17603 GCA_039931295.1 Nitrospirota bacterium | reverse complement strand
CCGAAAGTCAGTGAAGCGAGTATGGGCTTCAAGTTCCTTGCGTCTCCCAAGCGTATTCTCGTCGATAGCAACAATCGTGTGCGTGGCTTGGAGATGGAAGATAACAAACTCGATCCAAAGGGCGAGGACACCGTGGCGGTCGGACTGAAACAATATTATGAGTTTCCCTGTGACGCCGTAGTGTTTGCCGTCGGGGACAAAGTCGATGAGACGGTTGGATTGCCGTATAAGAGCGGCATGTTCGTCACAAGTCCCAACAAGACTGGGAACGATCCGGACGATGCACTCTTCCAAGCCTATGATGAAACGACACAGACAGTTATCGACGGGGCATTTCTCGCTGGATGGGCCCGCAAAGCAAGTGAAGGATTAGTGGGTATCGCGAAGCGGGATGGGGATTGGTGCGCGGAAGTGGTCAATCGCTATCTTTCAAAAAAATCCCCAGGGAATCATTCTGACACAAAAGTTGTCCTCGACAAGCTTGCCGCAGTGCTCACCGCTCATAAAAGCCATCCGGTCGATGTGGAGGGACTCCGTATCCTCGAATCACAAGAAAGATCTCATTGGGGTGAGGACTGTATCGGGGAATTCAAATATACGAGCAACCAGGAAATGCTTGAACTGATTGAGCGTGGAAAATCGTAACGGATCGGTCGCTGTATTCTATCTATCCCCCCATTTGAGTTTCTCTCTCAGCACATCGTAGTAATTGCTCTCTGGAAACCGGATCAATCGGGTCCGGTGCTCCGAGGTCTGAATCTCGATCGTGTCTCCCTGGACGATCGCCACGCCCACCTGCCCGTCAAGCGTGGCCATGGCACCGTCGTCTTTGCTCGTGAGTGTCACATCGATCTTTGCGTTGCCCGGTACAATCAATGGCCGATGCGTCAATGTGTGAGGGCAAATGGGCGTCAGGATCAAGGACTGGACTGCCGGATCGATAATGGGACCTCCCGCTGAAAGGGAATAGGCGGTGGAGCCTGTCGGGCTGCTAACGATCAACCCGTCGCCACGCAAGTTAGTCACGAATCGACCCTGAATCGCGATTTTCAGTTCGATCATTCGAGCGAGTGTGCCCTTGCTGATGACGACATCGTTCAACACCACCCCTTGCGCGACTGTTTCTCCATGTCGGTGAATATGTGTCCGGAGCATGAGTCGCTCATCAAGGACATAGTCGTTCGCAAATACCCTTTCGAGCGAAGGATAGAGGTTTTCCAGCCGGACCTCGGTCAAAAAACCGAGCCCCCCCATGTTCACGCCAAGAATGGGGATACTCCGTTCCCCGGCAAGTCGCGCGGCATTGAGCATGGTCCCGTCTCCACCCAGGACCAGAAGGACATCTGCTTTGGCTGCCAAGTGGGTATTTTGATACCCCCCCTGTTCACCGAGAAGATTCGCCGATGTCGTATCTAAAATCACGTCGATACTTCGAGCACGCAGCCAGGTCACAATATTCTGGAGCGTACTCTTGATCTCAGGAAATTTTGGCTTGACCAGGATTCCGATGCTTTTACTTTTCATCTGATGCAACCCTGTGGTGGGGCGATGTTGAGAGTCCTGAAAATGTGTGCGATTGTATCGGGAGGGTTCTTTTGAAGTCAACGAACCGACGCATAGCAGACCTTCTCGACTTAGAAGTGATTACGTGCTTCAGGCACGCGAGTTCTCCGCCTGTGTGATTGTCTCCTAGTCTTGACACTTAAAATCCTTCTAGTTAGAATTAGGTCAGATTTTTCGAGAACTTTGGGTGTGTGGAATCGGATATAGCCCAGCTACAAGGAGGCAGGATGTTCGAACGATTTACGGATAAGGGTCGGAAGATCATCATCCTCGCACGGGAAGAGGCTGAGCGTCATCAAAACGATTACCTCGGAACGGAGCACCTCGTCTTGGCCATCCTCCGTGAATCTGACGGAATTGCCCTGATGATCCTGAAAAAGATGGGGCTTTCGACTGAACAAGTTCGATTGGAAATTGAACGGAACTTGCCCGGCGGGGGAACCACCATGACCTTTGGTGAAATTCCCTTCAGCCCTCGTGTGAAAAAGGTGATCGAATATGGGGTCGAAGAAGCCCGTCTTCTTGGACATAACCACATCGGCAGCGAGCATCTGTTATTGGGCCTTCTCCGGGAAGAGGAGGGGATTGGCGGAAAGATTCTCCGCAGCTTAGGGGCCAATCTTCTGACCGCCCGTCAATTAACCGTGACATTTCTGCGGAAGTCAGCTCCTCGCGAACGTGACCGGAAGAGCAATACCCCGGCACTCGATGAGTTCGGTCGCGATCTGACCCAACTTGCTCAGGCAGGGCAACTGGACCCAGTCATTGGCCGAGCCGACGAAATCGAGCGGGTGCTTCAGATTCTGAGCCGCCGCTCGAAAAACAATCCCGTGCTTATTGGGGAAGCGGGCGTCGGTAAGACAGCCATTGTCGAAGGGCTGGCCCAACGAATCATCCAGTCCGAAGTCCCCGATAACCTTCTTTCTCGACGTGTCATAGCCCTCGACCTTGGTTCATTGGTCGCTGGAACGAAGTATCGCGGCCAATTCGAAGAACGGCTGAAAGTCGTGATGAAGGAGATCGTGCAGGCCGGAAATATCATAATCTTCATCGATGAACTCCATACCTTGGTGGGCGCAGGGGCGGCAGAGGGGTCGATAGACGCCTCGAATATGCTCAAGCCGGCGCTGTCACGCGGCGAAATTCAATGTATCGGCGCCACGACTCTCGATGAATACCGAAAGCATATTGAGAAAGATGGAGCGCTCAAGCGACGGTTCCAGCCGATTCATGTCCAGCCGCCGAGCATCGACGAAACGGTGCTGATCATCCAAGGGCTGCGCGACCGGTATGAAGAGCATCATGGTGTCGAGATATCTGAAGAGGCCATCCTCGAAGCAGTCAAGCTATCCGATCGCTACATTAGCGACCGTTTTCTCCCTGATAAGGCGATCGACTTGATTGACGAAACTGGGTCCCGCGCAAAGTTGCAGACCTATGCCTTGCCGTCGGAGCTGAAGGCGATGGAGCAAGAGCTGAAAAAAGTCTCTCGCGATAAGGAATCGGCTATTTCGATGCAAAACTTCGAAGAAGCTGTTCGTCACCGCGAGGAAGAAGAACGGTTACGCAAGCTCCTCGATGAATCCAAGCGCGAGTGGAAGAAGAACCAGGAAAAAAATAAACCGACGATCGGAAAAGAAGAGGTGGCCTATGTCGTCTCTAAGATGACGGGCATTCCGCTCTTCAAACTCGAAGAAGAAGAATCCAACAAACTGCTGCGCATGGAGGAATTCCTCCATAAGCGAGTGATTGGACAAAACGAGGCGATTTCAGCCGTGGCCCGCGCTATTCGACGGTCACGCGCCGGACTGAAAGAAGCGAAGAAGCCTATCGGCTCGTTTATTTTCCTGGGACCCACTGGGGTAGGGAAGACCGAGCTGGCAAGGACGCTAGCCGAGTTTCTCTTTAACAGCGAGGACTCGCTCATTCGGATTGATATGTCAGAATATCAGGAAAAGTTCACCAGTTCACGGCTCTTCGGCGCCCCTCCTGGGTACGTGGGATATGAAGAGGGCGGCCAATTGACCGAGCGAGTCAGGCGTCGGCCCTACTCAGTCGTCCTCTTCGACGAGATCGAGAAAGCCCATCCTGATGTATTCAATATCCTGCTTCAAGTATTGGACGATGGGGTGTTGACCGATAGCCTTGGGCGCAAAGTCGATTTCAAAAATTGCGTCATCATCATGACGTCCAATATCGGGACCAAGATGATCCAGAAGGGCGTCTCGCTCGGATTTCAGAGCACGGAAGGCGATCAAGAGCGCCACAAAAAAGAAGAAGTGTTGAGTGAATTACGCCGTTCGTTCAGCCCGGAATTTCTCAACCGGATTGACGAGATCGTGGTCTTCCACCAGTTGGACAAAACTCATCTCTCTAATATTCTTGACATCCTCTTAGGTGAGCTCAACGTTCGTCTGCTCGAAAAAGGCGTCGAGATTGAGGTTGAGGACGATGTCAAGCAATGGTTGATTAAAGAGGGTTACGATCCATTGTACGGAGCCAGACCGATGCGCCGGACGATTCAGCGTGCGATCGGCGATCCGCTCTCCGAGGAGATGATTAGGGGACGATTTAAAGAATGTCGAAAGATCCGTGTGGTGCTTCGCGATGGAGCTCCGGCATTTATCGAGCAAGAGGCGATGGCTGGCGTCTGATATCCAAGCTCTGTACCGACGCGACGCTAATGTAGAAGGTACGAGACGGCCCTTGTGGCAGCAGTTGGCCACAAGGGCCGTATTATTTCTCCGTTCTTAGAATGCGCGCCTGTCGATAGTCTTATCTGCGTGATCATTGGAGATTGTATGATGACGGCAGTTGAACAACCCACCGTAACCTGGACACCGGGGCCCGTTCTCGGTATCGAAACCTCATGCGATGAAACTGCCGCATCGGTACTGGCCGCAGACGGCACAGTCCTATCAAACTTGATTGCCTCGCAACATGCGGTGCACCGTCGATTCGGCGGCGTCGTTCCTGAACTCGCTTCCCGTGCGCATATTGAATCGATTGAAGAGGTGTCATCAGAGGCCGTACACCAATCCGGCCTTGCATGGTCGGATCTCACAGGAATCGCTGTGACGCAAGGACCAGGTTTAGCCGGTGCGCTGCTTGTCGGAGTCAACTATGCCAAAGCCCTTGCCTATGCCTTAAATATTCCAATAGTCTGCGTGAGCCACCTTGAAGGCCACATTGCCTCCGCTTGGCTGAAAGATCCAGCATTCCCATTACCCTGTGTTGTTCTGGTCGTATCGGGGGGACATACCCATCTGTATTACAAAGAGGTGAGCGGTTATTATCGTCTCCTGGGTTCTACAAGAGATGATGCAGCAGGGGAAGCTTTTGACAAGGGCGCGCAGTTACTTGGGCTGGAGTATCCTGGTGGCCCAGCGATAGATCGCTTAGCTCGACAGGGAAATCCAGAGGCGATTGTGTTTCCCCGGTCGTATCTAAAAGGTGGGAGTCTTGACTTTAGTTTCAGCGGTGTAAAAACAGCCTTGCTGTACAAACTTCAATCCTTATCCGAACGCTCCCGAGCAGCACAGGCTGCTGACTTGGCTGCCGGTTATCAAGAAGCGATTGTGGACGTCCTGGTCCACAAAGCTTTTGCTGCGGTTCGGGCATCTAGCGCACGTGCCTTGGCCGTTGTCGGAGGGGTGTCGGCCAATTCTCGATTACGTCAACTGCTCCAGCAACGAGCGGCGGCCGAAGGCCTACAGCTCAGCCTTCCTCCGTTAGCGTACTGTACGGATAACGCTGCAATGATCGCAGCCGCAGGCAGGCGAGCCCTTCTCGCAGGTCTCCGTGCCCCGTTAGACATTGATGCCCAGGCCTCACTGGTTTCATCGTTCGCGCGTACGATGTAATCGACGACCAAAAGGAAACGACAGCCATTCCAGAAATCCACGGACAGGTTCTTGGTCTCCGCGCCGGCCAGCTCGCCATGCTTGAGCGGCTGTATCGCCGCCGGATGTCCGCAGACGAAGTGTTATCGCCTGAAGCGGCAAAAACTCTCGCACAATTTACGCATGAAATTCGGCGCCCGATAGGTCTGGTCATTACCAGGCGTGGAGCGGTGCAAGATGTTCTGGTCGGGTCCGGTACCGAGCCCTCGCCAACGACCTTGACTGCCTTTCGAGCGAGCCCGCGGTCGTTGCGAGGTCTTCGGTTGATCCGGTCGCATCCAAAGGAGCAGCCCCTGACCCAAGAAGACCTCACGCTATTGGGCTTGCTTAGACTCGACATGATCGGAACGATGACGGTCACTCCGAAAGGCGAGCCAGGGCTGCTTTCCTTGGCCCATCTGAATCCACCCAGTCCGAAGGGGGAGCTCTATACCCTCTTGAAGCCCACGTTGGTCCATCTATGCCCGGTGAATTTCGACACATTCATTCGCGAACTGGAGGCAGATCTTCAACGTCAGAGCGGATCTCATACGATGGCTCAAAAGCCCACAGCCATTCTTGTGAGCGCCTCGCCTCAGAACAAGGCCGACCAAGAGGAACGTCTTGTCGAATTAGCCGAACTGGCTTCTTCTGCAGATCTCACGGTGATCGATCGGTTGGTGCAACGTACACAGAGCGGCCATCATCGATTTCAATTGGGGAGCGGAAAACTCAAAGATGTGCTGATGCACGCGATGCAGAAAGGCGCGGATCTGCTCATTTTCGATCAAGATTTGGCTCCCGCACAACTACGGGCCATTGATGAGATCACCGACCTCACCGTGATCGATCGGACTCAGCTGATTCTCGACATCTTTGCCCAACGAGCCCATAGTCGAGAAGGTAAAGTGCAGGTCGAATTGGCACAACTCCGGTATCTACTTCCGCGTCTCTCCGGCCAGGGAACCAGCCTCTCGCGCTTGGGTGGCGGCATCGGGAGCAGAGGGCCTGGCGAAACGAAGCTCGAAACAGATCGACGTCGTATCAGAGAGCGCATCGACCATTTGGAGCGGGAGATTGAAGCCTTCGCCCGTCATCAAGACCAACGACGGGCGCGCCGAGTTCGGCAGGCCTTTCCAGTCCTCTCCATCGTAGGCTACACGAATGCCGGCAAATCGACGTTGCTCAACGTCTTAACACAGAGTGAAGTCAGCACCGCTCCGCGCGTATTCGAAACACTCGATACCACGAGCCGCAGGCTGCATTTCCCGCATGGCCGTGAAGTCATTCTCACAGACACGGTGGGATTTATTCGAGATCTGCCCAAAGATCTCGTTGCAGCATTCAGAACGACATTGGACGAGATGCGCGATGCGGATCTTCTCTTGCATGTCGTTGATGCAGGGGCGAAAGATCTCGCTGCCCACATTGCATCGGTCGAGACCGTGCTTCAAAGCCTAACCCTGGATCAGATACCACGGGTTCTTGTCTTCAATAAGTGTGACCAGCTTCCGGCCGGGCAAGCAGAGGTACTCTGTCGGCGCTACAGTGCGATCGGGATTTCGGCTTTGCAACCGGAAACCTTACCCCCGTTGCTCCGGCACCTCGAAGAGCGATTGGCCGACCTTGTGCCACTGGATGGGTCGTCGAAGAAACCGACAACCCAGGGGCCGACACTTGCATCTTGACCTTAACCCGCTGCACAATCGAATTATTCTGACATCAGCTATGGCAACGAAATCTTCACCCTTATTGGATACTCGAACACGACTTGGAGAGATTGCGAAGTCACTGAAGCGTGCGATGCCAAGCCCGAAGATGGAACTGGATCATCGTTCCCCGTGGGAGTTGCTTGTCGCCACGATCCTCTCCGCTCAATGTACCGACCAGCGGGTGAACCAGGTCACTCCCTCTCTCTTTCAGCGCTATCGGCAACCGGCTGAACTGGCA
This sequence comes from Nitrospirota bacterium, assembly GCA_039931295.1. GTDB lineage: Bacteria > Nitrospirota > Nitrospiria > Nitrospirales > Nitrospiraceae > Palsa-1315. The sequence continues at coordinate 10,209 of JBDTSF010000382.1, read as the reverse complement.
GCCGCGCATCTTCCTGATGTTGAACAGATTATTCGTTCCACCGGTTTTTTTAAGAACAAGGCAAAGCATCTTGTCGCCTGCGGCAAAGCGGTAACAGAACGCTTTAGCGAACGCGTTCCGACGAAGATGGAAGAGTTGATTACCTTACCGGGTGTCGGACGGAAGACCGCCAATGTCATTCTTGGGAACGCCTTCGGCCAGCCCAGTATCGTCGTCGATACTCACGTCAAGCGCGTTGCGAAGCGACTTGGTCTGACCCGATCAGATAATCCAGATCTGGTCGAACAGGACCTGCAGCAGCTCATGCCGAAGTCTCAGTGGACGGCCGTCGCGCAACGCTTGTTACTGCATGGCCGCTATGTGTGTCTTGCCAGAAAACCTCAGTGCCGCGCCTGTTCGATCTATCGGCATTGTACGTGGAAAGAGAAAGGTCCCCAATGACTCGAAGCATGACCGGTTTCGGCCGACGGCAAGCTCCATGGCAGGATGGATCTGTGACGGTGGAAATACGTTCCGTCAACCATCGTTTTCTCGAAGTTTCCTGCCGTCTTCCCCGGCCCTTGAGTCACCTGGAAGACGTGTTCAAAAAATCCGTCCAGCAACGCTGTACCCGTGGACGAATTGACATCACCGTGACTGTTCAGGCCGGCAAAGGCCGAGCTGGAAGCGTCAATCTTGACCAACCCCTCGCAAAACAGTACCATCAAGCCCTCCGAACGCTCAAAAAATCTCTGAAACTGAGCGGCCCCATTGATCTTGCGCTCGTGGCAGGGTTTCGTGATGTGCTGTCGGTATCGGATCAACCGGCGGAAGACCCTAAGCTGGCGAAGATGTCACAGCAATTGATGACAGAGGCCTTGTCGGATCTTGAGGGAATGCGAACACGCGAAGGCAAGGCACTGGCAGAGGATATGGGCTCACGGATTCAGACGATCCGAGGACATCGTACAAGTGTCGCAGCCCGAACTCCACTGTTGGCTCAGGAGATGTTCGTGAAAATGAAGGGTCGGGTAGAGAAGCTGTTGGGATCGGAGATTCCTGATCTCCCCCGTCTCTACCAGGAATTGGCAGTATACGCAGACCGTGGCGATATTACGGAAGAAATAGTCAGACTGGACTCGCATATGATACAGTTTGAGCAGACGCTCGATCATGCAGAGTCCATAGGCAAAACACTTGATTTTCTGCTTCAAGAAATCGGGCGCGAAGTGAACACGATCGGCTCCAAAGCTAACGATGCGGAAATCGCAGGTCACGTAGTCCAGATGAAGGCCGAGCTCGAACGCATTCGTGAACAGGTCCAGAACGTCGAATGAATTCAGTCCCTACAATCAGCTCTCCGGTACCGGCATCGGGCCACCCACGTTCCTCGACGGAGAGGCGAGGGATTCTTTTCATTATTTCCGCACCATCCGGGACGGGGAAGACAACGCTGTGTAAGCAACTGACGGCGAAGCTCCCAGGGCTGTGGCATTCAATTTCCTATACCACGAGGAAGCCTCGGCCTGGCGAAGAGCATGGGCGTGAGTATTTTTTCATTGAAGAGCAGCCATTCCGGGATATGATCGATCGGAATGAGTTTGTCGAGTGGGCGCATGTGTACGGACATCTCTATGGAACGCCACGGAAATCACTGACCGAAAAGATCGAGCAGGGGATGGATGTGTTATTAGAGATCGATGTACAAGGCGCCATGCAGGTGAAAAAACGATTCGAAGATTCGGTGTCGATTTTTATCCTCCCTCCTTCGATGGCCGTGCTGAAATCTCGTCTTCAGACTCGTGCCTCCGATACTGCGGAAGAGATTCAGGGCCGGCTCAACAAAGTAAAAGAAGAGGTGTGGAGTTATCGCGAATACGCCTATATCGTCCGGAATGAAGATCTCGGCCGATCCCTTCGCGATCTCGAAAGTATTTTCTGGTCTGAACGCTTGAAGACCAAACGTTTGAATATGTCGTGGCTCGAGAATAATTTCATTCTTGACGATGAACAGAAAACTGAAGATCGCGAAGATCTTCCTTTACCCAAAGGAGTACCGAACCCATGAGCGACATGTTAAGAGTCTTGCCCCAATATAAAGAAGGTGAATTCGATTCACGTCACCGGTTGACGATCATCGCGGCCCAGCGGGCGAAGCACATTGTCCAGGGATCTCGTCATGCCCCGTCACGCTTCACCAAAGAAACGACGATTGCCCTAGATGAAGTTCTCCGAGGGCAGGTCACCTATCTCATCGGCCAGGAAGCGCGGGATGCCATGAAAGAGTCGAAGCGCGGCAAAGAAGGCGAAATGGAGCGCATTGCCTTGATGACCGGCGACGATGCGAAAGAGATCAAGAAAGAACTGAGCGTCTATGTCGACGATTCTCCCAAGCCGCCGGTTCTGGCCGAGAGTGGGGAGTAAGAGGAGTCAGTGGTGAAGAGTTCCGATTCAATCGGTCCAACATTGATCGGGAAACGGATTGTGCTTGGTGTGACCGGCAGCATTGCAGCCTATAAAGCTGTTGCATTGCTCCGGAGCCTGATCCGTGAAGGGGCGGTTGTGCAGGTCGTGATGACGCACTCGGCCACGAAATTTGTCACCCCGCTCACGTTTGAAGTGCTCTCAGGTCATCCGGTCTCGACAGATATGTTCGAAGCACATCAGGAAATGAAACACTTGTCATTGCCTGCACAGGCAGATGCGATCATCATTGCGCCGGCCACCGCTAATTGTCTTGCAAAGGCCGCGTTGGGGCTGGGAGACGATCTGCTCTCGACCATGCTTCTGACGTCGCAGTGCCCGTTGATCATGGCCCCTGCCATGGATGGCGGGATGTGGACCCATCCATCTGTTCAAGAACATGTGAACACGTTGTGCGCGAGGGGAACGGTCGTTGTCACTCCAGAACTAGGTCCGCTCGCTTCTGGGCAGATCGGCCAAGGCCGTTTGGCAGAGGAAGGTAGGATATTGGAAGCGGTTCAAGTGGCCTTGGCTCCACAACGCGATTGGCAAGGGCATCGTGTTCTGGTCTCGGCCGGCCCGACACGAGAGCCGATCGATCCGGTGCGGTTTATTTCGAATCGGTCTTCCGGAAAGATGGGCTATGCTGTCGCCGAAGCTGCCCAGGCAAGGGGAGCGCAAGTGGTCCTTGTCACTGGCCCGACGGCATTACCGACTCCGAGAGGTATCGAGGTCGTGGCGGTAGCTACGGCTGAAGAGATGTTGCAGGTGTTATCCATGCGTCTTGCCTGGTCGACCACTGTGATTATGGCCGCGGCTGTCGCAGACTTCCGCCCAATACACCCTGCGGCGCAAAAAATCAAAAAACAGGGGCAAATAGCCGAGACGCTCAACCTTGAACGAACCGCTGACATTTTGGCTTCCTTATCTGCAAAACGAACTACTCAACTTATGGTCGGCTTTGCCGCTGAGACCAGCGATCTCACCGCTCATGCACAAGCCAAGCTGACAGCAAAAGGCCTCGACCTGATCGTGGCCAATGATGTCACGAGGGAAGGCGCGGGATTCGGCAGCGATCAGAACGCAGCGACGTTGATCGATCGTCAAGGGATCATGACAGAACTACCCCTCATGCCAAAACGTGCGCTTGCCGATGCGATTTTGAACCGAGCTTATGAACTCTTTCGAGCCAGACAATCCAGCCACCCCCCCACGACAGTGATGGGAGGACGTTAGCAGCCTATGACTCAGAATCAGCAAGCCGCCGAAAGCGCTATGGAAATCGACCGACTGGCTGTCCAGTTAGCCAAGGATCCACGCTCCAAAGTATTTATGCCTCTGGCCGAAGAGTACGGAAAAGCCGGCATGTGGCAAGAAGCCGCGGGCGTGCTCGAAGATGGTCTGACCCTGTATCCTGGCTTTATTACGGCCATGGTCGCCCTCGGACGTGTCTACGACCAGTTGGGCCAGGCCACAAAAGCCAAGGCGATTCTGGAAGAATCTGTCAGGTTAAGTCCCGAAAACCTGCGGGCCCACCGAACCCTGATGAAGATTTACCAGAGCCAGGGGCTCATGGAGTCTGCGCTGCAATCCTGTTCGCTGATACTGGCCATCAACCCGCGTGATGAAGAAGCGCTATCAATCCAATCTGCTCTGGGTGGATCACTGGCTCAGAAGAAAGAACCGGCTACGCCTGCACCATCGGAACTGCCTAAATCAATGAAGGGCGAACCGGAGACTGTCTCTGCTGTGCCACAGGTTGCGGCAAGCACATCCACGGAGACAGCCCCAGACCCCACGGATCAGATAGGGGAGCGGCCCGCAGACCTGGAATCAGGTTCCCCACCCGCCGAGACCGCTGTGCAGCCTTCTTCAACGCCTCGTGCTGACGTCGTGGTGCAGTTAGAGTCCTGGCTGTATAGGATTCAATCCCGTCGTCACGACCGTGACTCTGTGAACGAATCACACCGCAAAGCTTCCTAAGACTTTTCACACGTTTGACCGGTCCCAGGTAGGCTGCTACAATGCCGCCCTGCTGGATTATGCTAGAGGGATTTGGACTCGCTACGTAACTATGTGAACAGTGCCATATGCTGCGAATACGAGTCTTACACGGCCCTAATCTCAATCTCCTCGGGAGCAGAGAGCCATCCCTATATGGCACGCTTTCCCTCGAGGCTATAGACTCAGCCATCACGAAATTGGCGGTTGAGTTGGCTGTGAAAGTAGACCTGCGCCAATCGAATAGTGAAGGGGAGTTGGTGTCCTGGATTCAAGAGTCTCGGGAGGAATACGACGGAATCATTATTAATCCTGCAGCCTACACCCACACCAGCATCGCCATTCGTGACGCAATTGCTGCAGTTGGGCTGCCGACGATTGAAGTACATCTGTCCAATATTTATCAGCGGGAAGAATTTCGCCACCGATCCTATATTTCAGGAGTCTCGATCGGACAAATTTCAGGCCTGGGCCCGACGGGCTATCTCCTAGCACTCCGGGGACTGCACGACCATCTGACTGCATCCAAACGCGGGAAGCGCACATCAGCGCAGACAGCATCGTGACGGGCGGTAAAAGAAACGAAATCATGAGGGAGCCGGTCCAACAACTGCCTACACGTACAGTTTGAAGGGAGTATTGAGTGATTTCTACGACAGATTTTCGCGGGGGTGTGCGCCTGATGGTCGATAACCAGCCTTTCTATATCGTTGAGTTTCAACATGTAAAACCGGGGAAAGGTGGAGCCTTCGTGCGCACGAAGCTCAAGAGTTATCTCTCTGGGAATGTTCTGGATCGTACCTTCAGATCAGGCGAACGGTTCGAGGAGCCTGATCTCGAAGAACGCACGATGCAATTTCTATACGCGACCGACGATGCCTATACCTTTATGGACACAGAAACGTTCGAACAACTCACGTTCGAAAAAGGAAAGCTCGGCGGAAATGCGGACCTCTTGAAAGAAGACATGACGGTGAAGATTCTGGTATACGAACACCGTCCGATCGACGTCGAGCTACCAAACTTTATCGAACTGAAAGTCAGCGATACGGATCCGGGTTTCCGGGGCGACACCGCCACGGGCGGCACCAAGCTTGCCACTCTTGAAACCGGTGCCACTATTAAAGTTCCACTCTATATGGAAACAGGGACTGTAATCAGGATCGATACCCGTACTCGCGAGTATGTGGAGCGTGTTCGGTGAGCAAACGGGCTTCCAACAAGTCGAAGAAGAATAAGAAACCGGTCATCGTTTCGCAGACCGTGGCCTCAACCCAAGGCGGGCAGGGGTCGCCCTTGTTGTCAGGACAGCAGACCAAGCAGATTCAAGAACTGATCGATCTGCTGAAGAAGAACAGCCTGACCGAAATGGAGATCGAGCGCGAAGGTCTCAGAATCCGTGTGCGATACGAAACGGGGCAGAGAACGATGATGCCGACGGTCCAGGAGCCGGGGATGTCTGTCTGGTCACCCGCCTCATATGCACCTGCTACGACAGGCACCCTGATCGAAGATACGACAGGCATGATCACCATTGCGTCCCCAATCGTCGGGACGTTCTATCGCTCTCCCTCGCCGGACGCAGATCCCTATGTCGAAGAAGGCGATTACGTGAAAAAGGGACAGGTTCTCTGTATCGTGGAAGCGATGAAGTTGATGAACGAAATTGAATCGGAGATGAATGGGCGGATCACAAAAATTCTGGCTGAAAGCACCAAGCCGGTGGAGTATGGCCAATCGCTCTTCCTCATCGATCCGACTGCCACATCCTAACCTCTTCCCTCGACCCACATCGGAGTACGCGCGTGTTCAAGAAGGTGTTGGTAGCCAATCGGGGTGAGATCGCGCTCCGCGTGATTCGCGCCTGTAAGGAACTCGGTATTCAGACCGTCGCGATCTGCTCAGAGGCCGATGCCTCGAGCCTACATGTGCGTGCAGCCGACGAGAAGGTCTGCGTCGGACCTGCCGACGCGGCGCTCAGCTACCGGAATATTCCCAACGTGCTGAGCGCTGCTGAGATCACCGGAGCAGACGCCATCCATCCCGGCTACGGATTCCTCTCAGAGAATGCCCACTTTGCTGAAGTCTGCGAATCTATCGGCGTGAAATTCATCGGTCCCTCGTCCGAACATATCGCGCTTCTTGGCGACAAAGCCAAAGCTCGTGAGATCGTAGCCGGCCGAGGTTTACCTGTCACGCCGGGCAGTCCTGGTGAATTGAAGAGCGAACAGGGGGCCCTCGAAGCCGCCGACAAAGTCGGTTACCCCGTGATCATCAAGGCTTCAGCCGGTGGGGGAGGACGCGGCATGCGCGTCGTCAACAAAGCCGAGGACCTTGCTCGCGCGTTTCAAGCTGCGCAGGCGGAAGCGAAGACCACCTTCGGCAACGACGCCGTCTATCTCGAACGATATTTTCTCGAGCCCCGCCATATCGAAGTGCAGATTGTTGCAGACCATCGTGGCCATGTTGTACATCTCGGCGAGCGCGATTGCTCAATCCAGCGTCGGCACCAGAAGCTGCTCGAAGAAACGCCGTCTCCCGCCGTCAATGAGAAGCTCCGCCGGGAAATCTGCCGCGTCGCCGTCGAAGCCGTGAAAGCGGTCCACTACCGGAATGTCGGGACTGTCGAGTTCCTGCTCGACAAGGATCACAACTTCTTCTTCATGGAAGTGAATACCCGCATCCAGGTCGAGCATGCCATTACCGAAATGGTCACCGGCATCGACCTCATTAAAGAGCAAATCAGGCTCGCCGACGGACACTCCCTCTCGTTCAAACAACAAGACATCAAGCTCAACGGGCACAGTCTTGAATGCCGCATCAACGCTGAAGATCCTGAAAAGTTTACGCCATGTCCCGGTATGATCACCAAATACAGCGCCCCTGGAGGATTCGGCGTGCGCGTCGACTCGGCGATGGAATCGAACATGATGGTCGTTCCGTTCTATGATTCGATGATCGCCAAAATCATCACCCATGGCCGGGACCGGCAGGAATCTATCGCTCGTATGCGTCGGGCCCTCGACGAATTCGTGATCGAAGGTATCAAGACGACCATCCCGCTGCACAAGCGCATCCTCAACGACCCCGACTTCCAAAAAGGCCACGTCTCAACCAGTTTCCTCGAACGCTTCCTTACTAGCTAACGCAGTCCGCACTCTGTCCGACAGCGATTTCACGAATCCCCCTGTTTCCCAACATGCAATTGCACAGGTGGTGGGTCTGCCGCTGTCTAATGCGACGCGTGCTGACGCCTATTTAACGACAGCATGTTTCTCATCACCCCACATTGGGAGATGCGGTTCAAGTATGAACTGAACGAAAAAGCGCGCACGAATCGAAACACGTGGAATAAGAAAAAATCGATCCGTCAAGCCACAAAATATAGGGGCTCGACAGGGCAGGCCACAATGCCCATTATTTAGGCAAACAGCTACGAGGTCGTTCAGTGGCGGCCTTTTCAATGAAACCAACCTCTCATCCACAGAGTTACCCACAGAAGCTGGGGAACAGATGGTGTGTTACATCTGGAGTAAGGCCGGTAGGTTCGATTGATCTGGAGTGTGGTGTGTATGTGATTGATTTGTAGGGCGCACTCATGAGGCTGATATCTCACACGCAGCACAACAGTCTTCTTTTGTGCACATATGCTCGACATCCTGGTGCGGCGAGTCCCATATTTTATTTCGCTGGCCTATCCGATCCCTTCCCGGTGATCTTCTTGATTGCGTTTCCAACCGCAGATCCGAATTTGGGAATCTCCTTCTCGATATTATTGGCCGCGCTCTTCAACCCTCGTCCGAGGTCATCTACCGTGAGGCTCTTGCCGTCCCCTGTCTTATGATTGTCGGGAGAGGTCGATGAGGTTGCTGCCGCAGCCTGTGAAAACCCTACGACCAAGAGAGCCACAATACTGATGATGGTCCTGTACATACGCCACCTCCCAGTTTTTGAAATTATACCATGCATGGGCTGACATTCCTGAAGGAGGAGCGCAAGGCGCATTCTAGTTCTGACTCAGAACACAACGTGCTTTCTCGCGGGGAAAGGGGTATTCTTCCACGGCTTAGCCCGCATTATTCATGAAGATTCGTCGCGAAAGCGCGTAGACGCGAAGCGAGACGGGGACTCGGAGGCGTGAAGTCATGAGGCTTACTCGTGCAGTATGTCGAAGGGCTGAACGGCGAGACTGCCCGTCACAGCCGCGTATCCGCACTTGCAGCAGAAACTTCATGAATAATGCGGGCTAGAGAGACCACTATGCAGGCGACATCACCCTGGATTCCTCTACCGCTGTACGCGCAAGTGCTTATCGCCGTGGCCTGTGGCGCGCTGCTTGGGGCAGCTTTTGGCCAGGAGCCCTATCTGGGCGGCCTACGCAACGAGGATCTGGGCTGGCTCGGCCTGCTCGTCGTGACGCTGCTCAAGACCCTCGCCATCCCGCTGATTTTCTTTGCGATCCTCGACGCCCTCATCCGCACGAGCCTACCGCTCCGCCAAGGAATCAAACTCCTCGGCATCTGCCTCGTCAACGTCTCCGTGGCCATGACGATTGGTCTCGTGATCATGAACACTTGGCAGCCAGGCTTAGCCTGGCATGGCCACGTTGATGAATTGCTGAACTTCGTACCAATCCCCAAGTTATCGACGGGCACCCCAGCGACTGTGCAAACCGGTGCACAAAGTCCGATCGAATACCTCGCTTCCTATATTCCCAGCACCATCATGACGCCGTTTTCGAGCGGCAATATCATCGGCGTTGTCCTTCTTGCCCTGTGCCTCGGCGCCATCCTTCGCCGCTTGCGGGGCGAGGCAGACCGGGGACGCGGAGCCGTCCATACCCTCGCGCGGATCATTGAGCGCATCTATCGCTGGCTCGTGCAGATGCTCGGATGGATCATCCTTGCCGTGCCGCTCGCCGTGTTCGGCGTTGTCGCGCAGGTCGTCGGCAAGGCAGGCATCGGCGTCTTCGCCGTCCTCTGGGTCTTTCTCGCCGCCATGCTCTTGGGGCTCGCCATCCACGCGCTTATTTACTATCCGCTCGTTGCCTGGCTGGTTGGGAAGAAGTCTCCGAAGATCTATCTGGGACAAGGGGCTGATGCGATCATGACCGCCGTGTCGTGTAACAGCAGCCTCGCCACCGTGCCGGTCACCCTCCGGTGCCTCGATCGTATGCAGGTCTCGCCGCAGTCGGCGCGGCTCGCCGCCTGTGTCGGCACCAATCTCAACAACGACGGCATTACCCTCTATGAAGCGATGGCCGCGCTCTTTCTCGCCCAAGCGCTGGGTTTCGATCTGCCGCTGGGCAATCAGTTGTTGATCGTCGCTGCATCGATGATCGCAGGGGCCGGTGTGGCCGGTATTCCGGAGGCCGGGATGATTGTGTTGCCGCTCGTTCTCTCAGCCGCGGGCTTGCCGACCCACGTCATTGGCGCCGCCATTCCACTCATCCTGACGGTGGATTGGATCGTCGCCCGAGCCCGTTCAGGCGTGAATGTTCTGAGCGACATGCTGGTCGCCATCCTCCTCGATGTAGGGCGTATTGAGCCCGCCACAGAACCAATCGGGCTTCAATCTCAATCCGAAACCACCAATCCAATAGAGCGACAGCCATCCTGAGAAACGCAGAGGAATGGTCCGCTCTCTCTTTACAACGATGGCCGGATAAAAAATCATCCGGCGTGTTTGAGTTGTTCGGTGTGGAATGCGCCAGACCATGAGCAAGATCCTGATTTCCTACCGTCGAGAAGATAGCGCCGATGTCAC
>JBDTSF010000381.1:0-6714 GCA_039931295.1 Nitrospirota bacterium | reverse complement strand
CACGGTAAGGGATCGCCAGCAGTTTTACAAGGACAAATAGCTGCGAGATCCCCAAATCTATCTCATAACAGCATCTTTACAGCTTCGCCCACAGTAGTAAGGCGTTTCATTAAGCGACTAGGGGGACTACCAGTAAGAGTATTTATCAGTGCATGGTACGCGTGGGTATGGAGCTCGAACGAGGGAGCGTGCAAGAACGCGTCTTGCTCTATCTTCGAGAGAATGGGCCGATAAAGTGGCCTTCCCTCTATCTGTATTTTGATCAGGATGGGAAGGGTGAGATAGGATCGGTGTTACAAGTACTAGCGATTATGAAGGAGATCGAGCTTGAAGGGTATGGATATGTCCAAATTACGCAAGCAGGGATTGAGCGAATCGCCAATGGGAAGTAGGCCACCCATCGTGAGAGCCATGGCCGATCGTATGTGTGCCATGAAGATCGAAGATTTACTGGCATCGGAGCGCAGCCTTGAAAAGAAGGTCTTAGCGTATCTCAAAAAGCATGGCCCGAAGAAATGGATTGAAGTGTATAGGCATTTTGATCACGGAGCGCTTGGTGAGGTAGGACCAGTGCTAAGGTTACTGGCGAGTCTGAAGCAGATTGACGTTGAAGCGCTAGGGTATATACAAATCACTAGGGTAGGTATAAATCGAATCACGAAGGGGAGGCAAGCTAGCCCCGCCTGGTAAACTTCTATTTCACTTGATTTCTTCCCCGAAAGCGACGGGAACTCAAAACGAGAGCACACTGCGACCTTCCACGGCCCGTGGGATTAGGTGAAGACCCCTGAAGTCCCCTCGATTTCTCTAGACGGCCGCCTGGATTTCTCCAGAGAATGGTAAGATTAGCCGCTCTAGATGTGGGGTTAAAAGGCTGATAGTCCCGTTGGGGACACCAGCACTACTACGTAACCACGCTCCAGACCACACGTTTCAGCATTGTAAACAGCCAGTATTCACGGGCTGCTACGGTGGAGGCGCTACTCTGGCGATCAAAAAGTTGACATTAATTTCCTAGGTAGGCAAGGTTGAATCCCACAGGAGGGACTGACCATGCTTAAATCTCTGCTACGGTGCTTCATGATCTTCGTTAGTCTTGGAATATTCTTGTTTGGGTCACATTTGGTGCTGGCTGCGGAGCAATCGCCGAAGGAAGGAAACCAGCCTACACCAGTGGCAAAGGAGACCGACCAGAAGCCACGAGCGAGTGAGGATGTGAAGAAGATAGTTGGGGAAGCAAAGAAGGATGATAAGGATAAGCCCGACAAGAAATCGGAATGTGTTACAGGTATGAAGGCATTATCTAGACCTTTATCGGTACCCTGCCAGCCCCTCTGACCCCATGAACCTACAACAGCCACCCAAGAGGCTTCATGACCTCCTAGGACTCGCCATCCTCTGTTGAATCCAAACCCATCAGCGGACTGCTTCACAAGGCTACGTCCTCGGAGTTTCCAGGTAGTTGTAGCCCTCCGATGAGCCAGAAGGCCAACGCCGTACACTCGCGACCCAGCGTAGTCAGTCAAAATCAAGGAATGTCTGAGCATGGGCTCTCCGGTGAAGAAAGAGGCCTTCGAACAAGTTTACACCTGGCTGAGGCCCACCGGCTCTGCTGGACCCAGCGGATTGTTGTGGGTTCAGTCCCGAGGGGGAAATCGCGACTATCGGCGAGAGAACTTCGCCGACCGATCGGATCTGATAGAACGAATGGTGTGAGGAACCACTCCCTGTATGCGGGCGTGGAAGACTAAGTTGTAGACGCTGATGCGGTGGGGGCTTCTTCTACGCGGATGGTGTTGGCCCATTCGCCAACGAGCGGGTCTCGTTCTTCCATCGTCATCCCGGCATACCTCATAAACATCTGCGGGCCTTTGCGGCGTCGCCAGGTGAGATAGTTTAAGAAATGTGCTCGGCAGACACTGTGGGTGCCGGCAGGAGCATAGACTTTTGATTGGCAGCCTTTGATCATACAACTGAGGTCGTGCATTGGGTACTCCGTTTGGTGACAGTAGTATGTAGGAGAGAGGGATGGATTTTCAACCGTGCTAAACTTGACGCGTCGCTCCCGTTCCGGTAAGTCCATCGATATGATGGGTCGACTTCCTCTTCTCCTCCTCTTGGCTGCGATTGTTACCATTGCAGGCTGTACCGCACCCTCGCGCGAGGGACTTCCTCCTGGGAGTCCTTTTGCTGAGACGGATACTGCTTCGACGAATTTGCTGCTTCAGGGGATTGCAATCGGGGATGTGACGAGCCAGTCGGCTCTTCTCTGGCTACGGACCGATGGGCCGATCACAGTGCAAGTCGAGTGGGCGCCGGTGGCAATCTGGGACCGCGTGTCGAAGATGGGGACAGCCGTCGCTCCCGTGGCCCGGACGCAGTGGTATATGACAAGCCAGGACACGGATTTCACGCTGACGATTCCGCTTGAGGGATTAGCGCCGGCCACACGATATCGATGGTATGTATTTGCCGGCACGAAGGGGCGCGAAGGTACGTCGATCGAAGCGCGGTCAGTGGCACGAGGGGAATTCACCACGCTCCAGGATGCGAAGAGCCATATGCCTGTGACCTTTGCTTGGAGCGGCGATCTGGGTGGCCAGGGACGTTGCAGGCGTGGCGCTGCCGGTTATCCCATCTTCGATGTGATGCGCGCACAGCAGCTCAGCTTCTTCTTGTTTCTCGGCGATACAGTGTACGCTGACGGTTTGTGCCCGTCGCCTCCGAACGAGCCGGGCGCTGACTTTCGCGCGGCGACCCTCGATGAGTACCGTGCACGCCATCGTGACCAGCGGGCTGCGGAGGCGTTGCGCCGGTTTTTGGAGACCACTCCGGTCTATACGATTTGGGACGATCATGAAGTGCGGAACGACTTTTCCGGACCTTTCGACGACCGGATGCCGATTGGGCGGCAGGCCTTGCGTGAGTATTGGCTGATTCGCGTGGCTGCTGATGATCCAGACCGGCTCTATAGAACCGTGCGCGCCGGGACAGATCTTGAGATGTTTATCCTCGATACGGGGCAGTATCGAAGCCGTAATATCGATCAAGACGGCCCGGCGAAGACCATGTTGGGAGAAAAGCAACTGCAATGGTTGTTAAGCGGGCTTACCGAGTCATCTGCGATGTGGAAAGTGATTGTGACCACGGTGCCTCTCTCCATATCTAAAGGAGGAGTGCGAGCGTTCCTGGGAACGATGGCTGGGCCGGTGGGCCTGGTATTCCAGGGTTTGAACGAGAACGGCAGGTGATCGTGGATCACATTCTCGGCCGGAGGGTAAGGAACGTCGTATTCCTGGTAGGCGATGTCCACCATGTACAGGCAAATGTCTACGATCCAAACGGTGACGGGATCGCTGACTTCCATGAGTTTATCGCTGGTCCGTTGTCTGCTGCGTCTGGACAAGTGACGCCGGCCACGGTGGGGTTACGTCCGACCACATTGGTCAATGAAGGCGGGTACATGAATTTTGGTCTGATTCGAGTCACGGAGTCTTCCTTTGATGTGAGAGTCCTCGATCAGGACGGTGCCACGAGGTTTTTCCATCACCTGTCTGCCAGGTAGTTGTCACGGTTCGTGGCGAAGATTCTCTTGAAATCGAGATAGATAGCCAGTTACGGTACACCATCGTTGTGTGTGGAGGGTGAGGCGAGGTGTGTGATGCTGTTGCAGCTAATTTCGGTATTGGGCGCCTTGATGGTGCTGTCGGCGTATGGCTTACTTCAGAGCGGGGTCTGGAGTGAGCTGCACACGGGATACCTCGCGTTCAACATTATTGGGTCGTTGCTGTTAGCGGTCGTGGCGATTGAGGATCAGCGAGTCGGATTCATTTTCTTGGAGTTTGCATGGGCAGGTCTGGGATTGATCGGTGTCGCCAGAGCGGTGAAGGCTCGGCGTACAGCGGGTTAACAGGGTTCGGATGAAAGGATTTCACAGATGGCAGGATTGATGTCGGCGGATGAGATTTTTGAACAGGCTCGGAATGCCGCAGCGGCGGCGACGGGGCTCGATGATAAGCCCATGCAGATCGATTACCCGGCGCTACAAGAAAAAATTCGCGCGGCGTTAGGGGACCGCAAGGTCGTGCTGTGCCATATCAACAAGTTTTTGCCGGAGGGTTACGAAGATCAAGGGCGCTTCAATCTCCTGCTGCTCACGGCCGGCCACGTGTTGTTCGACATGGTTATCGGCGATTCGTATTTTCGGTACGACGTGCTGTCGGTCGGTCAGTTGGACAAAGTTCAGGTGATTGATGCGATGTGGGACAATAAAGAAAAACGCCGCGAAGAACCATTTCTCAGCCTTCGCCTGATGCACGGCGAGGAAGCCCACCTCTTGCTGGCGCTGGAGGATGACGAACGCGCCAGCTTGCTGAAATTTGCGGCGGCGGTCACGGCGGCGAGGAATCCGGAGAAGTAGTTGACTGGTGAGGCGCAGGGGCGAAAGCTGGCGCAATACGCGCATTCCTGAGAGTGTAAGGGAACGTCGGGAACGGGTATGCACTTAGGCAACCAGGATACGTTTCATCCTCTTCACTTCTCGCTCCAGCCGGTCTAGTCGAGACTCCGTGGTGACCTGCCTCGTGAGCCCCGTCTTGAGCGCCCGGCTGACCAGGGCTTGGTACGGCACCCCTGTTCGTCGAGAGGCCTCCTTGAGCGCGTGGAGGCTTTTCGTATCGATCATGATGGTGAGCTTCACCGATTTTTCTCGTGCCAGCGCGGCTCGGAGTTGCACTGAGGCAGCTTCATCAACCGTAAGATCATCAAGTTTTGGTTCTCGCATTGTATAACCTCCGAAATTTCCGCCAGTCGGCTGATCCAAAGATACGAATCTTGCTGCCTGGTTTTGTTCCGAGCACATAACATTGGTGATAAGCGGCTTGCTGAAGGCAAGTCCGCTTGATTAGCGGGTTAGATAGCAGATTCGTTTGCGCTATGCTCATGACACACCTTTTTCACGGCACCTCTTGCATTTAACGTATTCAAACTTTCCATGAGAACTTGGAATTATGCCAAAGAGGGCATCAATATTTTTTCCGAACAAGTGATGCAGTAGCTAAAAACACCCTGGATGTTCAGGCCGGCAACTCCCCGATTTTCCGGATCGTCCAGGTGGTGTATCAGTTTGTTTGCATACTCGCGAAGCGACTTCAATTCTGGAAACAGGCGTTCTCGTATAAGTGAGGCGCCAATGCTGACTTTTTTTGCACTCGTTGCATTTAATTGCGAAGGAATCATTGAGATCATTTTGAATAAACTTCATAAGCAGTTCGTCTGCTGATCGCGTAGTGAGAGCAACCACGTAGGCATTAGACACCTTATCAATCCAATCACGACTGCCACTATAGTTTTGGTATGCACGAAGGGCAGCGATTCGCTGCACGGTCCCGATTGCAATTCGGATGTTCGGCCCTTCCCCAGGCCTGATGGAAACAGACTCGATTGCTTTGGGAACGAATTCGAGGTTGTTGTCAGAGTTCACGGTATCTGCCGGCTAACAAAGTTTGGGTAGATCCGTATAAGAGCCAGACCTGCCAGTTTCTACCCGTATAACACACCATCAATATTTGTGAACAATACGCCCTCGTCGATGCACGTTCAAAGAGTTGCGGCCGATCGACCATTTATCTGGGTTCTTATGCGGGTCGCCCGCACAATGTTCCATCAGCTGCAGAAAAACTCTGTGGGCACGCTGGAATTTCATTGTTCAGGACGTAGGAGGTAACGGGGTATACCGGGCAGGATGCTCAAAAAGGCCATCCAGCAAGGCCGCAGCGAGTGAAGGGCCGGAGGCGTACCCTCTGGGGTACGTTGAGGGCCTGAACGATGCGAGAACGATGCTGGTGGACTTTTTCAGCATCCTGCCAGTGCTCATGGCTCCAGCAACGGTAGTAGCGCGACGTGGCCTTTTTCACGTGCGCGATCGACCGGTCGGAGGCCTTTGGCATCTTTTGCCGCTTTGTCTGCTCCCTTCGTCAGCAGCATCACCACGATCTCATGATGCCCTTGTTGTGCGGCGACATGAAGGGGAGTCCATCCGTTCGTCGTCACCGGTGTTACCTCCGCCCCTTTGTCCAGCAGTAATGCCACAATTTCCCGATGCCCCTTGCCCGCTGCGATGAAGAGCGGAGTCGCGTTGTTGCCTAACCTCATTTGCTTCACGTTGGCGTCGCGATCCAACAGGAGGGCTACAACGTCTCGGTGTCCTTCCTGGGCTGCGGTAAAAAGCGGGGCTTCGCCGCTGTCCGTTCTCACCTGGTTCACGTCTGCGCCCTTGTCCAACAGCAGCTCTGCTATGGCTCTATGGCCTTTCTCAACGGCGATGTGAAGCGGGGTCACTCCGTCCAGCGTCTCCTGTTTCAGGTTCGCGCCTTTGTCCAACAGGAGAGCAACCGCGTCTTGATGGCCCTTTTCGGCTGCCTTGTAAAGCAGAGTGATTCCGTCCTCACCCGCCGCGTTGACGTCAGCCCCATTTTCGACGGCTCTGGTGACCTCACCGAGATCTCCCTTGCTCGCTGCTGCGAGCAGGGCTTCATCTACCGGCCGCATGGCCAGGAGCAGGGGCATCAGTCCCACCACACCTATCAGGACCATCCACCGTTGTGTCATCTTGCGCTCCATCGCCTACGGGGCCGTTGTGACCGAGCTAATGCTTGACGTAGAAGGGCATGCTATGAACTGTGGCCGGGTATCTGTGGTGATCGAATTCCACGG
>JBDTSF010000380.1:0-3473 GCA_039931295.1 Nitrospirota bacterium | reverse complement strand
CGCTGCCACCCTGGCTGCATGATCGGTCGGCAATTGCAACGGGCGCCCGCGTCCATCGAGCAAGAGTCCCACCACACCCCCTTGCACGTCTCGTGTGATCGACACTCCAGCCCCTGCTCCGAGATTCACCTGTTTCGCCGGCTGGATCGCGATCGAAGCCTTCTGATCGCTGGCCAGGGGAATCAGCCGTAAGTCACCGAATGCGAGTTGCCCCTTATCTACTCGTCCATCTGGAAACGTGATGACATAGTCTGCGCACCGTTCCCCATTCTTCCCCTGACCGATCGGGGCGATACAGGTTCCCAGGTAGACCATGCAATCACGGACAAAGACATCGGTCGCCGCCTTTTCATCGATCGTCGAGAGCACACCGAGGTGCGGCATCATGAAGATGCTGTCCACCGAGAGCCTCGTCACCCCGAGCGGTTCATAGGCATCGACCATCATCAGCATCGACTGCATACGGCGTGGCGCATGGGACAGAATCCCCCCGCTTCCCACGATTAAATCCAGCTTGAGCATATCGATCAGCGTCTTGCCGGACTGCTGCTGCTCGAATACATCCGAGATCGTGCGTTCTTGTTGTATGCCCTTGAGGGCGGTTGCGAGGGACTTATGATGGATCAGGGCGAGCCGGAGCGCCTCGCGGGCAATCGCATGTTCGATCTGCAGCTCGTCCAATGTCTGTGGAATCGTCGTCGGCCGGACCATCTTGTTCTTGATCCGGTTCCGAAGGGTCTGTTCGTCGATCGTGAATGGCACCCAGCGCATGATATTGGCGAGCCCTGCTTCCGCCAGCACGTTGGAAATACTGTATGACATGCCAAGGTTCGCGCTGACGGTTCGATTGAAGAGTCCCTCGAAGACCGAAAACACGTCCGTGGTCGCGCCGCCAATATCCACCCCGATCAGGTTCAAATGCTCCCGCTTGGCAATCGTTTCCATAATGACGCCGACCGCCGCCGGTGTCGGCATGATCGGCGCACCAGCCATCTCAATCAGTTTCTTATAACCCGGCGCCTGTTGCATGACATGTTCGAGAAACAGGTCGTGAATCTTATTCCGCGCCGGTGCAAGATTTTCCCGCTCTAACACCGGTCGAATATTATCCGTCAGCACTAGGGCGGCTTTCTCGCCCAGGATTTTCTTGACCTGCGGCTGCGCGTCTTTGTTGCCCGCATATATCAACGGGAGCTTGTACGTCGCCCCGAATCGAGGGCGTGGCTCTGCTGCCGAAATATACTCCGCCATCTCGACCACGTGGGTGACCGCCCCTCCATCCGTCCCGCCGGACATCAAGATCATATCGGGCCGCATAGTCCTGATACGCTCGATCTTTTCATGCGGCAACCGGCCGTCGTTCGACGCCAACACATCGATGACAATCGCGCCAGCCCCGAGCGCAGCCCGTTGCGCGCTTTCACCCGTCATGTTTTGCACAACTCCGGTCACCATCATTTGTAACCCACCGCCCGCGCTGCTGGTAGAGATATAGATATCGACACCGGTCTTCGCATCGCGACAAGGCGTGATAATCTTGTCACCGTCAAGAATTTTCCGCCCAGAGAGTTCTTCAATTTCCGCAATCGCGTTCAACACTCCGCGCGTCACGTCTTCAAACGGCGCTTCCACCGTCGTCGGCGCTTCGCCGCGATAGGTTTGCCGATATTCGTCGCCGACTTTCTCAATCAAAATGGCTTTGGTCGTGGTACTGCCACAATCGGTGGCCACGATGACGTTGAGCGGATGGGAGATCACGGGCTTGATCGGTGCAGGATTCGGCACACTCATTGAGCGGAGGCTCCTTGAGGAGCCGGGGGAGGAGCTTGAGGAGCAGACTTCGTGTCAATGATGGCAATGAGACGGGAAATCGTATCGCGTCTCTCAAGCAGTCGAGCCACTTGTTCGACCTCCTTTGCCTGAAAAGCCCATTCCACGATGGGGGTCAGGAAATAAAGTGCCTGACTGCCGAGAAAGTTCATAGGACCGAGCGATTCCAGGAACACCGTGGCAGGAGCAGCCATGCCCCGTTTCACCACCGCATCGGCTACCCGTTCAAGCAGCGCGAAGTCTTCGGTCGTGAACACCTGGACCTCGGACGTGGTTGAAAAGGCATGGGAGAGTTCCGCACGAACCTTCTCCCATGTTTCTACCACTGATGTCTTGGGGAAAGAAGCCATAACTGTCTGGAAAGGCAGAAAAATCTACAATCGAGCGGCATTATATGGAGGGGTCGGAGGAGAGTCAATAAATGTGCGGCTTGACGCGTACGAGGGTCAAGCCCTGGAGGAGCGCAACACCGCAGTCGTGCGCCGATCGCCTTCCCCCAACTTGCGTCTAAACAACTCCAGCGCCATGCCGTAACAAATCTGGGCCGTAGCCGGATCGTAGCGGGGACCTTCGTCGCGAAGAAAGGCATGCGCATTATTGAACTCATGCCACTGGAAATGTGTCCCGGCATCGCTCAGCGCGTTGTAGATCAGCGCTCGCCCCTCGCGGGGAATGTGTGGATCCTGTCTACCCCAGATCATCAGCAGCTCACCTGTGATCTCCCCGATTCGGCCCAGACTGTTGTCGCGCATGCCCTCACCCAAACTGCACTTGTGAATATCGGTCGCGTAGAAACAGGTGCAGGCAAGGACGTCAGGCTGCGTCGCCGCGCGAAACGCCAAATGCCCCCCAATACACATCCCCATGACGCCCAGCTGACCCGTGCAGTGCGGTGAGGACTTAAGAAAGTCTAGCGCAGCTCTCGCATCGCCGTCGTAGCTCGACAATGTCTTGGTGACCTTATGTCGGTTGCCACGCTCGGCGCCGGCCTCGTCGTAGGCCAGTACGGTGCCAGCCGGCTCCAGTTCATGGTAAATCTCCGGAACCGCCACCACAAATCCGTGGCTCGCCAACATCGCCGCAGTGCGCCGGATTGGCCCCGTGACCTGAAAGATCTCCGAGAATAGCACCAGGCCTGGATACCGCCCCTCCGCCACCGGCCGAAAGAGATACGTGCGCATGAGCCCCGTGGGAGTGTCGAGATCAGCCGACTCAGTACCTGTGATGATCATCCCGGTCTCCGATTGATTGACAGGAACGACCCCTCACCACTCACATGTGGATGAAGCCAGTTGACCCTGATAAACAAATTTAGTATCCCCGCCCAGTGCTGCCACCGCGTCCCATCCGATCCAGCGGGAGCGCTTCGTATCGTGCCTTCATGTCTGGATGCTCGTTGAGATAGCCCTTCACCGCCGCGTCATCGGCGAAGACCTCCGGACTGCGCTTTCGATACTCCTCGACGGTCAGATCATACTTTTCCAACAGCTTGCCGAGTTTTGTGTGGATGTCCGCACCCATCTCCTTCATCTGTTCAGCCGACGGACGTTGCCCATCCTTGAACTGCTCTCCGCCTTTAAAGTAGTTCGTCATCATCTCACCGATATCGATGCGCGCTTTCACAAATTTTTCCACCTCAGCCG
>JBDTSF010000379.1:0-11804 GCA_039931295.1 Nitrospirota bacterium | reverse complement strand
CTGGCGCGGCCGGCCTTTGAGACGCAGGCGGCGGGAGTGGCCTTCACGCTGGAGACCGTGGCCTTTGAGGAGGACCCGACGCTCACGACAACACTCCAGTATGAAACACAACTCATCGATCCGACGCGCCCGCCGGAGCCGGCGCGGCCGGGGTACGTGCTGCCGGCGGCGGTGCTGGTGCGCGTGGCGCCGTTCGGCGCGGCGGGCCAGGCCGTGCTCCGCCGCCACGGCCGCAGCCGCTATCGCAACGCTGAACTGGTCGCGTAAAGAGAGACGGAGCTAAAACACCATGCCTGATCTGCCAAAAGCGACATATCGATTCTTTTCCTGGTTCCGACAGGGCTTGCTCGCCGACTTGTCGAATCGTGGAGGTGCACCTTCCACGAACGCCGGGCGCCTCGTGTACCCAGTACGCTTACGTGTGAACGAGGGCCAGCCGATCGATGTCGACGTGCAGCTCTATGGGCCTTGCGACGTGACCGGTATAGATGGCCGAGAAGTGATTCGGGTCGAGCCCCCTCGACTTATGACGGATTTTGAGCCGAACTATTTCCCATCCATCGAATTTGATCGCCCTGATTTTCCCTGGCTCTTCACTCCCGCCAACGCGAATAGCAAGAGACAGCTCCGTCCTTGGATCTGCTTGATTGTCGTCAAAAAGGACGGAGCGACACTGACGATGGACGCCCGCAAACCACTCCCTCTTCTCGAGTGTTCCCAAGCGGAGTTGCCCAATCTCGAGGAATCATGGGCCTGGGCCCATGCGCAGATCGTCTCGAGCGACCAAGCCCCTCCTGATCCATCACCGCATCCCGCCTTAAAGCAGATTTTGACGCAACACCCGGAGCGAACGCTTTCACGGCTCTTGAGTCCGCGTCGGCTCGATCCCAACACAGCGTATTATGCCTGCCTGGTGCCGACCTTCGAGGTCGGTCTGAAAACCGGCTTTGGCGAAACTGTGACGGCGACAGATGAACAGGCCATGAAGCCAGCCTGGTCTGTGAGCTCAGGTACAGGCGCCGCCACCTCCATCAAGCTGCCGGTGTATTTCCATTGGGAATTCCGGACAGGCCTGGAAGGCGATTTCGAATCGCTCGCCCGGCGCATCGAGGCCAAACCACTTCCCAAGACTCTCGGATTACGTCCATTAGATATCAGCGCGCCCGGGTGGGGCATGCCTTCCAAACCGCCAGGGACTGCGGGGACCATCCTCGATCTCGAAGGGGCGCTTCGGACACCTGAAACGAATCCGCGTGACTGGCCGGACTCGGTGCGTGGTACATTCCAAAACTCCCTTCGCACGATTCTCAATATTCCGGCTTCGCTGAATGCGACGGGTATGCCCACTGTGCTGGGTCCACCCCTCTATGGCCAGTGGTATGCAAAGCAGGAAGCGGTTCCCGCGACAAACCAACCTCCTCATTGGTTCCGCGAGCTGAATGTGGACCCACGGCATCGTGTTGCAGCCGGGCTGGGTACCGTTGTCGTGCAGCAGGATCAAGAACAACTCATGGCATCGGCATGGGATCAGCTCGAAAAGCAGAAGCAGGACAATCTACGGATGAAACGTGCGCAGATGGCTGAAACGGTCGGCGGCTCTCTGATGAAAAAACATCTTGCATCGCTCCATCCCGCGCAACTGCTCCAGTTCACCGGCCCCTCGCTTGGCGTCCTCAAAGATTTGACCCCGGCGGCCGGTTCACCATCCGATCCTCGACGTCTTGTTGGACATGCCGCGCTATCGGGCGCCTTTCGTCGCTTCAATCGGCCTCGCGGACCGCTGGCTACACGACTTGGGAACATCGATCAAGCCAGTCTGAACATTCAAATCCCTCCCACGCTCAACCGACGAGAAGCGGGAACGTCCCGCATGTTTGCCGCCGCCATACTGATCGACGCACGCCGGCGCGTTCAGTTGGCCACCGACTGGGCAGGACTGAAAGCAAACATCCTGACGCAGCTCGATCCCAAAACGACGGTGCTCACTGCCGTGCGCGAGACAGTTCCCTCCGCTGAAAGCATCGACATAACCCGGTTTGCCCCGACGTTTCCCCAGCCGATGTATGAGCCGATGCGGGATACCTTCCCCGATATGCTGTTGCCTGGGATGGATCAGATTCCCGCCAATAGTATCGCATTACTCCAGACGAATCCCTCGTTCATCGAAGCCTACATGGTCGGTCTCAACCATGAAATGAGCCGCGAACTGCTCTGGAGGGGTTTCCCAACCGATCAGCGCGGTACCTACTTTCGCCAATTTTGGGATGGCCAAGGGGATCTGGTGGGGAACAGTGAGCAAGAACGCGAGGCTCGTCGAGACATCGCTCCGATCGCGACGTGGACTAACGAGAGCCATCTTGGCAGTCATGCGGCACAAGGATCGACTGAGGGCCAGCTGGTCTTATTGATCCGCGGAGATTTGCTCCGTCGCTATCCCCGATCGATGGTCTACGCCGTCGAGGGTATCTGGTCGACCGACGGCACGCGCCGCGAATTGGGCACCAATGAGCTGTATCCCATGTTTCGCGCCACGCAGGCACCGGACATCACCATGCTCGGCTTTGCCTTGACCAAATCCATCGTGCGTGGAGCGGACACTCACGCCAATAACGGGCACCCAGGCTGGTTTTTCGTGCTTCAAGAACAACCGACAGAGCCTCGGTTCGGTTTGGATGCGGCAAAGACTTTTAGCGGCACACCGGATCATTGGTCGGATCTCTCGTGGGGTCACTTGGCTACAAGTGACGATGGACTCACGCAACTCGTCTATGTGCCTATCGATGGGCTTCTAAAAAATGTCGTGCGGGACAACATCCCTTGGGGCAAGAACTCGGCGCAGATGGCAGCGATCACGCGGCAGCCGCCCTTCCGTGTGGCCATTCATGCGAGGACTTGGTTGCGAACGTAACGCTGCACAGGAGAGCACACCATGCCCTACTTGGAACAGGAACGAGCCCGACTCCAGGCGGAGTTACAAGCTGCAGCCGCAGAACAGTCCGCTCTGACCACAAAGCTGAGCACGCAACAGCAAGCGGTGACCGCAGCACAGACACAAGTAAGTGCAGCACAAACCCAGCTGGCGCTGAAGCAAACGGAAGTTGCTCCGCTGCAGGCGTCGGCGGGCGTTGCCGACAGACATGTGGCGGACATCGATCGACAAATTGACGCGCATGTGGCGAATGAGCCGGAGCGTACCATTGAAGTAAACGGGCGCCCCCCTCGGCCAAATCCAGCCTGGCGCACGTGGAATCAACACATGCAGCGGCTCAGTACGCAGCGCACACAAGCTCAGACGAGTGCAAGCGCAGCCCACAACAGATTGCAGGCGGCCCAACTCGCCGTCTCACAGGCGCAAGCGGGTGTACAGGCTGCCGAGCGCCTGGTGAGCGAGGCAAAAGCGGCAGTGGCCGGTACGCAGACGGCGATTGCAGGCGTACAGGCACGTCAGCAAGCGATACAACAGCAGATCGCCGGCATTGCCAAGGTGAATACAGAGATCGACCGGGATCCGTTCACCCGTCCGACGGTTGAACAGTTAGCGGCCGAACTCTCAGCGCGCGTCTTCGAATTGGAGGATGCGCACACCCAGGCACGTCTCGAACAGGAAGACGCCGAGGAACGGTTGAGCAACCTCATCGCCAGGCGCGATGACCTCACGCAACATGTTGCCGACGTGACGGCGAAGCTTTCTGGTGCAAAAGCTAGGCTCGCGACGGTTCAGCAGGAATTCGACATCGCCGACGCGAAGCTCACCGCCGACCTTGAATCGAGGCAATGAAAGGAACTGATTCATGAGACCGATCGGTGGGGAAATCCCGGATGGGGTTAATATTATTGCCTGGAGATCTCAAATTCGACAACATCGGCTGGCACGAGACCGTGCATTTATTCGTGTCCAAGTGGCACAGCGACTTGTTGACACACTCACGAGAGATCTGGGCCAACTGCAGATCGAACTCACTCAGGTGCAACAACAGATCCCCCTGGCGCAGCAAGCGGTGGAGCGTGCAAGAAATGAGGTCGCAGCCCGTTTAAACAGACTTACCGAATACCAAACCGCTAGGGATGCCGCGACTGCACGACTGCTAGGAACGGATACGTTGAGTGGGAGAGTTGCGACCTTGCATCCGCTGTTGCTGTTTCCCGTCCGTCTCGAAACGAGATTTATGGCGAAAACTGGAGGAACCGGCACAGAACTCTTGGTCCGTGTCTACCCTGATGATATTCACGTCGATACCCATGAGCCTGAGCTGACGGTCGATGAAGAGCAATGGGGACGGGAGTACTGGACGCGGATCACGACCATTCCTCAGGGCCAAGATACAGAGGAGGTCAAGCGGCAGGCCTGGCGGCAGCTCGCGGACCGCTTCGGCTCCCCACGTGCGGCCTGGATTGCCAAGTCGTTAGACCCTGGTCAAGCAAGGCCTCCCGGACGGAGAACGAGCACATGGAGCCGCGCGCCACATACGCGAGTCCTTCCAGACCGGTGGGTGGTGCTCGCTTATCGAGATGAACGATCCGTGCTCTCGGCCTGGGGTCGTCCGATTCTCGATCAGTTGGCAGTGGGTCCGTCGCCTCAGGAGACTGGTCCGCTCCCGGGTGATGGTCAACTGCCGATCGATGAGGGCATGCGATGGATGGTCGATTTTGCAACGGCTGAATCGGTTGGAATGGGGGTTCGAATATTTCTCACCGAGGAACAGGCCAAAGCTGGTTTTGAGCGAGTGGTCGTGTTGGGCATCAAGGCTTCGCTCGACGCTGCTGGAACTGTTGCACGGCTAACCGAACTGTTCGATGCGCATCACTACACGGGAGGCCTGGCATTCATCGGGCAGAACACGCCGACGAACAATTCCACCGGGGGCTCATCAGGGTTCAGTTCGGGCCGAGATACTGATATCACGTTTACCGTTGAACGTGGAGGTGTGTTGGCTCAAGCAGGCTCCGACGGACAGCTCACGGCCCAAACCCTGGGATTGACGCCCGCTGTCTTTGCACATGTTCGCGGAGCAGATGGCACGGAACAGCGTCATGCTGAGGCTATTAATGCAGCACTCTTGTCTGCCTGCGACAGTGCCATGCTGCGGCAGTTGTCTGCGTCGGCCAGTACAGAATTGCTCCGCGAGCACTTTGTGAACTATGTGCGGGCACGCGGCCCCTTTCCTGCTTTGCGGGTTGACACACAACCCTACGGCCTATTGCCCGTAGGGGCTTTCGACCGCTGGGCTTCAAGCTCGACCAACAGTGCCGAGCCGGCGCTGGCAAGTTGGTGGCGCACTCAGAAGCAAACGCGCCGCCGGCTTATCCCCCGCGCGCTCAGCACGTTGACAGAAAACAATCCGGTTGCGATATTGGCTCAAGAGGCCACTTCGGCTAGGTATCTCAAGCGAGAATTCTCGGATGCGATCCGGACTCTACCAGTTCCTATTCCTCTCATCACCACGTTCCTTCGAGACCTGCTGCTGAAGCAGGCCCTGACTGTTCAGCCTGATCCTGAGCTGAACTTTCTGTTGGCCTTGCCGGATGCCATCAGACAGGCATTGCTTGCCGAAGTGATCGACCTCACGACCTTTCGTCTCGATGCTTGGGGCACCTCTTTGGCGACTAGACGTCTGGCTGCCCTTCGGAAATCACAGCCGACAGGAATTCGTATCGGTGGGTATGGGTGGGTAGAAGACGTGCGACCAGCGGCGCCGATGCAGGCAGTTGCATCGGCGCCGGCGGGAGTGGAGGGACCTCTGTTTCAGGCGAAGGGGAACCAAGGGTATGTCCATACGCCGTCCCTTGCACATGCGGCCACGGCCGCGGTCTTACGAAGCGGCTATCTGTCTCACAAGCAGACGGGCGCCGGCGAAGGCAGCCCTTTCGCCGTCAATCTCTCCTCCGATCGCGTGCATCGAGCTAAATGGATGCTGGACGGGGTCCGTCAAGGCCAGTCGTTGAGCACCTTGCTTGGATATCGGTTTGAGCGAGGACTTCACGAAAAGCAGCTCGATCGGTTCATCCACCGATTCCGCGCCTTGGCGAGCCTTAAGGATGATGATGGGTTGATCGATGCACGGCGAAAGGTGGCTCAGGCCGAGAAGCTCGCTCGGGAAGTGGCGGTCTTGCGGATGAAGCGGGATCAGGCCGCTCAGGATGTGAAGGATGTGAGCACCCTCAAGGCTGAGCGGCTGACCCTGCAACAGAGCTATCGTATCGAGATCGATACCATCGGTGCGATGACACAGCAGGCCCAGGCGGCCGAAGCAGCCCTCACGCAGGCTAGTCAGGCGCTGACCCAGCACGAGAATGCGAAACCTGAAGGGCGCGAGACGTTTGCGAACCGTCGGCTGACCATCGACTTGCTGGAACCATCCGACGTAGAACCGTGGAACGCTCGACTCGAAGAACTCAGTCAGAAGCAATCGGCTGCCGTGAGTCAGGCCCATGCGGCGCGTGACGTGCTGAATGCTCGTGGCACAGCACAGGCATTCGCACAAGCGGCTATCCAAAGACTGGATGAGGTTGAGTTTCCCGCCGCTGAGGTACACCTTACACTCCACAATGGACTGGTCGCACAGTTCGAGCGGCAGGCGCTTGAGAAGGAAGGGGGCCGATCCGGTAAGGCAGAATCCGACCTTGCAGCGGCGCGAAATGAGTTGGCGACACAACTGGCCCGACAATGGAGCCAAGCCCTCGAGTCCTTGCCGGCCAACAATGTCGTGGATGGTCTGGATCTGCACCGCCGTTGGAAGGATAGTCAGTCAGGTCCCTCGGGCCAGTTGCGATGGGATGTCACCACCATCCCCTTCGGCAATGCGCTGCTCGGCTTCCCGAATCCAGGCACCGGCGATTTCAACGCCTTGATCGAACAGCTGAAAAGCCTAGACGACCTCGTCGATGCTGTGGGCGACACGGTGGTGGCGGAAAGCGTCTACCAGCTCGTTCAAGGGAATCCGCTTCGCTCCGGGGCTACATTGGACGCCATCGCAACGGGCGAGTTGCCGCCTCCCGAATTGGACGTCATCCACACGCCACGGAGCGGCATCGGTTTGACGCATCGCCTCTGCGTTCTGTTTCCCGCAACGCCGGGTACGGCAGTCTCGACGTGGCCGACCGGCCCTGAGCAGGTTCGCGCCACTGTCGAACCGACACTCAACGCCTGGGCCGCCACACTGCTGCCGGATCCCGCCAAGGTCCGCTGTCGAGCCGACTACGTCGACCCCGCGAACGGTACGGTGGTTCACACGCTTGACACACCGCTCACGGCTCTACAACTTTCGCCGCTCGACGCGGTCTTCATGGCAGAGGGACAGGCACAAGCGCAGCGTGCGGAACTGGAACAGCGCTGGCTGAATCACCTGCTCCGAACCAGACCAGCCACCGTTCCCGTACAAGCGCAGGTTCGGCTGCATTTCGAGCGTGACCCCGGTTGGCCGAACGATCTCGTCAGCGTCGGGGAATTTCTCGAAGTGACCCGTACCGTACGCCGATTGTTTGCCAATGTTCGGTCGCTCGATGGCCGAGATCTCTCTCTTCCAGAGTCGCCGGCGGCTTCAGGAGTGCAGAACGCAGAGCTGACCCGCCGTGTGGATCAGGCCTTGCAATCGTTCACACAGGCAAGCCAAACCATTCGGCAGATGCTTCCGCCGAACGCCGATGAGGACGCCGGCGCAGCCGTCAATCTAGACACGCTCCGTACGGCGTTGATGCGAGGAGCGGCCTTCGGCATCCCAGGCGCGGTTCCCTTGGATGCGGTTGAGGCAGGTTCGGAAGTGCAATCGCTTCTGCTCACGCAGGCGCGCTCCGTGGCCACTGACATGCAACGCCGTCTCGCTCGTATCGCCGATGCCGATCGTGTGTTCGATCGCGCGGGCGCGCTGCCTGAAGCGCAACGGGATCACGATCTCGCTCGGTTGAAAATTCTGTTCGGGGCGGACTTTCTCGCGCTATCCCCCATCATACTAACCAATGCTGCGCAATTGGTCGAAGCTTTTGGGGCGAGTCTGTCTTTGCAAGGCAACGATCCACTGGCGGCAGCCACATGGTTTCAGCGTGTGGCCCATGTTCGCCAGGGCGCCATGCGGCTCGAAGCGGCCATGCTCTATGCCGAAACACTGGGGAATGGAGGCCACCTGAGCCTCCAGGTCGGGCAACTACCCTTTACACAGCAGGATCGATGGGTTGCGTTACCGAGCGGGCCCAATCAATCGATTCCCCGCGGGCGCCTGTCGCTCGTCGCACAGGTTCCGGCGGATCAACCGATTCGCTTCGATCAGCCGCTCACGGGATTGCTCATCGATGAATGGGTGGAGGTCGTTCCAAGTCCTCAGGAAACAACGGGGGTCACGTTTCACTACGACGGCCCGAACAGCGCCCCGCCGCAGGCCCTGCTCCTCGCCGTCTCCGCCGATCAGCGAGAGGTGTGGGATCTGGATAGCCTTGAGGCCATCGTGCAGGAGACGACCAACCTCATGCGTCTGCGAGCCATCGTACCAGAGAGTCGCGCCGAGACAATTTGGGTGGACGACGAACTGCCGACAGGCGCCAGTCCATCCGGACAAGGGGAAGGCTGGACATGGATTCGTACCCAGCCAGAACCCCTCTCGGGGAGGAAAGCCCATCAATCGAATCTCGTGTCGGGCCTCCACCAACATTTCTTTCAAGGCGCGAAGTCTCCGTTGTTCGTGAGCGTGGGAGACCGATTGTTCGCGCATGTGTACCTGGACCCGCGGCGCTTGCCGCGCCAGATCATGCTCCAGTGGCACGACGGCACGTGGGAACACCGCGCCTATTGGGGCGAAAATTTGATCCCGTTTGGAAACGACGGCACGGTAAACCGCCGATTCATAGGGCTCCTTCCGCCGGCGGGACGATGGGTCCGTCTGGAAGTCCCGGCTGCACTGGTGGGATTGGAAGGACGTCCGGTGAACGGCATGGCGTTCACCCTTTGGGACGGAACAGCAACGTGGGACTGTGCGGGCAAACGGTCGTCAGATCCAGGTGGACCGGCGGCCACCGACCTGTCGATGCCGGCCCTGCTCTTCGACGGGACCACCATCGATCTTTCCAGTGTCATTGACCGTTCGACGGGAGAATAGCCATGGCGTCACAGATCCGCATTGAACTGAGTACGATACATTCCGATTTGCAGGACGGTCTGCAAGCACGCATCCACGATCCACTCTGGATGCTGGCTCGTCAGTGGCAATTCGGTGAGTTCAAAGGTGAAGATGCCGGTTCGTCGGCATCCGCGCAGGTCGTGGCGGACACAACCTTGCTGACTCGTTATCGTCCCGGCGCTCCGTCCGGAACGCATCCGGCGCGCCCCTATGCGGCTCCCATGCTGCCGCTCGAAACTTTGGTGGAAGGTGAATCGGTCGTGGCGGAGGGAACGCCCAACTGGAGACGATCTGTCGAGATGGGGCAGCACTTGCTTCGACTGCTTCATACCAGCCACGTAGGCCAGTTACGCTCCATCTGGTTGAGCAGCAGGTATCTTCTCGCTAAACCATCCGCTGAGCAACGCCGGCGCCTCGACAGTGAGAGCCTTCAGTTTCTCCAGGTTGTGGGGGGTCGGGCGCTTGATGGAGTCCGACTTCGCGCGCGGCTCGCCGAACTGCACTCACGTAACGCCCTGGGAGAGTTCTTTCAGGAACCCCCGTTTAACCAAATCACCGGCAACGATCAGCAGAAAGTCATCCAAGCCATCACCGCATGGCTCACCTGGTGCGACACATTTTTTCACCACACTGCGGCGCCGACGGCCTGGATTCCCGATCGGATGGAGTATGAGTTTGCTGTCTCCGGCAAAACTGCAGAGGGGGAGGTCGTACTTGCTGCACCGGAATACTTCGAAGGCGCGCTCGATTGGTTTTCGTTTGTGGTACGTCCGGGCCAAACGTTGGGGGCCAGTGAGGCACGGACTCCCCTATCCCGCGCGTTCCTTCCTGCTCCAGTGACGTTTCGTGGCATGCCGTCCTCCCGGTTCTGGGAATTCGAAGACGGCGCCGTCAATCTGGCGCAGATCGACGCGGCCCCTCATGACTTGGCGAGGCTGCTCTTGGTGAAGTTCGCGCTCGAATACAGCAATGACTGGTTTGCGGTCCCGATCGAATTGCCCGTCGGATCTCTCTGTCAGATCCGAGCCCTTGTGGTGACGAATACGTTCGGCGAGCGCATCCTCATCCCGCATACAACCCAGGCGGATGGATCCTCATCGTCATGGCAGATGTTTATGCTTGCGCAGGATTCTCAACGTCTCTTCTTCCTGCCACCGGTTTTGGGCGACAGTTTGCACAGTGCGCCCAGTGAGGAGGTGCTGTTTCTACGAGACGAAATGGCCAACGTGGCGTGGGGTGTCGAGCGGATTGTCGAAAGCGCAGCGGGCCGTCCCCTCGACCGATATGAAGCCTATCAAGAAGCTCAGCAGAAGAAAGAACAAGAGGGCGCAGCGCCTGCCGCTGGAGGGACGGATGGCGAGACTCTGACCTATCGATTGGGTACGACGGTGCCTGAATATTGGATTCCGCTGCTCCCCGTGCAGGACGGCGCGTCTATTCGACTCAAACGCGGCGTCATCCCGGAGATTGAAGCTGGAGAAGTCGGTCGACTGCTTGAGCCGCTTGGGCGTATCCTCGAACCAGGACGCGAACTCTTGCTGCAGGATGAGGAAGTTCCCCGCGAAGGGGTACGGGTGACGCGTGCCTACCAATATGCACGGTGGATCGACGGATCGACCTATCTGTGGATCGGACGGCGCAAGCAGCCAGGGCGTGGAGAAGGGTCGAGTGGTTTGAGATTTGATGTGGCCCAATCACCGGGCAACTCCACAGGGTCCTAGAGATTCGTTAGGGAGCGGCCAGGTGCCCTTCTTGCTCGCAGAACGCGCACGATAAGAATGTGCTCGTCCGATGCGCGCAGTAAAGGGCAGCCTCGGCCACTATCCTAAAGAGCAGTATAAAATCTGAAGTGCCTACCTCAACGTCCACAGTTGAGACCTCTCCATGTCTTGCTGGTAGATGATAAGATGGAGAAAAACAAGAACGTGTGCTCAGAGGGACAACCGGCCTAACCGAAATGCTGGCACAGTTATCTGGCCGCACACCGCAAGCAGCTCCTGACCAGTTTTCTCTACCCTTGTACTACTTTCATGTGTAGGCCGAAATCCAAGTGTGTTTCTTTCGTCATGCCTTTTTGGTGTGGTTCAAGACTTCCCGAATGGCACCGGCTGCCTGCCGTATTCGCTGATTGTTCGGTGTGTAGTTCTTTGGCGCATGGTGAGCGTCGTCAGCAGTGACGAACATCGCAGAGACGCGATCAACGAGATCCGCGGGAATACCAGCCTCGACAAAAATAACACGGACATCTTTGCTGTTCATTCTATGCGCACTTGTAGTGCGTCCGAGCTTCTCCTTTGCTACCTGCGAAGCCACCTGGCACGCCACGAGGCGCACCTCCTCTTCAGCCTGTTGTAGCTTTACGGAAGAAGCAGTGGTATCACCCAGGATCGCATTAATTTCGCGAAGTCGTTGTTCGATCGTTGACCATTCCATGATGGCGATATGAGGGCCATCCTTCGTGTAGCTGGTTATCTCAAAGTGAAGACCGTTCAACGTTCGACAACCTTGACACACCTGTTTTGCCCAGCTGCTCTTGTGAGAAAGAATCATGACCTGTTTATTTTCAATCTCGACGAGATTACGAATAACGTCGATAAATCGAGTTTCGTGCTCATCGTCCCAAGATTGGATTGGGTCGTCTATTATTAGGGTTCTTCTCCTCGCCGAGTGGGTGATTTCGGCCTGATTTCATATCGGGTC
>JBDTSF010000378.1:0-2544 GCA_039931295.1 Nitrospirota bacterium | reverse complement strand
CATTTCGGACATGTCACGGTATTCGTTTCGTGTTGCTTCAGCGTCAAGACCAGCAACGATTCCTTTCCACAGTCCTGACACGTGTAGTCGTACATGGGCATGGCGGTTCTCCTTTTACAACATCAAGGGCTGCGCTCAACCGTGACCTCGGCCTGAGTTTGTTCAGATTGATAGCAGCAAGTGATGTGCCGCCATGTGAAAGGGGGCGTGGGGCGAGAGGCATGGGCTATGGGACTGATTATCCTTCACTAGGGCTACCCCACGATTTCCCGCCGTGTCTTCGAGTGGTGCATTTTTCCTCAGTGGCCGCCTTGGCAGTGAAGCTGAATGCCCCAGTGGACAACAAGGGGCACGAGACGAGGGGGCTGACATTTCAAGGGATTTTTCTTTCTTCTCACCCCTGGCTTTGTGTTCCTTCCCGGTATTGAGTTGGAACGTGAATTGCGAGGCTGAGGTGTATGCCGACGCTGAGGAAGGATTCTCTTGAACAATATCTGCAGTCCCGCTTCGGTTCTGGCGTCACGTTACTGTCGTACGAGGTGATCGGCAAGGCCAGTTCGAAGGGAGCGCAGAAACAGTATGGTTATGGCACGCCGGTCAAGTTGACGTTCCGCGTGGGCCAACGTGTGCAATCGGCCGTACTTGAAACCATGAAACCAGGCCCGTTCGGTCATGAGCATCCGGCTGACCGGGCCCAGGCGATCCTCTGGGATTATGATTCCTATGGCCGGCTACCGCGTCACATAAAAGCACTAGACGTCGGCGCGTTTACGGCCGACCAAGAACTCATATCGATTGCGCCGGCAAAGGAGTTTTTCGTCCTGACCCAATGGACGGAGGGGAGCAGCTATCATCTCGATCTGGAACGATTGGCCAAGGGCGGAAAGCTTCGGAAAGAAGATCGAGAGCGGACGAAAGCCATGGCGTGCTACCTGGCGGAGATCCATGCCAGAAAATTGCACGATCCCGTCCTCTATCGGCGTCGGCTTCGTGAATTGATCGGCCACGGCGAATGCATCATGGGGCTAACCGACAGTTACCCGGATCGCTATGAGTTCATCACAGCGGATCTCTTGCGCGGGGTTGAAGAAGCTTGCAACCGGTGGCGCTGGCGCTTGCGCGGAGAGAGCCGGCGCCTGTCGCAAGTCCATGGAGATTTTCACCCTTGGAATGCCTTATTCAGGAAGGGAACGGATTTTTCAGTGCTTGACCGGTCACGAGGGGAGTGGGGGGAACCGGCGGACGATGTGACCTCGATGACGGTCAACTACCTGTTTTTCTCACTCTGCCGCTGGGGCACCTTGCAGGGGCCGTTGGAGGTGCTGTTTCGGCTCTTTTGGGAGACCTATATGGAGGCCAGTAAGGATCATGCGGTCACAGAGTCGGCCGCTCCCTTCTTTGCGTTTCGAGGGTTGGTCTTGGCCAGTCCTGTGTGGTACCCCAAGCTGCCAGTCGAAGTCCGCCGAACTATTTTTCAGTTTATCGAACGGGTCTTGGATGAGCCGCAATTCGACCCGTCGCGGGTAAACGAATATTGCCGAGCCTAGCAGGGTGCTGAAAAAGTCCGCCAGCATCGTTCTCGTGTCGCTCAGAGGCTCAACGTACCCAAGCGTACGCCTTGCTTCTTCTCTCGCTGCGGCCTTTCTGGACGGAATTTTGAGCATCCTGCGCGATTGTGGCGCCAGCGCCATTCAAATTTTTTCGATCGTATTCCCTGCGTCCATTGGCGGCCTTTGACCGATGAGAATTGATCGTTCTCCCAGCTTCGCTATGTGGATCACCGGTTTGCCCGCCTCGGGCAAGAGTACGATTGTCTCTGCCCTGAAGCCACAGCTCGAAGGGCTTGGATTGACGGTCGAGGTGTTGGAGTCCGATGAGGTTCGACGGGTTCTCACACCGACGCCGACCTACTCAGAGGTGGAGCGGGATCTCTTCTACCGTGCGTTGGTCTTTACCGGACAGAAGCTTGTGGCACATGGTGTGACTGTGGTCTTCGATGCGACGGCCAGTCGCCGGGTCTATCGGGACTTTGCGAAGTCCGTGATTCCTCGTTTTATTGAAGTGTCCGTGGAATGCCCTCTCGCGACTTGCATGGAGCGAGACAGGAAAGGAACCTATCGAAAGGGCCAGTTGGGCGAATCTCTTACCGTTCCGGGGCTCCAATCTCCCTATGAAGCACCGATCAATCCGGATCTCCGAATCGATACCACCACCACTCTCTCAGGCGATGCGGCTCGCCAGATCTGCGACCTGATCAAAGCAAAATTTTTGTAGCAGGATGCTGAAATAGCCGCTCCAAGGAACCGTACAATATATTAGATGTGAAAGGTGACACGTAGTGATGCCAGAAGTTCTTTCTCCAAAACCTTTCACGAACGACGAGGCCAGCTTTATAGCATCCGCAAGGAGATGATTCTTATTTCGGGGCCATGGAGTTCTTGACTCTCTTTCCGTTTTGATAGACCCCCCTATGTCTCATGACCGGCGAGACTTTACACTGGCAGCCTTGCTTCGCAATCCACACGTCATGACGGTGCTCCCAGG
>JBDTSF010000377.1:0-3770 GCA_039931295.1 Nitrospirota bacterium | reverse complement strand
GCCTTAAGAAGGCCCTATACATTTGTGGTGTTGGCCATCCTCATCCTGGTGTTTGGGGCGCTGACAGTGGTCAAGGCACCGACCGACGTCTTCCCAAATATCCAGATGCCCGTCAGTTCCGTAGTCTGGCTCTACGATGGCTTGATGCCGCAAGAGACCGAGGGGCGAGTCACACGTGTGTTCGAACAAATGTTGACTCAGACGGTCGAAGGCATCAAGACCATCGTGAGCACTTCTTACTTCGGTCACTCCATCATCAATATTTTTCTTCAGGATGGAGTTGATCTGGCCGGCAGCGAGGCTGATATCGTGGGGATATCGCAGACCTCCGTCAAAGCACTACCGCCGGATGTTGCCGCGCCCATGGTTATGCGGCTGTTC
Source organism: Nitrospirota bacterium (assembly GCA_039931295.1). Taxonomy (GTDB): domain Bacteria; phylum Nitrospirota; class Nitrospiria; order Nitrospirales; family Nitrospiraceae; genus Palsa-1315. The sequence continues at coordinate 3,389 of JBDTSF010000377.1, read as the reverse complement.
CCCTCCCAAGTGCCAGTGGCCGTACTACAAGTCGATTCTGATATTCAGACACCGGCAGAGCTCTACAATCTCTGCGTCATGCGAATTCGACCCATGCTCGTCACGATACCCGGTGCGATCCTGCCGCATCCCTACGGGGGCCAGGACATGCAGGTCATGATCAATGTCGATCAGCAGAAATTGATGGCCCGTCACCTCACCACGGAGGACGTGCATCAAGCGATCGAGAGGCAGAATCTCGTGCTGCCTGGCGGGGACATGAAGATCAAGGAGACCGACTGGCTTGTCCTGACGAACGCATCCCCGTTGAAGATTGAAGAGTTTGACGACATCCCGATCAAGCGAGATGGTAACGCCTTCGTCCATCTGCGCGACGTCGCTACGGTTCGCCTGGCTGGCCGGGTACAAACGAACTCCGTGCTGGTCGACGGCAAACAGGCCGTCATCGTCGTCGTCATGAAGAGCAGTGAGGCTTCGACCATCGACATCGTGGATGGAATCAAAAAAATGCTCCCACGCATCAAGGAGGTCGTGCCTGCTGATGTGAAAGTGAGTCTCATCAGCGATTCCTCGGAATTCGTCAAGGATGCCATCGCTGATGTGGTGCACGAAATGATCATCGCCGCCCTGCTGGTCGGCTTCATCGTGCTGCTGATGCTCGGCTCCTGGCGCCCGACGGTCATTGTCCTCACCTCGATCCCACTCTCCATCCTCAGCTCCATCATAGGCCTCCATCTGCTCGACGAATCGATCAATCTTATGACCCTAGGTGGATTGGCCCTGGCCGTCGGCATTCTCGTCGACAACGCCGCAGTCATGATCGAGAATATCGATACCCACCTCGAGATGGGTAAGCCGTTAGAGGAGGCGATCATCGACGCCGCCAATCAGATCATTCTCCCGACGTTCGTCGCCACGCTTGCCATCACAATAGTGTGGATTCCACTGTTCCATTTAAGCGGCATTGCCGGTTGGGTGTTCCCGGCGATGGCCGAGGCTGTCATCTTCGCGATGCTGGCTTCGTTTATCTTGACCTACACTCTCGTGCCGACCATGGCGAAGTATATTCTGAAGGTTCATCACGCGACCGCGTCGGGGGGCGGCATCCTTACTCGCTTCCAGCAGGGATTCCAGAATTCCTTCGACCGATTCCGCGATGGCTATGCCGCACAGCTTCAAAAGGTGATCGCCCATCGCGTGGGTTTCGTCGTAATCGCCATCGTGCTCTCGTTGGGGTCGCTCGTGCTGTTTTACTTCAACGGCCAAGAGTTTTACCCCCAGATCAAGGGCGGATTGTTGCAGATGCACATGCGGGGGCCGCTCGGGATGCGGATCGAGGCCGCAGGACGGGTTGCTTCTCTCGTCTCAAACGACATTAGGGAAATGCTACCCGGTAACGTCGAAGCGATTGTCAGTAATTGCGGTCTCCCCGTCGGAGCGCATAACCTTGCCTTCATTCCAACGCCAACGATTGGCACTCAAGATTGCGATCTGACCATCGCGCTGAAAAATCAACTGTCACCGGTGTGGGACATTCGGAACATTCTCCGCAGAGGGTTGGCGGAACGCTATCCAGGAACGGAATTCACGTTTCAGCCGGCTGATCTAACCGATAAGATTCTGAATTTCGGCTCGCTCGCGCCAATCGACCTGCAGGTCAATGGGCCGGACCTCTATGCCAATTTCGCGTATGCTCAAAAATTGGCAGGCAAAATCCGCCAGATCCCCGGCGCCGTCGACGTATATATCTATCAGACGATGTTTCAGCCGACTATCCTGGTCGAAGGCGACCGGAGATTCGCCCTCGGCATGAATCTGAATCAGAAGGATTTTGGCTTCAACATGCTCCTGGCAACTGCCGGCAGCCAGCAGATTGATCAGAAATATTGGCTCGACCGTTCGACACAACAGTCTTATCGACTCAATATCTATACCCCTCAATCACAGTTGACGAACATTCAAGATCTCCAGACGATCCCGGTCGCTCCAGAAATGCGCGAGCATCAGGAAGGTTCGGAAGAGACCCTGCAAATGCTCGGTAGTATCACCAAAGTCTCCCTGGTCGGAACACCGGGTGTGGTGACGCACCGGAATCTGCTACCGATGATCGACCTCTTGGTGTCGGCGGAGGGACGCGATCTCGGTGGTGTGCTGGCGGATGTCCGGAAGGTAGCGGAGAGCATGAAGGATGAGCTGCCGCGCGGCTCGGAAGTTGAAATCCATGGTCAGTCCGAAGTCATGCACGACGCCTTTGTCGAACTATTTGGTGGTCTCATTGTCGCCATTGTGCTGATCTATCTACTGATCGTCGTCAATTTCCAATCCTGGCTTGATCCGTTCATTATCATTACTGGCTTGGTGGGTGCGTTCGCGGGCATTGCGTGGTCATTGTTCGCGACCCATACGTATATCTCCGTGCCGGCGCTGACGGGGGCCATTATGACGATGGGCACGGCCACCGCCAATTCAATCCTGCTCGTCGCATACGCCCGTGAGCGGCTTGCTGTCCACGGTGACGCGCTGCGAGCTGCGGTCGAGGCGGGGAAAGGCCGTATTCGTCCGGTACTCATGACCGCTGCGGCTATGATCATCGGCATGCTCCCGATGGCGATGGCAAATTCCCAGAATGCGCCGCTGGGTCGAGCCGTCATGGGGGGATTGACAGTTGCGACCCTGTTCACACTGTTCTTTGTTCCCTGCGTCTATGCCATGGTCTACCACCGGCGAACGGTTCCCCAAAAGGAGCGTGCCTGATATGAACAACTTGGGTGGGAAAGCCTTTCTGATTCTAGTCGTCATCGTGGGAGTCGTGGTTCTCGTGTTCCGGTTTAGCGAGAAACAGATCGACGCGACCGCCTTGGAGAAGGGCGCCTCGGAAAGCGCCATAACCCCGGTGGCCATCACGCATGCCAAGCAGACAGCGCCGACCTCCACCATTACGCTCCCCGGCAATATTGCCGGGTGGAACGAGGCACCTACCTATGCGCGTGTCGAAGGCTACGTGAAGGCGTGGCACAAGGACTACGGCGCTGAGGTGAAGAAAGGCGATATCCTCGCCGAAATCACCACGCCGGATCTCGATGCCGAATACCGACAGGCCATTGCGGATCTGGAATCCGAAAGTGCCAAGAATGAGCTGGCTGACTTGACCGCCAAGCGCTACCTGGCCATGAGAGAAAGCCACGCGCTCTCCGAGCAAGCCATCTCGGTACAACTCGCCGAGGCGAAGGCCGAGGCGGCGAAAGTCAGGGCAGCAGAGCAAAAGGTCAAGAATATTGAGGCCTTCATTGGGTTTAAAAATATCAGGGCCCCCTTCGACGGCGTGGTGATCCAGCGGAACATCAATGTCGGTGATTTGGTAAGCAAAGAGGGCAATCTCAGTACCCCCA
>JBDTSF010000376.1:0-2246 GCA_039931295.1 Nitrospirota bacterium | reverse complement strand
CGCGGGCTTGAAGTTGATAGGCTCTCAGGAGAGCCGGCAGCATTTGTGGCACACCGTCGAGTACCGAGTCCGGTCGTCCAGAAGCCTGGCGCTCCGTCCGTTTAATCTCTTCCCACCGCGCGACCACTTGATCTGCATTCTTGGGGATTAGATCTGACACCCCCTGTTCAAATACGTGGGGATGCCGTCGAATCAATTTGTCGGCCAGCTGCTCAAGCACGTCCTCAATGGTAAAGCGGCCCGCCTCTGACGCGATCTGACTATGAAAGAGCACTTGGAGCAACACATCACCCAGCTCCTCCGGGAGTTTGGTACGATCCTGCTGGTCGAGGATTTCTAACACCTCATAGGTCTCTTCGAGCAGATAGGGTTTCAGCGACTCATGAGTTTGCTTGCGGTCCCAGGGACAGCCGTCCGGCGCACGTAACGCGGCCATCAAATCAACGAGTGTATGAAATCGTTCCGACATTGCTTCCCTCGTGGTCACATAGATTGAGCCGTGCATTATACCTGGTTCTCGACAGTCTTCAATCGGCTAGTCAACAGTGGAACACGATTGTGGTACGGTGGACACTCAATTGCCCACACATATCGCACAAAACACGAACACCTCGCGGGATGCTCAAAATGTCCGTCCAGCAAGGCCGCAGCCGATGAAAGCACCGGAGGCGTAGCCTCTGAGCTACGTTGAGGATGCTTTCGAGGTGAGAACGACGCTGGTGGACGTTTTCAGCGTCCTGCTGCGCGGCTTGCGCCGCTTTAGAGCCTATGATAGGGTACCAACGCTGCATCTAGCGCGGAGGAAAGGACTGTGGCCGCAGAACAGGAAGAAGGGTTTGTCGTTCGGGATCGGCGGGGCGGGAGTGGACCCGACCGTCCCCCCACCACTCCGCCTGCCGTGTCGGGGGAACAGCCTCACCAGGAGGCGGCATCATCCGATCCGCACCAAAGTTCGGGAATTCCCGTCACCTTTTCTTCCTTTGTCATTTCGCTCGGCAGCTCCTCGATGATGTTGATGGGGGAACAACTGGATCCCCAACAACCTCCGATGCCGCCGAATCTACCGCAAGCGAAAGACATTATCGACTTACTCTCGGTCTTAGAGGACAAGACCAACGGCAATCTCACAACGGAAGAGCAGGCGGTGCTGCGGGATATGCTCTACGCCCTTCGAATGAAATACGTGAGTTTGGCTGCCAAGTAGTCGTACCCCCTTGCCGCCTGCCGACCTCAAACATGTCTGTCAGCCACTACATTCGATACGACGTGGGGAACAATCCGCAGATTCGGTGAGCGTGCGTATTCTGTTTTCCATATACCTAGCGCCGACAATTCAGTGATGCCGGATGTGAATGATACTCAAAAGAACTCACGCTCCCTATCCGGGGCAAAGCCGGACCGTCGTTCTATGACCGGGATCGCGCCGCCGCTTCCTCATGCTGACCAGTCTTCCCCACGACCCGAGCGTACCCCGGAGCCGGAACGCAAGACCATGCATTTGCGACCGGTCTGGATCGTCCTGATTCTGCTGATCCCCTGTCTAGCACTGACCTTTTACTATTCACATTTCTTGGCTCCTAGCGGCGAAGAAACGGACTCCTTTCTCCCGACGACCAGCTATGCGTTCGTCCTCCTGCTGCTCAATCTCGATCTGATCGGGTTTGTCGTTTTATTGTTGTTGCTCTCCCGCAACCTCATTAAGGCGTATTTCGAGCGACGACATCGACTGTTCGGGTCGGGATTCAGGACAAAGTTAGTGGCGGCCTTCATCGGTTTTTCGCTCATTCCAACGGTGCTCCTCGCGCTAGTCGCAAGCGGGCTGGTCAATAAGGCCGTAGACGTATGGTTCAGCGATCAGATTGAACAGGTTATGCGTGACTCATACGACGTGGCCAAGATGCAACACGCCGGCCACATTACCCTCGCGGTGAACAGTGCCCGGGCCATCAGCCATGAAATCTATCGAGAGGACATGCTGCTGACAGAGCACCGCGATCTGTTGGTCGCGGCGATGGCGCGCAAGCGAACGGAGTTCGGCGTGGCAGGGATTGAAGTCTTTTCGGCTAAAATGGAAACGCTCACCAAGGCGTTGGATCTCGACATCCCTTCCGCGGCGCTCGATCTACCCATCGGTCAACTAGTCCTCCAGGTGATCACCGGGAAGCAGGAAGTGAATGCGGTCCAGGAGGCGCAAACTGGGCGCTTGGTTCGAGCTGCTGCCCCGATCGCTGCCAGCGGACGGAACG
>JBDTSF010000375.1:0-3609 GCA_039931295.1 Nitrospirota bacterium | reverse complement strand
TGCAGGAGGATGACGAGCGGGCCGTTGCCTCCGCCGTTGCCATCTGTGCCACCGGTGACCCTTGTCCGCAGCACGCCGAGTTGTATCGCACGCATGAAAGGCCTCTTATTTCATATACCAATATTGCAGCAATGCGACGATGCCGTAGAGCGACGATTCGATCACCGGCTGCTGGTAGAACGGCACGAAGGCGCCCTGTTCGTTGGCTTCTACTTCGTCGATGACGTGCTGGATCTGCTTGATCGTCACGTCGCGATCCTTGCCGACTCCCAAGGCTTGGACCATCTCGCGGCTGAGCTTGGCCAGCATCGCGGCTTTTGCCCTGCTGGCTGCTTGGTACAACAGGAATGCACCCATCAGCGCCAGCGCGACGTTCAACGACCAGGCCACGACCAGGACCAATGGGTAATTCCAGATGTCGAAGTAGTCGTTCCGTGCGGCGACCATGATCAACAAGGCGATGAAAGGATAGCGAATCAGACGATTGACCACTTCGGTCCGTTGCGCGATGAGATCGATCGCCGCCAGGTACTTGAGCTTGCCGAACTCGGCTTTCTGCTCCTGGCTCAGGCCGTATTCCCGGAGATACTTTTCTTGAACCTGATCGGACCAGCCTCCGGTCGAGACGGTGACCCAGCCGATCCATCGTCGGCACAACATGACGGCGTCGAGGATTGCCAAGTTGAGCAACACGACCAGGACCACGCTGCTGAGGGTCATCATGGAATCGACCGCGCAACTCAATGGCCCCCGACAGGGATGAATCATGTCTTCGTCGAACACCCAATGTTCCAATGGCCACATGATGGCGAGATAGAGCAGGAAGAGGAGGATTGTCCGCGCCACTCGCTGCGACGGTTTGCCGGCCTCGCGATACCACGACCAGGCCTGATCTACGGTCGTCGCTGTCTTGGTCATGGTCGGATGGTGGACTCGCTGTACGTGAGTCCAGAAGGTCTGGGGTGAAAATCGGCGGCGGCCTGACTCATCTTCAAACAAGAAATCCTTGCTGATGGCATCGCTGTTCTTGGTCAGATCGCGCAGGCCTTTCCCCAGCATAATCAAAGAGAGGATGACGACGACGATGCGAAGGAGTTCGCTTGGCCAGACACTGACCCCGGCGGTCCAAGAAAAGGGCTCCCCTGTATCATGATCGGCCAACAGCGCCGCCACACCGCCGAAGGCGACGAATGCTGCGAATGCGGCCACGCCGATGACAGCTAAGATCGCCAACAGACCAGGATGTCGTACCACCCAGGCCCACATCCTCTGATTGGTCCAGGCCACGATTCCGGCAATCAGCAGGGCGACGATCAGCGTCACGGCGACGGAGGTATTGTCGAGCCCAAGCCCCTGCTTCAACGGCCCTTGATCATCCGTACGAACGAGATCAGGCCTCGGCGGAAAAACTGTTCGCGCTCCCTCCTTATCCACGACACTCAAATGAGCGAGATCCGGCCTCAGTGGATGGACGGTTCGCACCCCCTCCTTGTCCACGACACTCAAATCCACCGCACCGCTCCGTCCCACTTCGAAAATCCTGGGGTGTGACCCCGCGTCATAGATGCGGTCTTCCGGCGTCAACTCGACATGGTAGCCGGATGTGCAGGGGCCGGCTGCCGATTGTTGAGGGCCGGCCGGTCGGCAGGTGACGAACTGTACCGCTTGGAGCGCGGCAAAATAGGCCGATGTTTGATAGCTGCTGCGGAATGACGGGACGTCGCGTTGGAGCGCTCCGTCCAGTTGCAGGCCGAAGGGAGCGGCGGTCACCATATTACGTGTCGATTTGTATTCGCTCTGGTGGAGGTGGCGCGCGTCGAGATCGACGGTAAAGAAAATCGCGTGAGGAAACGATGGGCGGAGCGCTTTGATAATGAGCAGCGAATCGTATGGATCGGTGCCCAGAATCCCAATCGCCCTCGCGCCTTCTCCTTCATCCTGAATGCGCGCCACGAGCGCCCGCACGTAGTCGAGCTGGCCGGTGCCTTCCGGACGCTCTTGTTGGGCGTCCTTGATCTGTTCCCCGGTCTTCGCTTTTTCTCCCCGACCGGCTACCACGTTGTTGTCACCCGGCACTTCTCCGTCGAGACCACTGAGATAACTGTACCGCTGCACGTTCAACCAAAGCGATTCATAGTCGGCGGGACGTTGAATCTGCAGATCAATGGCGTTCGGAACGGTCCGACACCTTTCCTTGATCTCCACCGGAACTTGAATCTGTTCCAAGTCGGCTTTCGCGAAGGTCGCGATCTTCGCACAAGCCACGGCACGAAACTCAATGGGCAAGGCCCGTCCGTAAAACGAATCCCATTCGCCGATGAGGATGACGGCGTCCCAGCCCAACCGCACCTGCCTGCGCTCTAATTCCTCGACCAGCGTACTAAACAACCGATCGTCTGAACCGACATCGTAGACGAGTCGCACGTTCGCGCCGGCCAACCGACGGTGAAACTCCTGCTCACAGGCCTCATAGGTCGTACAGGCTTCTCCCTTGCCGCCTTCTTTCTTGAGTCCATAGGCGAGTAATCCCTTCATTGCGCTCGCCCACGGCGAGTACAACTCGATCGCGCCACCGGCATTCGGCCAGTTGCCGATCCCTTGGTGCGACTCGCCGGACAAGTCTCCGGCTTCCTGCAATAGCGCGCGAAAGGCCGATGAGCTGCGAGGGCCCATGATCTTAAATGTGACTGCTTGTTGAACGGCGGTATTTAATCGAATCAGCTTGCGCGTGTCGTCGTTCTCGAGACAGTCGCTCTTCGGTCGGAGTTCCTGGCACACCAGAGATCGAGACAGCGATGTCAGGGTTGTCAATAGCCCACGACTGAGGGCTTCGTCTGGTAGCCAGACGACAAGGATACTGGAGGCGCGCGATCCCTCTTTTCCACAGACGCGCGTCTCCCTCAGGCGATACCATTCATAGGGCAGCGCGTGAATAGCTCCTTGTGGCTCCCATTCAACGAAGGAGAGGCGGCCCTCGTCTTCTGGGACGTAGCAGGCGACGCCGAGTGCAGTGCCGATGGCATAGCGGTCGCGGATGCGGGATTCCGTGCTTTCGACGTAAGGCCCTCCGCTCGTAGTCACCAGGAGTACGGTGACGCGTTGGCCGTTCTCGGTTCGCTCGGCTAGCGCCTGTCTCAGCGGCCCAAGGCGTTGACTGAGCGATGCTTCGGGTCCCGCGGCCTTGCCGGCGGATCGTGTTTCTCGGAACCCTCGCTGCACGGCCGTCACCGGATCTTCCCACAGCCGCGCGCGGATGGCTTGCTCGCCGACTGTGTGAGTCATCTCCAGTCCGGTGCCGACCGGCCTCGAACTGCGCAAGGGCTCTTTGATCAGCAATACGCCGCCAATGGCCAGCACAAGCGCGAGCGCTCCCGCTATTGCCAGCTTTGAATCGCCGGATCCTTTTTTGGCCATCGATAGAACGGTCCGTTTCCGTGGTCAGCCGTAGGACACGCCCGCCGGTTCAATTCCCGAGAGACTGGTGGCGCCACTGTACAACAGACAGCTAGGGGGACTGCAAGGAGGGAATCGGCTACGAACTACAACTCACGGATAGATGTTTGCCCCAGTTGGGAGGCGGAGCCGCATAGGCGTCCATACCTGGTTGAT
>JBDTSF010000374.1:0-6182 GCA_039931295.1 Nitrospirota bacterium | reverse complement strand
GATAGAGCAACGGCCTTCTAAGTAGTTATCTCCCCGTAGTTCTTTCAACGAGTTATAGCGCTCCATTGATTATTCAACCGTTTACATCTAGACAGGAGTCTCAGGAGAGGACACGAGAGGACAAGAAGCCTCATGTTTTCGCTTCCCGATGGCACATAAACGGGCACATGGAGAAACGCGATGACACGAGAAGAAGGCAAGGGTCCTGACGAGTCCGGACCGGCTATGCCCTCCCTTGAGAATGTGCTCGCCTATTACAAATGGTATGACCAAGCCTCGGGGTCTGCTCTACCTGAGAACTATCCACGGTTCTAGGAACTAATCGAGTCCAGCGACCTTCTACAGCGCCTCTGCTCATCGAATAACTATGCGCTCGACTGGCGGCATGCGCTTCGCACCCAGCTCGGCGTGATGTGGGAACATAACCGTTACCCGCTGCCACACGATGATTTCATGGGGCAGATTGCCGTGTTAGACCGCCTCATCCAAGGCATGATCGGTCCGAGGGATACGTCAGAAGCTTCATCAATGCACTGGGATTTCACGGCTCAGCTCCTCCAGCATTTCTTTTCATATCAGAACCCCGAGCCCTGGCACGCCGACGCGGTCCGTATTCGCGTTGAGAACTGGCTGGCGAAAACCCACGCGGTAGAGCGCGAAGTGACGTTGATTGTTGAAACTCGACTCATGGCGCTCAGCAAGCACGAAGAAGGAATCGGTAGCTGACATCTCTTAGCAAGTTCGTTGGAACCTCGTGGATCGCAGTGGCTTGCCGTAGTCTAGAGCGATGGTATAGAGCCGGTCACGGGCACATGAACGAATCTGACTCACCAGGCTTCAATGATGTACTCACCGAATGGCGATGGTGGTACGAGACCATCATGTGGCCGTCCGCACCCAAGACCTTTCGAGCATTCTGGGGCAAAGTCGACTCATGCGGATTGCTGAAGCTGCTGTGTGAAGCACCAGAATACGAGAAGAAATGGAAAGACCCTCTGATCTTCCACTTGGGCGAGATGTGGATGATGGGCTCAGTTCGTGGTCGGCTTCCGTTAGAGAATGAACAACCGATTGAACCGACAGCGGATATCATCCGGGCTATCAGCATGCTGGATTTCATTATTCAGGGCTTAATCAATTCAGGGACTAGTTTACGCTATCCGAAACATACCGATGCAGCACTGCTGCTATTGCAGCATTTCTTCTCTGAAGATTTCGTGGGGAATTGGACCGTGGCTGATTTGCGCAGTCGCATTGTGTTACTCGATGAGGATTATGTCCACGATGTACTCACCCGCGCAACGGCATGTCGAGAGCGGATTGCTGGCAGGAACGGATAGATAAGCGAAACTCGCTGGGATAGCGTCGGGCTCTAGGCTTACGTGGGCTATACTTGCCAATTTCTTGAGTAACCCACGAACAAGAGGTGCGATCACAGAAGTGGATGATATACCTTTAGCGACTGAGCGAACCCATCTAACCCGGGAAAGAGTGTTGCCCTGCTGATGTTCATGGTGTGCAATATTTTCAGAGCGGACGGACGCTCTGCATGTGAAAGGACCAGTTTTTGTATGTTTTTAGGATCAAGCGACCCTGGCATCAACCGCAGGTTCTCCTCAAAACCTATTCGTAGGTCACAGGGATAAAGGAAAATCCCCTTTTGGATAGATAGCCTTTCGTCTAGTTGAAACGGATTTACCTGCACGACAACGGATAACGGGGGCCTTGAGATCACATCTCTCTGAAAATCTTTTTCGATATCTTCATCGCGTTCACTATCAAAAATGCTGGTTGAATAACTTGCCTTTTCAAACAACGTTTTACCCTCCTCTGCCAGCCACTTCTTGTTGATCTTCCATATTGCGCAGTCATCTTTTGCATTCTCTAAAGCAAAGTACGCAGCGACATACACTGAATAGGTCCAATCTAGAAAGCGGGTTGGTGCCCCATGGTGCTGCATTAATGAAAGCCACCTTAACCTTTCAGTGGGTCCTGGGACTTGGGAGGAATAGTGGTGGAATCTCCGTCGAAATTCTCGCAGAAGAACTTGTTCCATGCCCACTGCATTTTCGAGGGAGTCATGGAGTCGCTCACTTGCCCTTTCCAGTGACGTTTCTAGCTTCCACCCAGCACACCTATGTCCCCTGTAGATTGAATTATCATCCTGATGTTTGCCAATGTCGCCCCATTGTACCGGCTCGGGATGGAAGTCTGATTCATTCATGTCATACGCCTTTCCTCACGCGTTCATTTGACTCTCGTCGATCGCGGTGGCTTGCAGGTTTAACCATCGCTAAAAAAACTTCGCCCAATCACAAAAATCTACCGCCGCCATCCGATTTAATCGTACAAGAGTTGACAAGAAATAATAAAGTAGGTATAAGTAGGGTGTGAGGTAGTGGACCTGCGCCGATCCCATATGGGGCAGTCGACGAAAAACCACTACTGAACCATGCTGGGGGAGCTCAGAATTCTCCGTTATCGCTAACGGAGAAATCGAATTACAGAGTCCCGGTGGTAGCGGACAGATCCACTGTCCAACGCCGCCGGGACTTTTTTATTGCCTGGTGGCTGGAGGTTTCTATGCTGCCAGACCGCCTCTACCGCATTCGTGACGCTGCCGATCTCCTCGCGCTTCGCCCATCCACGCTGTATCACCTCATTGCAACGAATGCTATTGAAGTAGTTCGGCCATCCTCTCGCGCCGTTCGCATCTCAGAGCAGGAACTCATTCGCATTCAGCAGGATGGCGTTCGCCCGCGCGGAATGGATGTGGCACGACGGCCAACCGTCGCAGCAGATCTAGAGATGAAGGCGATTCGGGGAAGTGGTGAGAAGGTTCTCTGCCGTGAAGAATAAGAAATAAAACGGCCGCTCCCCTCGAATCTTAGCGGACAGAGGAAAGCGGCAATGAAAGGGAACGTAATGGACATGCAGACTGTAGAACAACCCCCGACAAAATGCAAGCCACAGCAGCGATTAGACCCGGCGGCAGAAGCTGGCACCGGGTTCACGCACATCTCCAAAATCCTGCCTCAGGTCCTTGAGCTGATCGAATTGAAAGCAACACTTGAGCAATTCATTGGCGATCCGCACCCTTGGCATGCAGAGCTGTCCCGCCAACTCGACCGCACCATTGACGATCTTGATCAACTGTCTGAGTCGAGGTGCCTTGAACCATGGCATTAACGACTGAACATCTCGAAGACCTGAAGCGTTCAGGACTGAGCGATGAGACCATCAAGCTGCTCCGTCTCGACGCTATACGCCCGCAGGATATCAAGCTCCGTGGGGTCACATCAGCCATGAGGATTCCGTATTGGAACCTCGACGGCTCGATGAACTGTTTTGAACGCTCGAAGCTCTTTCCGGCGATCACCACGGCAGACGGGCACACACAGAAATATTATCAAGTGCCGGACTCGACACCCCATCTGTATCTGCCGCCGTTTTTCTCGTGGTCGATCGTCGCGAAGAGTGCGGACTGCAATATCCAGATCACCGAAGGCGAAAAGAAAGCCGCGTCCCTTTCAGAGCGCGGGCACTTCTGCTTGGGTATCGCCGGCGTGTGGAATTGGCGTCAGAAGTCGGAGACGGGTGAGCGTTTAGTGATTCCGACGCTCGATCAATTTGTGTGGGCGGGTCGCGTGGTTGAGCTGATCCCCGACTCCGACGTGTGGCGACCGGACAAACAGCAGGCCCTCTCAGGCTTCTATGCGCTCGGACAAGAACTCATTTCGCGCGGGGCGTCAGTCCGCTTCCTCAAGCTGCCAGACCATGCCGCGAAAGTGGGTCTCGATGATTGGCTGGTCGCGGCGGGGGCAGACTGGGAGCACCAATGGCCGCACTTGGAGCGCTTGCCTCTCGATCATGCCCGCCTCGCCCCTGTGGCCGCCTGGTGGCAGACGTGGAGAGAGAAGCAGGCCACACAGCACGCACTCAAACAGCATGACATGGAGGCCCTGGAACTGACCGAAGCCGTAGGCTTGTATACGGTCCGCTCGTCGGCGCACGCCGTCAAATTCATTTTCGAACGATTGAACGATTCACGGGGCGGAGTCCAAGCTGAACTGACGGTCATGCTCGGTCAGACGGAACTACTCAGTAACCAAGGGCTCGGGCTCACCAGCGATTCCGGTCAGACGAAGCTTGTATCCTCGCTCAAACACCTGACGGCTAGTGTTCCATGGAGGCCGCTGTTGCAACGGGCCTGTAGCCTCGTCCTCCGGCGGCATCGCCACGGCGAGCCCATCGTTGAACTCGCCCCGGCTGCCTCGTCGGTTGTGCCATTCCTGTTAAACCCGATCATCTACCAGCAGCATCAAACCCTGATGTTTGCCCCTGGCGGGACATGCAAGAGCTATCTGGCGCTCTGGTTCTCGTTGCTGGTCGGTCATGGGGCCCATCATGCCGGGGTCGCAGGATTGAAAGCGCCCGTGCTCTATCTGGATTGGGAACTAAACGAAGAGACGGTGGGCGGGCGATTAAAAGCCTTGCGAGCAGGCCACCCTGAGCTCGCTCACCATACGCCCTTTTATCGACGTTGCGAATTGCCCTTGCACCAGGACGCCCATCAGATCGCCGCAGAGGTCGCAGCGCGTGACATCAAGTTGTTGATCGTGGACAGCGCGGCCATGGCGTGCGGAGGAGAGCTCAGTTCACCGGAGGCGGCCATCAACCTCCAGCGGGCCTTGAGGAAAATTGGGTGTGCCTCTCTCGTGCTGGCCCACACGTCGAAATCAGTCCAAGAAGGCCAAGATCGGACGGCCTATGGGACCGTCTTTTTCCGAGAACTGGCCCGCAACGTGTGGGAACTCACCAAGGCGGATGACGAGAATCCGGTCAAGCTGGCGCTCTCACAGGTGAAGAATAATTTTGGCCCGAAGCATGCCCCACTGGGCTTTGCGCTCACGTTTTCTGGCGAGCAGGTCCGCGTGGACTCACAGGACCTTGCGGCAGAACCGGCATTCCAAACCAAACTTCCGACGCCTGCCAGGATACGCAATCTCCTTGAAGATGGCGTCCTTCGGACCTCCAGGGAGATAGCGGAAGAGTTGGGCATGAAGTTAGCCACCGTAAAATCGGCGCTCTCGCGGGAGAAGGGCCACAAGTGGCAGCAGGTCGGCGAAGATTATCGGAATCTCCAGTGGACCGTGTTGAGGGCCAAATGATCGTTGCAGACCCCATTTTTCATGCATTCGAATGCATATCGTTGCAGGATCGTTGCAGCTATACGGAAGTCCATGATGCACAAGGGAGTTTCCTGCAACAGTGCCCTGCAACTCTATCGTTGCATTGCAACTCTCTCCCTTTAGGGAGAGATGCTGCAACCATCACGAAAAGAAAAAGAACCCCCGTTGGTTCTTTACCGTTCAAGGCAGAGAAAGAGTCGAAGAAATGGGCATAACCCGGCGAACAGACCAAGATGTCACCGGTAGGTAAGGTGACTTGAGCGCCATGAACGGACAGACGCAGACACCAGCGGCCAATTCAGGACATCACACCGAAAACGGTATGCCTGAATACCTTACGGGTGAACAAGTGGCGGAATTACTCCAGGTTTCAGTGAAATCCGTATGGCGATGGGTCAAGACCGATCCCTCTTTGCCTTGCTTCAAGATTGGCCGCACCATCCGGTTTCCCCGTGAACGGCTCATGCGCTGGCTCCGGGCACGCGAGCAGGGGAGTGGACGGAGTAAACAGCCTGAGCCACTGTTGCACTCAGCAAGCCAACACACTGAAACGATTGAACAATCTCTTACCGTGAGTGGTCCATGCGCCCATTCATGAGCCCAAAGGTCGTCAAAGGCAGTGGAAAGGACGGTACGCAGACCAGCAGCACGTTGACAGGGGGGAGAGCAGGACGCAGCGCCATGACCAGAGAGATGAGGTTCGGCTTGAGTCGACCAGATCAAGGCGAAAACTCCCAGCTGAAATGGGCAGGGCGGCAGAGGGCTTTGACCTATGCTGCTGCATACCAGGCGGATCCCCACCCGCTCCTGCATCAATTCCGAACAACCCGCAACCCCCTTGGAAGGATCTTGTATGAAATGTGGTGAACTGGGCTTTACCAACACAGACGGCGGACCCTGCGGCCAAACGATTGCGACAGGGGCGAAAAGCTGCCTGTGGCACGATACGACGCCAAAAGGAAAGCGCCGGGCGGATTTGCAACGAAAGCG
>JBDTSF010000373.1:0-24541 GCA_039931295.1 Nitrospirota bacterium | reverse complement strand
TCAACGACAGCGATCTGCTGATGATTCCCGATCCCACCACGGCCTGTCTCGATCCGTTCTGTGCCGTGCCGACGATGAGCCTTGTCGGCAACGTGGTCGATCCGATTACACGTGAGCCGTACGAGCGCGATCCGCGATTTGTGGCGCAGAAGGCGGAAAAATATCTCCAGAGCACGAAGATCGGCGATGCGTCCTACTGGGGGCCGGAAGCAGAGTTTTTCATCTTCGATCAAGTCCGATACGATCAGACGGGCCACAGCGGATTTTATTTTATCGATTCAGAAGAAGGCGCGTGGAACATCGGACAGGAAGGCCATAACTTGGGCGGGAAAATCCGCCACAAGGAAGGCTATTTCCCCGTGCCTCCGACCGACACACAACAGGACATCCGCAGCGAGATGGTCCTGGAGATGCAAAAGGCCGGGATTTCCGTTGAGAAGCACCACCACGAGACGGCGACGGCAGGCCAGGCGGAAATCGATATCCGATTCGGCTCGCTGGTCAACACGGCAGATAAGCTCATGATGTACAAGTACATCGTCAAGAACGTTGCTCGCCGACATGGCAAAACCGCGACCTTCATGCCCAAGCCGATCTTCGGGGACAATGGGACCGGTATGCATACGCATCAGAGTATCTGGAAAGATGGGAAGCCTCTGTTTGCCGGGAAGGAATATGCCGGCATTTCTCAACTGTGTTTGTATTATATCGGAGGCATCCTGAAGCACGCCTCGGCTCTGGCGGCATTTACGAATCCGACGACCAATTCTTATAAACGGCTCACCCCTGGGTATGAGGCGCCGGTGCTTCTGGCCTATTCCAGCCGGAATCGGTCGGCGGGTATCAGAATTCCCATGTACTCACCGAGCCCGAAAGCCAAGCGGATCGAGGTGCGCTTCCCAGATCCGACCGCAAATCCCTATTTGGCATTTTCGGCCATGCTCATGGCTGGGTTGGACGGGATCGAGAATAAGATCAATCCTGGCGAGCCGGCTGAGAAGGATCTGTACGACCTGGAGCCTGAGGAAGCGGCGGCAATTCGCACGATGCCGGGCAGTCTCGACGAAGCGTTACGCAATCTCGAACAGGATCATCAGTTTCTCCTCAAGGGCGGGGTGTTCAGCAAGGATCTGATTGAAGCCTGGATCAGCTATAAACGAGCCAAAGAAGTCGACCCCATGCGGTTGCGCCCGCACCCGTACGAGTATGTTCTGTACTACGATGTGTAAATCGCACTCAAGCGAGAGAAGCGAGACTGGCGGGAAAAGTGCGACAGGTGAGATCGACAACGGTTCGATGTCCGAAGTTTTAGGTTTTCAGAGCTTCGATCCCAGAACCTTGAATATCTAGTCGCGCCCTTCTCGCCTGTCCCGAGCGGCACGCGCCTCAGTAGTGCTCTCGTCATAAGGCAAACGAGACAACGGCGTCCGCCCCTCGCGATTGAGAGGTAGACGCCGTTTTTACCGCAGTGACCCCCCTGCTAGTTGATTGCAAGGCTTAACCCTGTTGCTCTCTCCTTTCCTCTCCTCATTCGATTGTCCAAATGACATATCAGGACGAGCAGTATGGGCCTGTGTTGGATAATCTAGTGTTCTCATGTGATGGCATAGACATGGGCGCAAGCTCTGTGATTCAATTTGTCGGGTTAGATAAATAATATAGGCAGGCCTATGGACCGGATTGAAATAAACTATCGAGCCCTCTTAGCTGTCGCTGTTGTGCTCAATTCACAGCGGGATATGCACAGTCTATGGGGGGTGATTACAGCCGAGATTACGAAGGTCATTCCGTGGGCACGGGCGTCTGTCACCCAATACGATCGTGAGGTCGACGGGTTCAGGTTTTATGTCATGGCCACGACGATAGCGCAGGTGGTGCTACAACGAGATGCCCTTGTTCCACGTGTTGGAAGCGGTATGGGCTGGGTCTACGATCATAAAACTCTACACATCCGTCCTGACCTGCAGCGGGATCAGGTCTTTCTTGAAGACAAATGGTACGTTCAAGAAGGCCTTGGGCGAATGATCAATCTGCCTCTTCTCGTGAGAGACAGATGTGTAGGCATTCTCAATATTGGCAGTATAGAGTCGGGTGCTCCCGATCCAGGGGACCTCGAGTTCTTGACGCAGGTGGCCATGCAGATCGCCTATGCGATCGATCATGTCCAAGCGTACGAACAGATCGATCGATTGCGAGACCAACTTGCCAAGGAAAACATCTACCTCACCGAAGAACTGAAACTCATGAAGAACGTAGGCTCATTGGTGGGGAAGAGCCTGGCCTTTCGGCATATGATAGGCCTTGCACGCGACGTGGCGTCCACACCGACGACCGTGTTCGTTACGGGTGAAACGGGAACCGGCAAGGAGTTAGTTGCGCAAGCGATCCATGATTGGAGCCCCCGGCACCTGAAACCCATGGTTCGGGTCAATTGCGCCGCTTTCCCAGCAGGGTTGGTCGAAAGTGAATTGTTTGGTCATGAACGAGGCGCGTTCACCGGGGCCGACCGCGCACGCGAGGGCCGGTTTGAGCTGGCCCATGGTGGAACCCTCTTCTTGGATGAAATCGGTGAAATGCCTTTAGAGACACAGGCCAAGTTGTTACGAGTCCTACAAGACGGCATGGTTGATCGTCTGGGTGGGAAACAGCCCGTTCGGGTTGATGTTCGCGTGATAGCCGCCACCAATCGCGACTTGCCCGCCGCCGTCAAAGCCGGCACATTTCGGGCGGACCTATTTTATCGTCTGAACGTCTTTCCTATCAACGTGCCTCCACTCAGGAATCGCCCTGATGATATCCCCCTACTGGCTCGACATTTTCTGAAACAATATGGCGTGAAACTCGGCCGTTCGTGCAAGGATATTGACGAGGAATCTCTAGAACGGTTGATTCGCTACACCTGGCCTGGCAATGTCCGTGAACTGGAAAACGTCATTGAGCGAGCGATGATTCTTTCTCGTGATCCTCTCTTGCGGATCGACGAACACATCCTGGGTTCGCAGGGTGCCCCTTCCATGGTGTTGCCACCACCCGCCGGTCTCAAAGATCTCGAACAACGGCACATCCTGCAGACCCTTACGCTGACAAACTGGCACATCGAAGGTCCCGATGGTGCAGCCGCGCGCCTGGGGATTCCTCCCAGCACATTGCGCAGCCGGATGAAGCAGTTTGGTCTGAAGCGGCCGGTTTCTAGCTGAAGTAATAGAATAACCCTCTCCTGTACGACCTCGCGCTCCATTCCCTCAGAACGAGCAACCCACGATCTGTCGTGGGCTGAGCCCACGACGGGCCGCGGCCCGTCGTGGAAGTTAGCCGAGCTTTAGCGATGCTCCTTCATGTTATAGAAAAACTAATAAGAATCTCAATATGTTGAGAATTCTATGCTAAAGGATGTTGAGCGGCACGCCCCGTGCATCACATACCTTCAGCACGCAGATTCAACTCATTCGAAAGGAGATTTAACATGACCGCTGCTTTTTTAATGAATGGCGCACAATACATTTGTTTGATTGGAGTTTTGGCAATCGCATGGGGATGGTTGCAGAGAGTGGATCCTGAGTGAGCTAGAAAGCGGGGTATCACAGTGGGCGCGTCTAAGGAGTCTGGATAATACACGAGACTGGTTTCTAAAGAGATGGAGCGTCGGATGCGACTTTACGGGCGCACTGAGTGTACCGATAGAGTCATTTGATGGGCATCGCAGGTTCGGTTACTGCTGACGAAACTCGTGTCCTCCAAACGTGCTCGTTTTTTCTTCAGGGAGGGTGGCCCTGCTTGATCTCCCCGTGTGCGCATCGAACGAGCACATTCCTATCGTGCGCGTTCTGCGAGCAAGAAGGAGACCGTCTGGCTGCTCCCTTCCCACCCTTCTGCGGCCGCGCGTTGCGCGAGCACAGGAGATCCACAGGCCACTCTCCCGTTCCCCCTCATAACGCTCCGAACGTCCGTTTGTAGAAAGTCTTGGTGAGTGTCATGTGCTGTTGGATATCAGACTGTAATTCTCGTGCGCCGGCTCGCCAGTCGTCTCGTGTATAGCCGATGCGGCGAGCAAGGCTGACGAACTCTTCTGAATCAGGAGGAGGGAGTACAAGGTCTTTGGTGTTTCCCCTGACCATTCGTAATCCGTCGACTAGAATCCGGGAGAAGATATAGGCTTTTCGAAGACCGGCTCCATCGGTGCGCGCGATCAACCCCGCATTCACCAAAGCGGCGAGTGCCTGCAGGGTATTGGGCGTATGTAGACCTGGGTGCTTATGGCCATGCATGACTTGCAGATATTGCGCGGCGTATTCGATGTCGATGAGTCCTCCCGCACTGTACTTCACGTTGACTTTTCCTGGGGCGACGAGCTGCTTAAGCTGTTGTCTCCGGAGCTCCAATGCTGTGGGAATGTCCCAGGGGGCGTTTCCGTAGACGAAAGAGTCTCGGTGAGCTTCCAGTTTGTGGCCTAGTGCGGAGTTCCCGGCGATATGTCGTAACTTGATCAGGGCTTGCCGCTCAAATGGCGCGGCTAGGCCAGTTGGACTGTAATATCGGCAGATCTCCTCGAATGCATTGGCCAATGCACCCTTGCCCCCGTGCGGTCGAAGCCGGACGTCAATGCGAAAGATGCCTTCCTGCTTGGCTTCGATCCATCCCAGGAGTTCTTGTGCCAGCCGTTCGAAGTATTCGCTATTCTCAATTCCATTCTTGCCATTGGTGTTTCCGGATCCACCATAGACGAACAGGACCTCGATGTCTGAGGCGTAGCCGAGTTCCCTCCCTCCGAATTTTCCCAGTCCCATGATGGCGATGGGGCACGGCTTTCCGTTGGCAAGCCGTGGGACTCCATACGATTGTTCCAGCTTCGCACTGCAGTCTGCGTGGCTTCGTTCCATGATGACTTCTGCCAGTTCCGTGAGTGCCAGCGAAAAGTCCGGGAAGTTGCTTGAAGGTTCGACGATGTGCTTGATGTCGATCCGGAACATCTCACGGTCTTTAAACCGATTTAAGGCGTCTTTTCTGGCTTCGTCTGTCTTGGCTCGCATGACCAAACGGCCAAGCTCTTTCCGGAGGGTCGCCTGCGGCTTGATCAGGGGGGCATCTCGGTATTCTGTCAGCAGCGGTAGGAGGTTGTCGTGCTGGCGTCGGAGAAAATCCTCCCATAAGAAGTCACTGGCACCGAGCAGTTGTGCGAGCAACGGAAAGGTTTTTTTGTCGCTGACGAAGTCGAGTGCCTGGTTCTTGCTCTTCTTCCCTTGGTCTTTCACGATGAGATCCAGGAACTGGTCGAAGGATGCCAGCGCCTTCGCCGGGTCGGACGCCCAGGTCAAGGCATGTGTGAATTGTTTAATGAGCACAGCGGTCAGTCGTAGTTGCTGTTGATCGGCAGAGTCGGTCAGCTTCTGCCCATCGCGATTCCTGACGAAGAAACGATCGTGCAGCTTGGCGCCGTCGCATTCGATTTGGGCCTTGGTGATATATATGTTGCGCATGGCCAGGGCATTTGCCAGCGCATAGAGGAAGGCCGGCGTATCATCCGATTGGATGTCCATGATCGTGTCAGTCGGTGACTGACTGTTGTCGAAGGTAATCTGCACCGTATCCAGCAGGCCGGTAAAGGCGCTTCGCTGCTTGTCCAATCGTTCAACGAGACGGCGGTTGACATATTGACGCGTCTCTTCGTACTGACCGGCGTCCAGCAGTTGAACCACCTCGCTGATTGTCTGTCGGAGGGCATGATGTTGCGGTAAGGGAAAGCCCGCGTGCTCTATGGGATGGACCAGGAAGACATCGACGATTTTCTTGCGGCTGAGGCCTGGACGGCCTTTAGGTCGGCTGGCCATTGAGGGAGAGGTCGTGGCCCCCATAAATGTATAGATCCGTCCTTCTTCAATATTGAGTCCAAAGGCCGAGAGCACCCCGCAGATGGCGGCGAATTCTGAGAAATAATCGTAGGCGACGATGCTGATTTCCGATTGCCCTGCTTGTTTGTCGAGGATCGATAATTCGCAGGGGTGGTCAGGAGTAAGCCGGCTGGCAAGCTGAATATGGTGTGCAATGGTGTCCGGTGGGAACCGCTCGAAGTACTCGGGGTCCATCCGAGACACGAAATCCTGAATAATCTCATCATCGACATCAGGACACAGGGAAGCCAGGGTCTTGATGATCGACTCACGTGATCCAAGCCCGTCCGTCATGATTCGGAGTATAGCCGAACCATGGTTCGTTGTGCGAGCGGCAATGTATCAGTATAATGCCCGCCTATGGCAGCTCATCCCAAGAAGCCGGGGCCACGCAGTCGTCCTGTTTCTATGCTCGATCAGGGTGCTCGGCCAGACCCAACCCCCGTCCTATTAGCGCCAAAGTTGGAACCAGCTCAGGTTGAAGCCATTCTTCGACCCTACGGACTTCAGCGCATCAAGGAGGCCGATGCAAACTTACAGTCGATGGCAGGCGATCCACAGCAGCGTCATCAGTTGGCGGGTATCTTGCCCGCCTTACTTGAATCCATCGGGAGGACTGCCGATCCAGATCTGGCTCTGAACCAATGGGAACGTTGGCTCGCGAGCGGAGTCAGCCGGTCGGCCGTGCTGGAATACCTGGGCACCGCTCCTCGCATGGTGGACTTGGTGTGCACGATCTTCGGAAATAGTAACTCGCTCGCCCGCACCCTCGTCCACGACCCTCTGCTGCTGTACTGGTTGGCTCAACAGAATGTATTGTCTACTGCGCCGACCAGGGTGGGGATGGAACGTACGGTCCGGCAAAGTTTGGAGACGGTCACCTCCACTGAACTCAAGTTGGATGCGCTCAGACGATTCCGCCGTCGAGAGATGTTGCGCATTGGTGTGCGCGATCTCCTTCGATTAGCCGATGTGGTGGAAACAACGGCTTCCCTCTCGGATCTGGCTTCTATTCTGATCGATGCCGCCTACCGTATTGTGGATGGCGGGTTACGCACCCAGTTCGGTGTTCCCATGCATCGGAATCGGCAGGGGCGGTGGGTGGAGACCGGTTTCACGGTCATTGGGATGGGGAAGTTGGGCGGGCACGAGCTGAACTATAGCTCCGATGTCGACGTGCTCTATGTTTGCGAATCCCATGAAGGGGAAACCAGACGGGTTGTGTCAGGGCGTAGGAACGCAAAGGGTCCCGTGCAGGGCAGCCTGTCCAATGAAGAATACTTTGAAATTCTCGCGCGGGAGCTGACGAAGGCGCTGACCGAGCAGACCCATGAAGGGTATCTCTATCGCGTGGACCTCCGTTTGCGGGCAGAAGGCTCGGTAGGCCAGCTGACTCGCTCGCTCGATGAGTACGATACATACTACCGGACGAGGGGACAGGCATGGGAACGGTTGGCTTTGCTGAAGGCCTGGCCCATTGCCGGATCGCCGGAGGTCGGGAAATCGTTCATTAAGCTGGTGCGGCCTTTTGTGTTGGCACCTTCATCGAAACGGCGGGCTGTCGAACAGGGACTTGCAATCGTGGAGGAGGTCCGATCCGTGAAGGAACGGATTGATGCCAAGATGGCGGAACGCGGGCAAGAGCAGCGTAACGTGAAGCTGGGAGGCGGAGGCATCCGCGAGATTGAGTTTTTGGTCCAAACCATTCAAGTGCTTGCCGGTCATCGATTGCCTGAGATCTTGGACCGAGGGACCATCGGTTCGTTGGCGCGGCTTCACAGTGTGGACATTCTGTCGTTGAAACAACAAACCGCCCTCACCCGCGCCTATCAGTTCCTCAGGGACGTTGAACATAAACTGCAGATGGTGCACGATATGCAAACACACGCGTTGCCGGATCGACAGGATAAACTGGAGCGGTGCGCGATCCGCATGGGCTATACGGGGGCGAGTCGATCTGACGCGCTCAAGCAATTTCAAGCCGACCATGCGGCACACCGGACTGTCGTGCATGACATCTTTCACTCTTTCTTCGAAACACCAAAAACCTCGGCGATGCTCAAGCGAACTTTCCAACTGATAGGACAAACAGCGGTAAAATAGTCCATAGGCCGCAGTACTCCTGAGCGCTTCTTCTACAATCGACGATCCACTGCTCTTGCGCGTGAAGCAGCGTTCGTCAAACGCAGGACGGAACGAGTACGTCTGAGTCTTTACAGGCGAGTACTGCTTCACACGGAATCCGCTCTCGGGCGAGTTCACGACGGATCGTCATGAATTATATGGCTAACCCACGATCAGATAGGAAATATTGTGGCACCCTACCGACCGGTCTTGCGGGTCTCTTCTCGTCGTAGGCCAGAGGTATTGCGGTGACCGTCCATGTGTTGCAGAGGAAACTCGCGAAGTCCTTGACTCCCTGGCTCGCGGGACTAAGATCATTTCAAAGATGATCCTGCTGTCTGCCTAGCATGGATGCTGTTCACTGCTCCGATAGAGGCCACCTTGACTGTTGTTATCGATCCGTCTACTCCGTCAATCCTCACAGACGAAATGCTCATCACGTCCTTGAAAAAGAGAGGACCGCTGACGATTGAAGCGCTGGCCGCCGAGTCGGGAATGAGTTGGGCTCAGATGTTCTCCGCCGTTGACCGGCTCAGTCGCGCCGGTACGGTGTCACTGCGCAGGATTGGCTCAAGCGTACCAAGTGGCCTATCATCAAGCCGCACAGTCTTAGCCTGCGTCATTCACGATAACCCTACGTCGCCGCACACACCTAACGGCAGGGTGGGCTCGCCGTTCGGTTGATCAACTTGCTGGTTCATGTCGACATCTATTCCTCACGGCTCCACGCGCCTGTTTCGCCTGCCGTCTCGGCGGTTTTGGTACACACTCTGGCGAATATTGCTGGCTGGCAGCATCCGGGCTCTGTGTCTGCGATTTTTCTCGCGTATCAACCAGACGGGTTCGTTCACAAGCCTTCAGACTTCGAATCCTTCTCGTGATCAGGAAGTTGGAGAAGTTCACTCGTAATGCGCATGACTCCCGCCAAGATGTCGTAGCCGGTTTTGAGAGGAGCAACCAATAACACGTGACGAACGTCGACGCGAGAGCGGTCTTTGCGAGGTTTTTCGTCGGAGTCGAGCGGTCAGTCTTGATGCACGTGTTGGCGATGGAGGTAGCCTGTAGGCGAATCGCCTATGCCTTGCAGTCGATGGCGTAGACCCGTGTGAAGCCAGCTAACAGGATGCTGAAAAAGTCTGCCAGCGGCGTTCTCGCGTCGCTCAGAGGCTCGGAAGAACTGGAGCGTATTTTCCGTTCGCCAAGAGTCATTATATGGGCGAACGGCCACACAAAGTGCGGTTGGTACCTCCTCACCTCTTCGCTCGCTGCGGCCTTGCTGGACAGCCTTTTTGAGCACCCTGCGGTAATCCGGCACTATCAACCTACCTATGACCAGTGGACCTTGCCGCGCAAAAAAACTGAGTTTTCAGCAAACTGCTGATACGATATTTCCTCGACTTACAGAACTAACGCTGGAGCGGGTCTCCGCAATCAAGGCGTTTCCTATAGTACGAGCTGCAGCCTTGATGGGCCCCAGGTCGAGAGAGAAAGAGCGGAGAGGCGCCCTTCGTGTTCGCGGAACGCGTGCAATCAAAAGGTGCTCGTTCGACGCGCGCAGTGCAGAGTAGTTTTGGCCACTTTCTTGTTGGGGGGATGGCCACCGCGCTATGCGCAAGACGGAATGAGGGAAGTTGTCGCGCTATTCATGCGCGAGGACTGGAGGCTCACTGCTGCCCTCCTGGTCAGGCCTGCCGATTCCCAGCGTGTCCATGCGGTACTTGAGCATCCGGCGGCTAATTCCCAAGAGGTTGGCGGCATGGGTTTGAATGTAGTTGGTTCGCTTGAGAGCGTCTAAAATAATTTCTCGCTCGAATTCCATCACGGCTTTTTCGAGCGACAGTCGCCCAGCAAGGGTGTCGTCGCGGAGGGAAGAAGATCGGGAGTCTTCCTTGAGAATGATCGGGAGATGTTCGGGGGTGATGGTATCCGATCCCTTGGACCAGATGAACGCCTGTTCGATGATGTTTTCCATCTCTCGCACATTCCCCGGCCAAGGGTAGCGAGACAAAAGATCGACCGCATCCTTAGAGAACTCTTGGGATGGCCGGTTGTCTTCTTCGATTCGTTTTGCCAGGAAATGTTTGGCGAGCAGGGGGACGTCTTCCCCACGTTCCCGGAGCGGAGGCAAATAAAGTGCAATGACGTTGATGCGATAGTAGAGGTCTTCGCGGAATTGCCCCTTGCGAACGAGCTCTTCTAGATTTTTGTTCGTGGCCGTCAAGATGCGTACATCGACCTTAATGGATTGCACCCCACCGACTCTGGTGAATTCTCGTTCTTGCAACACGCGCAAGAGCTTCGCTTGTGTCATGGCGCTGAGGTCGCCGATTTCGTCGAGGAAGAGTGTGCCGGTATGGGCGAGCTCAAACTGCCCGACTCGACGGGCTGTCGCATCCGTGAACGAGCCTTTCTCATGGCCGAACAGCTCGCTCTCGATCAGCGTTTCAGGAAGGGCGGCGCAGTTCAATGCAATGAAGGGCCGCTCGCGCCTGCTGCTGTTATAGTGGAGCGCTTTCGCGACCAGTTCCTTCCCCGTGCCGCTTTCCCCGGTGATGAGGACGGTGGTGCGGCTGTCGGCGACTTGTTCGATCTTGCTATAGATGCCTTGCATCGAGGGGCTTTTGCCGATCAGGTTGTGAAAGGCATAGCGTTGAACGACTTGCGCCCGGAGTTGTTTCACCTCACGTTGGAGTTCCTGGTCCGTGAGCGCGCGCTCGACGATGAGGCGGAGTTCTTCCACGTCGAAGGGTTTCGACAGATAGTCGGCCGCGCCGAACTTCATGGCATCGACAGCAGTCTTGACCGATTTCGTTCCTGTCAGCATGATGACCGGCACCATTCGGCTTTCAGCACGGAGAGTCTGGAGCACCGAAAGCCCGTCGGTACCTGGCAGGATCACGTCAAGGAGCACTAAATGTGGCGCTTCCTTGCGAAAGAGGTCGAGGCCCTCTTGGGCGTCGGCGGCTTGGATTGTTTCGTAGGTCGGCTCTAGAACCGTTTTCAACGAGGCTCGAACCCGGGCCTCGTCATCGATTAATAACACGCGTTTTTTCATGCTGGTGTCCATAGGGTGTTGACAATTATGCGGGTAGCGCGGGCAGGCTCACGAAAAACGTGGTGCCGACACCAACCGAACTCTCTACTCGAATTTCGCCGTGATGTTCTTGAATAATTTGATGGACGATCGTCAAGCCTAGTCCCGTCCCCTCGTGCTCTCCACTCGCGTGTTTCGTTGTGAAAAATGGATCGAACACATGATCGAGATTCGTTTCGTGAATGCCTTCACCGGTGTCCTCGATTTCGATGTGGACCCACACATTGCCTCCCGGCTTTGCCAGCGTTCGAGTCTGCACGCGTAACCGACCACCCGATTTGGCCATCGAGTCCACGGCATTCAAGAGAAGATTGAGCAGGACCTGCTTGATTTGCTGTCGATCCAGCATGACACGCGGCAGGTCAGGCGCCAGCATTTTTTCGATTTTGATCCCCTGACGGTTGGCCTTGACGTCGATGAAATACAAACACGAGGAGACGATGTCGTTAAAGTCCTCATCCGTCAACTTGGGCTCCATGTATCGTGCGTAGTCGAGGATTTCCTGAATCAGCCGTTCGATCCGATATACATCGTCGAGGACCATTTTGCTGAATCCATGAATAAATTCAGGATCATCTTTTCGTTGTGGAGCCAATTGGATAAACGTTTTGATCGACGTGAGGGGGTTTCGAATTTCATGGGCAAAGCCGCCGGCGATTGTTTCAAGGGATTTCAGTCGATCCGTGCGTTTCATGAGCATATGTGAACGGTGAAGATCCTCGTAGAGCACGATCGTGTCAAGCGCGTTTGTGGCGATTTGTGCGAGTGCAGCGAGTACAGATGCAGTCCGTGCGTGTTCTTCAGCGACAGGTGTTGCTGTGCCGAGGAGCGAGAAGGCGATGAGGCGGTCTTTAATGAAATGAGGCATAAGGCGTGTCACCTGTAAGCGTTCCATCGCCGCATGTGCGCCGCCTCCAGCATCGGCTTCTTGGAGATCGCCAGCCAAATCGTCCCGTGTGATGATCCTGTTCGTTGTCAGTAGGTGGTGGAGCAGAGGATGATCCATAGCGAACGTCAGTGGCATCAGTGTAGGGGAGACTGAGCCAATCATGCTGACTCGGCGATAACATTCGTGCTCGCGATCCAGTAGAAACAGCGCCCCATGTGTCGTGGCGCCTGCCCGGCAGAGCTCTTGGATAATCCGATTCCCGATTGCCGTCAGGTCGGTCATCGCTCCCAGTTCGGCGGAAAACTGCGTGACGACGTTCAGGAGTTCGTTTTCCAAATAAGGAAGGATGTCGGTATGCGGAAGGTGTGTTGTCATAACGACTAGAGAGTGCGCGAGCACCATCCCTCCTGTTGGCGGACATGCAGATGGAATATGAAATCCCTATATGTTCAAAGATGTACAGGCGAGAGTATACACGGCCAGAGTATGTTCAGCTAGCAGATTTATCCTTTTGAGGATGACTTAGGGGGTGCCTCTATTAAGCATAGAAAGGATTCATGATGTAAGGAATCAAGCGTATTTTGAATGGAGAAGAGGTGTACCTAACAGATTGTGGAAAAATGTTTTTCGCCTCTCCCGGCCCTCGGATTTTTCGATTGAAATCATCTTCAATGCCCGTGAGAACCGCATGTGTTTCGAACGGGAGAGTCGAATAGCCCACACTGAGGCAAATTTTGTCACATGCGTGGACAGACAGTGTGCGTTCCACGGGTATTGCCCAATGGACGAGCAGATTGTTCCGCAACGTGCTCGTCATCGGGCTGCACCCTTGTCATATGACGAATGCGGAGAAGGTGTACATGACGAGGTGCCTGCACGGGGCGAGTTCCCAGTTTCGGGATCCCAAGGGTGTTCGCCGAAAGGGCGGCGAAGAAATGGGAGGGCACGCAGGATTCGGTACCCGCGAAGATTCTACGGCGGGTACCATGGTGTGCGTGGTGTCTATCTGAGCGCGAGCGGCGAAGGGGACGTCGAAGGGCAGGCGCCGGGGGTCATATACAGCAAATAGTTTCCCATCCCATGTTGGGCTTCTTTTTTCTGTAACGGATGATGATGGACCATGACCATTTCATAGTCGTCCGCCTTCGTCACAGGAAATCCCTGGCTATCCTGATAGACTTGATGCGGTTGAAACTGGAGAAAGGTTCCGTCTTTGTCGACATCGGGAACCGTTCGCAGCAGGGTTTGCTTTCTGGTCATATTATCCAGCCCGATCATGAGGAGTTCGTCATGGCCATGGGGATAGGCGAACTTCACACAGCCATCCATTGCAAACTTGAGCGGCTCCCGGTGAACCTGGACTCCGGAATTAATTTCAATCCCTTCGTCTGTCTGGTTTGGGCCTCGCTGAGAGAACTTGCTGAAGCACACAATGTTGACGCCCACTTGATACACATCCATTTCCTTGACCGGGGTGCCCTCGGGCGCCATGTACATGGTGAATGTCGCCATGACATCTTTGGTCACCGGCGCCTTATGATAAAACGCGACGATCGACATGAGATGGTCATTCTTGGCAAGCTTGACTCCATAGCCTTCAGGGAAACGCGTCTCGGTCATCTCCAGTCCAGCTCCCGCAAAGAACAGCGGTTCACCGTCGCATGAGACGCTCGGCTTGCTGTTGTTGAGCATCAGAATATGGTGAAGATAGTTCTTGGGGAGAGGTTTGCCTTCTTTGGTGAAGACCGCTGTTTTATACCCCACCATATACATATCCTTGGGAAGCTGAAAACTATGCTTGGGCATCGACGCGGCCAGATCTCCTTCGTGAGCGGCTGGGAGGTCGATGGGACCGAAGGTGAGGGTGACCACATTGCCCTGAACTGAGACGGTCGTCTCCGTTTGATTTTTGAGTGTTGGAACGGCATGGTGATCGTGACCACCGTCTGCGAACACAGGGGTAGCAAGACAGATACTGGCGAGCAAAGT
Source organism: Nitrospirota bacterium (assembly GCA_039931295.1). GTDB lineage: Bacteria > Nitrospirota > Nitrospiria > Nitrospirales > Nitrospiraceae > Palsa-1315. Next base: position 10,560 of record JBDTSF010000373.1, on the reverse strand, counting down.
GAGAAGTGTCTGACGCATAAAACCTCCCAAGAACAAAAAATGGTCACATGTAGATGCGGTCTGCCGGTTGTATGCGTCTATGTGATAGGTAGATGTCATCGTACAGATGGCGGCGAGGTCAACCGTTTCCATTGATAGGTTCCGCCGTGTTCACGAGGAGGAATATTCTTCTGGGTGCCGACGCGAGAATACCACCACACGCCTTTGGCCTGGGTCCCATCCTCGGAGAGGAGGAGTTCAAATCCTCCTTCACGATCGTTGCCCGGCTGCTGCCAAGTGCCTTGCCAAAGACGGTCGGAAAATTTCGTGGTCACGAACCGTCCTCCGTGTTGAGTATAGGGGCCGTTGCCGGCTTTATCGAGTGTGGCCTTGTAAGCCTTGTCGTCCTCCACCTCAAGAATGTCCCATTCTCCGCTCAGGTCCTGTACGACTGGTTGGCCGGCCGATGAAGCCACCGTGCGTGGCGCAACGACATTCAGCTGATTGTCGACAGGCGACATACCCCCGGCATTGCGAAAGGACTCATGCCAGGACAGGAGAATCCACCGGCCGTTTCGACGCTCAAGCACACCTGTTTCCCGTAACGGCATGGCAGTGCGTTGCTGGTCTGGTCCTTGACCGAGGACACGCACATAGTCCAACTCCATCGTGTACCAGCCAATATCTCCCTTCGACCACACCTTGAGCTCGGAAATGGGAAGGTCGAGCGCAGAAACTTTCGCAAATTCTTCCTTGATATCCCGTTCAAGGTTAGGCCATCCCACGTATTTCCGCCCTCCGATGGAATAGCTGACGATATCGGCGTCGTGGGCCATCAGCTTGGACATGGCGGAGAAATCTTTTTCAGCATTGGCTTGCACGAGGGCGCGAACCGTCGTTTCGAGTTCGGTATTATCTGCGGGCGCACTCATCGCTGTGGGGACACACCATACTGCTCCGATGAGCAGAAGCACAATGAGTCGAAACAGTACGAGCACGCGCATGATAATTCTCCGGCCTGGTTCACAAGGGAAACGGGGGAAAAGACTGCCTGGCTGGAACTTGAGGCTACAGGGCTGAGAGAGTCTTGTCAATGACTAAACTGCCGTGACAGCCGACGGTCCCCACGCCACAACGATTACGGTCACATTATCTTCTCCCCCTCTGTTCAGCGCCTCCTCGATCAAATCGTGGCAGGCTTGGTCGGGATTATCGCTCGTGTGCGAGAGTATCGATGCCATGGCTGCATCCGTCAACATTTTGGTGAGTCCGTCGCTACAGAGGATGATCAGATCGTGAGGCGTTACTGGTAGTGAGGTCAGCTCCGGTTGCATGTCGGCGTCCATCCCTAAGCCTTTAGTCAAGACATGACGCTCAGGATGTATAAGCGCGCTGGCCTCATCGATCAAGCCGCGCTGCACTAATTGTTGAACGAGGGTGTGATCGCGCGTCAATTGTGTGAGCTGCCCTGCCCGATAGAGATAGGCTCGACTATCGCCCAAGTGGGCAATATGGGCGACCGGTATCGGTGTTGGCGTGATGGCCAAGGCGACAAAGGTTGTCCCCATCCCTCTCAAGGAGGACTGTTCCAGCATGAGATCATGAATTCTCCGATTGGCGCTCGTCACCACGTCTGTCATGAATTCCGCAGCGCAGTTTGGGTGATCGTGCAGCCAGGATGCTCGCGCTCGCGCCCGCTCTGTGGCCATAGCCACGGCGGTTTTGGCCGCAACATCTCCTGCCGGGTGCCCACCCATTCCGTCTGCCACCATCCAGACGCCACAGTCATTCAGAAGAGCCAGTGCATCCTGATTCGAGGCGCGAACATAACCTGTTTCGGTTCGACCGGCTCCAGTCCACTGTTGGGGTTGTGTCACTGTGCGACCTCGATCGGATTTTGGCTGCTGGCAATTGGAAATCCTACAGAAGATGGGCCGAATCGAGAGACCATCTGGTCATAGAGCTGTGCCGCCAGCGGTTCAAGGTTTTGAGTATCGGCCGCGTTGTACCTCAGTAACAGATCGCGTGCGGCCTCGTTTCCTGCGCACCACTGGTGCCAGAGGCGGACGGCTTCCCATCCATCGAGTCCCATCACATCGGTCTCGCGAGTAATGTGCATGTCCTGTTCAATGCGTTTCAGTCCGCCCTGCAAGCCGAGTCTGCGCGCCGCGAAGCAGAGATCGAAATGCGGTTTTTTGAAATTCAATCGGGGGAATTTTGCCTGCAAGTAGGGAATATCAAACCCGCTGCCGAAGAATGTAATGAAGAGGTCTGTCTGTTCCAGTTCTGCGTGCAATCGGTCCTCGGTTAACGTTTCCCCTCGAACGAGGCTGGTCATGTGACCGTTTCGATAGAGTCCGACCACCGTGACATGCCCCTCGCGCGCGGGCATCCCTGTCGTTTCAATGTCCAAATAGAGCGTGCGGGGGCGAAATGTTTCGAAGAGGCGCCAGTGGTCCCGACTTTTCAAGCAGGCGCCGAAGAAGTGCGCGTCACCTGCATCCAAGCGTGATTGAGCGGTCGCGAGTTCGTGGTCATACCACTCTTTTCTGGTCGAGGAGATGCCGGGTAGGGTTGGAGATCGGAGGAATGACGTCCAGTTGAGGATGCCCTCCTGCCAGAGACGACGTTCGGAACTTTGGCCGATACCTTTGAGAAGCACGAAAGATGACGCGAGCATATGTACGAGGGATTGTAGCCTTGATTTCACCGAATAAACAAGCTAAAGTCCGCGTCCTGAAAGGGTTTTCACCCGCCTACGCAGGAAGCCACAGCTGTAAAGCTGTGGAGGAATGCGCAGCGGGTGTCCTCCGAAGCCTTGGCGAAGGAGGACATGCTTCGGCGGGTTCCGCCGAAGACACATAAGGGACCACGGCTGTAAAGTCGTGGGGCTCAACCTGATCGTCCCCGGGAGGCTAGACTCGAACACCATGGCGGATCTTCTCAATAAAATTCGCATTACCGTTGGATCCGTGCAACTGGATGCGGAGCTCAAGTCGACAAAAACGGCGCAAGAAGTCTATGCGGCTTTGCCGATAGAAAGCCCGGTCAATACGTGGGGCGAAGAATTCTATTTTAAGCTGGCCGGGGTGAAAGACCATCGAGAGACCGCAACCAATCAGGTCAAAGTCGGTGATGTCGCGTTTTGGGGTGCAGGACAGGTCCTGGCTATTTTTTTCGGTCGCACACCGATGAGCATGGGGCAGGATCCCGTTCCAGCCGATCGCGTCAATGTCATCGGCCACATTCTTGGTGATGCCTCGGCGCTCAGACGAGCTATGGATGCCTCAACAATTCGAATCGAGCGGATAGTAGAATGCTGAAACAGTCCGCCAGCGGCGTTCTCTCCTCGAAAGCATCCTCAACGTAGCCCAGAGGCTACGCTTCCGGTGCTTTCATCGGCTCGGCCTTGCTGGACGAACTGTTTGAGCATCCTACGAGAATATTCCACGGCCCACTAATTATGAGACTGTCGAAAGAACGGATTCGCCACATCTCGGAGTCGGTCGCCACTAAGCTGCAGCAGGAGGGGCAGGTGGCAATGGTTGGAGATCATAAGGCGTTCGTCCAACAGATCGATCATGCCATTCTTGAGGAGCTGTCGGTTGAAGATCGCTTGAATGCTGAAGTGCGGCAACTGTTGAAGGTCTACGAACAAGATATCGAGCGCGGACACGTGGATTATCAGCGGATGTTCACGCTGGTGAAGGGTAAGTTGGCACGGGAGCGGGGCATCATTCTGTAGGGCGTGAAACGTGAGAAGTGAAAAGTGAAACGTTTCCTGATTGAACCTCCAATCTCAGCACCTTTCACTTTTTACATTTTACTTTTCACGGGTTCCATATGTTGAGCGAAGATAAAATCAGCCACCTTTCACACATCATTCTTCAAGTGGTCAAGAAAAGCTCACTGGTTACAGTGCGGGCCGATGAGGGGCGGGTGTTGAAAGAGATCAAGCGGGTGCTCGCATTCGAGTTGGCGCAAGAAGGAGACATCGATCGAAAAGTCAAAGCGAAGTTAACTTCCTACTCGCGCGGAATCGTTGAGGGTAGTGCGGAATGGGAAGTTCTGTATCGGAAGACATTCGAGGAAGAGACGCGGAAACATGCGAAGGGGTGAGCCACTGCGGGAACGTCACGGCGTAAGAAGATGTCTGCCCGTGCTCGGGGTGATTCTCGTGCTCGCCGCATCAGTCGCCTGTTCCTTGACGAGCAAGGCCAAGCCATTGGTCCCATTGGCCCTCGAATCTGGAGTGAAACCCCAAGTCATGACCCTGACGGAACAAGGGACGCTGGCCTACCATGCGAAGCAATTCGACGAAGCGAAGCAGTATTTTTCCAAGGCGGTGGCCGAGGTTCCTCAATCGGGGCCTGCACACTATAATTATGCCTTAGCCTTGTATGCCTTGGGCGATACGGAGCAAGCGCGCCAACAGTTCATGGAAGCGGCGAACCTGGCTCCGGGAGACCAAGTGATCTGGGATTCGCCCGCGCTTCGTCCCTATGGCAATCCAGAGACTCCCAAAAAGAACCAACCACGTGGGCCTGGGGGCACCAGGTCGGGTCCCGGCAGCGGGCCTCGATATTAAGAGGAAAAGGGGTACATAAAGATGGCAAAGGAACTCACAGTCGGTGATAAGGCTCCCGCTCTCTCGCTTCCCGATCAATCGGGAGACACGGTCAGGTTAAAAGATTATTCCGGTAAGCAAGTCGTGCTGTATTTTTACCCTAAAGACGATACTCCTGGCTGTACGACGGAATCGTGTGACTTTCGCGATGCCGAGATATCGATCAAGAAGGCGGGAGCCGTGATTCTCGGTGTGAGCCTGGACGGCAAAGAGTCTCACCAGAAATTCATCAAGAAGTTCGACTTGCCCTTCACCTTGTTGAGCGATGAAAAAGCCACTGTCTCGAAGGCCTTCGGTTGTTATAAAGAGAAGAATATGTACGGCAGAAAGTATTGGGGCATCGAGCGTAGTACGTTTGTGATCGACCAGGCCGGCAAGTTGAAGGCAATCTTCCGCAAGGTCAAGGTGGGTGGTCATGTCACTGAAGTGATAGCGGCTCTGAAGGCGTAACCTTCTAGCAGGATGCTGAAAAAGCCCGCCAGCGTCGTTCTCGCCTTGAAAGCGTCCTCAACGTAGCCTAGAGGCTACGCCTCCGGTGCTTTCTTCGGCTGCGGCCTTGCTGGACGGCCTTTTTGAGCATCCTGCTTGGTTTTCTCCTGTTGTATCAGACGTGAAGGTTCGTGACATTTGCCTGCACACATAGTTTTTCCGCAACCTGTTAGGTGGCTGTGCGGCCTATGAGCGTTCTTTTCCGCAGAGCCGGCTTCTTCACTATTCTTTTCTTTTTGACCGCGACCACCATCCTCTCCGCGGCTGAGAAGACTTCCATAATCTTGACGGTTCACGATAGCCTCACTGCTCCTAACCAGCCAGCCACTATTGAAGCGACGCTCACACAGAAGGGCTCTCGGGCGGAGACCGGCATAGGAGGGGAGCCCATTGAGCTTCTCGTTGCCGGTCAGGTTGCCGCGACTGCGATGACTGGTGGAGACGGGCGGGCTCTTTTGTCATATACCCCAAAGGCAAAAGCTACGATCCCATTCACTGTGCGCGCTGGAGCCGCTTCAAATGTTCAGGTGGCTGAAGCTGGCGCGAATCTGGCGGTGTGGGAACGCCGTAGTCCGATGATGGCGGTGGAGATGGCAGCACTCATGGAGGACGCCGAAGGCAGACGCCCGATGCCTGATGCCGCGGCAGAACTTGGTAAGCTCACGCAGTTTTACTACAACGTGCTGTATGTGGTGGCGAATGACAAGGCGGTGGGCCGCAACGATCATGTGAACGCGCAAGCCAGAGAATGGCTCAAGGAGCAGAAGTTTCCAGTCGGGCACATTGTTGTGCTGCCGTCCAATCCGGAGGCGTTTGGGGCGAAACTCGACGAACTGCATGCCGCCGGCTGGACGACACTCAAAATAGGTTTGGGGCGCACAAAAGCCTTTGCCGAAGCGTTTTTGCAGCGACGCCTTGATGCCGTGATGGTGCCGGAACCGGCCAAAGGCGAGGCGCCACGGAAGGCGAAGGTGGCGAAAGAGTGGAAGGATGTGCGCAAAAAGATGTAGCGGATGACTGGACCATCCTTCTTGCTCGCAGAGGAGGGGAATGGAGCTTGATGATCTTCTGTGCTCGCGCAACGCGCGGCCTGAGAAGGCCCTCGTTGAACGCGCGCAGTGGAAGATCAATCAGCCCCCATCCCTAAGGCGAGAACGAGCGAGCTTGGAGGGGTTAGATTATTGAGATGGAGGACGGGCCTTCGATGCGCGTAGCGAAGAACAGTCTGGCCCGTCCGCTTGGTTAAGAACAATTTAAGCGGTGGTGTTATGCTGATCTGCATAAGATGCCGTGATAAACCGCGTGGCAGACAGTAAACAATTGAACGCAAAGGGGTTAACCGACCTTGGGCAAGAAATCCCAAGACGTGTTTTACGGACTGAAAACCAGAACTCCGTATCTTATTCGGATCAGTCTAATTATAGGTAGCCCCCATGTCCACCATTCGCGCTGCCACACTAGCCGAGATCACTCGAGCGTCTGCTGAGTGGGTCTTTGTAGATCTCGGCTTCGCCAGCGAGGACAAGAGCTGCGGCCTGCTTGTTGGCGATGGTGAAGCGCGGGCGCTATCCTTTTCGCAGCTTCAGGCCGAGATTGCTTCTATCTGCAACACCAGCCTGGCGCCGTTAAACCTACTCCTTGAAGCGCCCTTGTCGGTAGCCTTTGGTGCCAATGGCAATCCCACTGGGCGCTCAGTTGAAAAGCGTAATGGGCAATCGCGCTATTGGTACGTCGGCCTCGGTTGCGGGGTTCTGGTCGCTGCCACATATCTCTTGCGGTCCATACACGACCTTTCGCCTCGTCGTGAGATACGTCTGTTTGAAGGCCTGGTATCGTTCAAGCCAAGAGGTATCCCTTCATCCCACACCAGTGACGTCATTGCGTTGCGCAATTTGGCATGGTCGGGTAACACCTCGCTTGGACGGTTCGTTGGTCCTGAAGACCTCAGAGCGAACCAAGGAGACAGAATTGTGTCTGCCTTTCATGTCGCCGGCATGGACTTCGGGGTTCCGCCCGTTGTCGTAATTGGTGGCTAACTCTTCCATCAAGGGGACCTGCTTCCGGCAGGCCGCTTATGTCAAATATTGAGGCTCTCCACCATGCCTCCTCCCCGCAACATCATCCGCGTAGACCACGAGGCAAGCCACACCCATGCTTGGCGAGTCACGCTGCAAGGACACAGCGATATCGCTGTGAGGACATTCTCCGACTCAGTCTATGGCGGAAAACGCAAGGCTCTGAAGGCTGCTGTGGAGTATCGGGGAATTAAACGGGGACATTCTGAATTTTCGCGGGTAACCATGCAAGACTTGCGGAAAAGAACCAGAATATCCATTTATGTCTTTCTCTAACAAGGCGCTCCAGCCTACTGCCCCGTTGAGTCCCTCAGTTTTTCCATGCTGTCGCAGTGAGCGGCGGCTGAGTGGAATCGGTAGATTTCATCGAACATCGCTGGTACAGTTTCGGCTAATCGGTATGGAGGTGGGTATGCCCCAATGAACAGGAAAATAGGGTCGCGTCTTGTGATAGTACATAACCATGGTTGGTTGGGAGCGGTGGCAGGCATGAGTATGAACTTATCGAGGTGCCCGATCTTACTCTATTGCCTAGCGTAGTCGCCTGAAACCGAGTCGTATGGCGAATGTATTTCCGGCATGGTGGGGGAGCCTCTACAAGGTATATATCCTGAGTGATGACGGGCAGACGTTTCCATGTAAGATAGCCCTATGAAAGCGAAGCCCACAGCCACATTCTCCTCTCCCTGACGGAGTGCTTTGCGACGTGCTGGCCCAAAGGACGATTGACGAAGCCCGGCGGCGCACCCCTGAACAGCGGCTGCTTATCGCTCTTGAGTTTTCGGACGCTGCCGCCGCTTTCCATTGTGCTGGTTCCAAGAAACGTTAGCGCAAACTCCCTGGGGTTAAGATCTTTGCGCAACACTCCTATCTTCCATTAACCTCTTCTCTCCTTTACTATACGGTTCAGAGTTCCCTCCTAATTGAGGCGTATCTTCATGCGGGCGAAAACGAGTTTTTCTTGCCAGGCCTGCGGACATCAGTCGCCACGGTGGCTGGGTCGTTGCCCGGATTGCAGTGGCTGGAATACCATGAAAGAGGAACGGCAGGCGCCGACCGGTAAGGGACGGCCTGCTGCGATGAAGATGGCGCAGGCCAAGGCTACGCCGATTGCTGAGATCGAGGTGGTCGGTGAGGATCGGCGGCTGACGCAGATCGGTGAATTCGATCGGGTGTTGGGTGGGGGAGTGATTCCCGGCTCAGTCATTTTGATCGGCGGTGATCCTGGAATTGGGAAGACCACTCTGTTGCTCCAGGCGCTCCCACGACTGTCTTCAAAGAAAGAACCGGTGCTGTATGTTTCCGGGGAGGAATCCCCAAGGCAGATCAAGATGCGGGGACAGCGGCTCGGCATCGAGCATCCGAATCTGTTGATCCTGGCGGAAACCTCACTCGAACAAATCCTCAAGGCGGCGCAGGAAATCCAGCCGGCTGCAATGGTCGTCGATTCGATTCAGACGGTGTATACAGAACAGATTACCTCCGCGCCAGGCAGCATCAGCCAAGTGCAGGAAGTGGCAGGTCAATTGATGTGGTACGCGAAACGAAGCAGCGTGCCGGTCTTTATTATTGGACATGTCACTAAAGAAGGCGCAATTGCCGGACCGCGACTACTGGAACATATCGTCGATACAGTACTCTATTTTGAAGGGGATAAGGGCCACAGCTTTCGTATTCTCCGCGCCGTGAAGAATCGCTTTGGCTCGACCAACGAGATTGGTGTGTTTGAAATGAAAGATTCCGGGCTGGAGGAAGTGAGCAACCCCTCAGAGTTGTTTTTGGCGGAACGGTCTCAGCGCACGACGGGATCGGTCGTGGTCTCCAGCCTCGAAGGATCGCGGCCGATTCTGGTCGAACTCCAAGCCTTAGTGTCATCCACGAGTTATGCGATGCCGAAGCGAATGGCGAACGGTGTGGAGCAGAATCGAGTCTCGCTCTTGCTCGCGGTCATGGAGAAGCGGCTGGGCATGCATCTGTCCGGACAAGACGTCTACGTGAATGTCGTCGGCGGGATGCATATCGACGAGCCTGCAATCGATTTGGGCATTGTGGCGGCAGTGACTTCGAGTTTGCGTGAAGTGCCGATCGAGCCGGGATTGTTGGTGTTGGGTGAAGTGGGGCTTGGTGGTGAAGTGCGGGCTATCAGTCAGGCCGAGATGAGGATTCGTGAAGCGGCAAAGATGGGATTCACACGCTGTCTGTTGCCGGAACGGAACTTGGCCAAGCTGGATCCCATTGATGGGATCGAATTGATCGGCATTAGGGAAGTAGGAGAGGCATTGGATGTGGTCTTGGCTTAACAGGGTGCCGAAAAAGTCCCCCAGCGTCGTTCTCGCATCGTTCAGATCCTCAACGTACCCCAGAGGGTACGCCTCGGACCTTCACTCGCTGTGGCCTTGCTGGATGAACTTTTTGAGCACCCTGCGGGATCCTGTTCTCACGCCTAGGACAAGGACAGGGGAGGCTCACCCACCCCTTTCTTTTACCATGTTGGGATGGAGAGGAAGAGGGAGCGTAGGGCATTCTTTTGTCAAAACCATTGCCGTGACTGTATTGGCCCTTACTTTCTTACCCGGTTGTGCATTGTTTGCCCCGCGCGAAGAAGTTCAGCTCAAGCAGGCGACGGTGGAGGAGCTGACTGTGTTGCTGAGTGAGCGGGAGGCGGCGATTCAGACAATGAAAGGTCTCTTCAGCGCGAAGGTGCGAGGTGGGATCATTCCTATTGCGTCACGGGTGGAGGGATCGTTGTACTATCGCCGTCCGAACGCCATGCGTCTGCGCGGGTTCACCCCGGTCGGCGCCGAACTTTTTGAATTTGTGCAGGCAAACGACCAGTTCAGGTTGCGACTCCCGACGATGGGTCGCGTCCTGTCCGGCAATCCTTCTGACATGAGTGAGATGGGAAAGCTCGCACGGCCCTTTCAATTGAGTGTGTGGGCGATGGGTGGCGTGTTGGGTACCGGCAAGATTTCACAAGATGAGACGGTTGTCCTTGTGGAAGAAGGGGATCGCTACCGACTGGATGTCTTCGGTCCGTCTCCCAACGGGACACCTCTTATGCATCGGCAGCTGTGGTTCGAGCGGCAGGCATTACATGTCGTTCGGGAAGACCGGCTCACAGAGTCCGGTACGACGGAAGCGACGATTCAGTACGAGGACTTTCGTACAATCGGCGAGCCGAATGCCGCGTCAAGCGATGGCGATAGGCCACTGCAGCGACCGTTTAAGATCTTCTTGGAAGACGGAAGGGGACAGGGGAGCGTGCAGGTCACATTTCACGAGATGACTCCGAATCTGCCGCTGACTGCCACCGACCTTGCGCAGGCCTCACTCCAATGAAAATATTGGCAGTCGACACGGCAACCTCATGGCAGAGTGTGGCGATCCTCG